>NZ_JBSFPI010000027.1:0-87594 GCF_053588115.1 Nocardia sp. NPDC003482
GTGGCGTCGGCCAGGCGCGCCGCCGCCGACAGCGCGCCCGGCGCGATGGCGAGGCGTTCGCCGACGAGGATGACCGCGCCGGGTTCGCGCAGCCGCCCGGCGAGCACGGGATCGGCGGTGAGCAGCTCGTCCAGGACGCGGGCCTCCTCGCCGGGCGCGGCGGCCAGCAGCCGCCCGGACATGCGTTCCAGGCCCCGATCCCCGTAGGGCGCAATCGAATACACCGGCAGGCCGCGGGTGCGGGCGGCCTTGCGCAGGCGCAGGTAGACGATCGGGGATTCCTCCTCGGGCGCGAATCCGGCCAGCAGCACCACCGGGGCGGCGGTGAGGGCGGCGTAGTCGACGACGGTGCCGCGCCCGGCGACGCGGGCGGCGAGGAAGTCGGCCTCCTCGCGCGAGTGGGGGCGGGCGCGGAAGTCGATGTCGTCGGTGCCCAGCGCGAGGCGCGCGAATTTGGTGTAGGCGTAGGCGTCTTCGACGGTGACGCGGCCGCCGACGAGCACGCCCGCGTTGCCGCGCGCGACGGTCAATCCGCGGGCGGCGCGGGCGAGGGCTTCGGGCCAGGACGCGGGGACCAGTTCGCCGGTGTCGTCGCGGACGAGCGGGGTGGTGAGCCGGTCGGGTTCGCTGGCGTAGGCGAACGCCCAGCGGCCCTTGTCGCAGTTCCATTCCTCGTTGACCTGCGGGTCGTCACCGGCCAAGCGGCGCAACACCTTTCCGCGGCGGTGGTCGGTGCGCTGGGCGCAGCCCGAGGCGCAGTGTTCGCACACGGCGGGACTGGAGACGAGGTCGAAGGGGCGGGCGCGGAAGCGGTAGGCGGTGCCGGTGAGCGCGCCGACGGGGCAGATCTGCACGGTGTTGCCGGAGAAATACGATTGCAGCGGTTCACCGTCGGCGATGCCGACCTGTTCGAGCGCGCCGCGTTCCATCAACTCGATGAACGGGTCCCCGGCGATCTGCTGGGAGAAGCGGGTGCAGCGCGCGCACAGCACGCAGCGTTCCCGGTCCAGCAGCACCGCGGGGGAGAGCGGAATCGGTTTGGGGTAGGTGCGTTTGACGCCCTCGAAGCGGGATTCGGCGCGGCCGTTGGACAGGGCCTGGTTCTGCAACGGGCATTCCCCGCCCTTGTCGCACACCGGGCAGTCGAGGGGATGGTTGATCAGCAGCAGCTCCATCACCCCCTCCTGCGCCTTGGCCGCGGCGGGGGAGGACAGCTGGGTACGCACGATCATGCCCTCGGCGACGGCCATCGTGCACGAGGCCACCGGTTTGCGTTGCCCCTCGACCTCGACCAGGCATTGGCGGCACGCGCCGACGGGGTCGAGCAGGGGGTGGTCGCAGAAGCGGGGGATCTGGATGCCGACGAGTTCGGCGGCGCGGATGAGCAACGTCCCGGCGGGGACGCTGACGGTGGCGCCGTCGATGGTGAGGCTGACCAGGTCGGCCGGGACGACGTCGTTGGGGTTGCTGCTCACGGTCCTGGTCATCACACACCCTCTGCAACATCGGCCCAGGCGGTGGACCGGGCGGGATCGAAGGGGCATCCGCCGTGGCGCAGATGCTCGAGGTATTCGTCGCGGAAGTACTTCAGCGAGGACACGATCGGGCTGGCCGCGCCGTCGCCGAGCGCGCAGAACGACTTGCCGTTGATGGTGTCGGCGATGTCGAGCAGCGTCGTCAGATCGGTGTCGGTGCCCGCGCCGGATTCGAGACGCTCGAGCAGTTGCACCAGCCAGTAGGTGCCCTCGCGGCAGGGGGTGCATTTGCCGCAGGACTCGTGGGCGTAGAACTCGGTCCAGCGCAGCACCGCGCGCACCACGCAGGTGGTGTCGTCGAAGATCTGTAATGCCTTGGTGCCCAACATGGATCCGGCGGCGATCACGTTCTCGTAGTCGAGGGGGACGTCGAGGTGCTCGGCGGTCAGCAGCGGTGTCGACGAGCCGCCGGGGGTCCAGAACTTCAGCGTGTGCCCGCGGCGCACCCCGCCCGCGTGGTCGAGCAACTCCCGCAACGTGATTCCGAGCGGGGCCTCGTACTGGCCGGGCCGGGTGACGTGGCCCGACAGCGAGTACAGGGTGAAGCCGGGGGATTTCTCGCTGCCCATCGACCGGAACCACTCCACCCCACGCGCGAGGATCGGCGGGACGCTGGCGATGGATTCGACATTGTTGACCACGGTCGGGCACGCGTAGAGCCCGGCGACCGCGGGGAACGGCGGCCGCAGCCGGGGTTGGCCGCGGCGGCCCTCGAGGGAGTCGAGCAGCGCGGTCTCCTCACCGCAGATGTAAGCGCCCGCCCCGGCGTGCACGATGAGGTCGAGGTCGAAGCCGGAGCCGAGGATGTCGTGGCCGAGATATCCGGCCGCGTAGGCCTCGGCGACCGCGCTCTGCAACCGCCGCAGCACCGGCAGCACCTCCCCGCGCACGTAGACGAACGCGTGCGCGGCGCGAATCGCGTAGGCGGCGATCACGATTCCCTCGATCAGCGCGTGCGGGGTGGCGAGCATGAGCGGGATGTCCTTGCAGGTGCCCGGCTCGGACTCGTCGGCGTTGACGACCAGGTAGTGCGGTTTGTCGTCGTCCTGGGGGATGAACCCCCATTTCATGCCGGTGGGGAAGCCGGCCCCGCCGCGCCCGCGCAGCCCGGCGTCCTTGACCGCCGCGATCACCTCGTCGGGCGGCATCCGCAGCGCGCGCGCCAAGCCCTGGTAGCCGTCGTGGGCGCGGTAGGTGTCCAGGGTCCAGGAGCGGGGCCGGTCCCAGGAGCGGGTGAGTACGGGGGCGAGAGTCATTGCGCGCCTTCCTCGTTGGTGTCGCGCGCGGCGCGCAGCCCGGCGAGGGTCGCCGCGCCGGGTTCGCCCTCGGTGGCGTCGGGGCGTTCGTCGGGGAATCCGGCGAGGATGCGGGCGGTGTCGCGGAAGGTGCACACGGGGGCGCCGCTGCGGGTGCCGGTGACCTGTTCGCCGCGGCGCAGCGAATCCACCAGGGCGCGAGCGGATTCGGGGGTCTGGTTGTCGAAGAACTCCCAGTTGACCATGACGACGGGGGCGTAGTCGCAGGCGGCGTTGCATTCGAGGTGCTCGAGGGTGACGGTGCCGTCGGGGGTGGTCTCCCCGGGACCGATGCCCAGATGCTCGGTGAGGTCGGTGAGGATGCGGTCGCCGCCGAGGATCGCGCACAGGGTGTTGGTGCACACCCCGACGTGGTAGTCGCCGGTGGGGGTGCGCCGGTACATGGAATAGAAGGTGGCCACGGCGGCGACCTCGGCGTCGGTGAGGCCCAATTGTTCGGCGCAGAAACCGATTCCGGTGCCCGAGACGTAGCCTTCGACGCTCTGCACCAGGTGCAGCAGCGGCAGCAGCGCCGAGCGCGGGTGCGGGTAGCGTTCGATGATCTCCTTGGCCTCGAGCTGGAGGCGGTCGCGCACGTCCTGCGGGTAGGGGATCGGGCGCGCGGACAGTTTCAGCAGGATCTCGGTCATCGATCCACACCACCCATCACCGGGTCGATGCTCGCGACCGCGGCGATGACGTCGGCGACCATGCCGCCCTCGCACATCGCCGCCACCGCTTGCAGATTCGTGAACGACGGGTCGCGGTAGTGCACCCGGTAGGGGCGGGTGCCGCCGTCGGAGACCATGTGCACCCCGAGCTCGCCGCGCGGGGACTCCACCGCCGAGTACACCTGTCCCGCGGGCACCCGCATGCCCTCGGTGACGAGTTTGAAGTGGTGGATCAGCGCCTCCATGGAGGTGCCCATGATGCGGCCGATGTGTTCGGGGGAGTTGCCCAGCCCGTCGGGGCCGAGTTTCAGGTCGGCGGGCCAGGCGATCTTCTTGTCCGACACCATGATCGGGCCGGGCCGCAACCGGTCCAGGCACTGTTCGACGATCTTCAGCGATTCGCGCATCTCCCTGACCCGGATGAGGTAGCGGCCGTAGGCGTCGCAGCCGGTGTCGGTGACGACGTCGAAGTCGTAGGTGTCGTAGCCGCAGTAGGGCTGGGCGGTGCGCAGGTCGTGCGGCAGCCCGGTGGCGCGCAGGATGGGGCCGGTGATGCCCAGGGCCATGCAGCCCGCCAGGTCGAGGTAGCCGATGCCGCGGGTGCGGGCCTTCCAGATCGGGTTCTCGTTGAGCAGCAGTTCCATGTCGCGCAGCCGGGACGGCATGAGCGCCAACAGCTCTCGGATCTTGGTGACGCCGTCGTCGGGCAGGTCCTGGGCGAGGCCGCCGGGGCGGATGTAGGCGTGGTTCATCCGCAGCCCGGTGATCAGTTCGAAGATGTCGAGGACCAGTTCGCGTTCGCGGAACCCGAACAGCATCGGGGTGAGCGCGCCCAGTTCCATGCCGCCGGTCGCGAGGGCCACCAGATGCGAGGAGATGCGGTTGAGTTCCATCAACAGCACCCGGATCACCGTGGCGCGTTCGGGGATGTCGTCGGTGATGTCGAGCAGTTTCTCCACGCCCAGGCAGTAGGCGGTCTCGTTGAAGAACGGGGAGAGGTAGTCCATGCGGGTGACGAAGGTGACCCCTTGCACCCAGTTGCGGAACTCGAGGTTCTTCTCGATGCCGGTGTGCAGATAGCCGATGCCGCAGCGGGCTTCGGTGACGGTCTCGCCCTCGATCTCGAGGATCAGCCGCAGCACCCCGTGCGTGGAGGGATGCTGCGGGCCCATGTTGACGACGATGCGTTCCTCGGCCGCGCCGCCCAGGGCCTGCCGCACGTCGGCCCAGTCCTGCCCGACGACGGTGACCGTGGTCGGGGACGTCTGTGTGTCGGTCATCAGCTGTATGCCCTCCGCTGGTCGGGCGGCGGGATGCGCGCGCCCTTGTATTCGACGGGGATGCCGCCGAGCGGGTAGTCCTTGCGCTGCGGATGCCCGCGCCAGTCGTCGGGCATGGTGATGCGGGTCAGCGACGGGTGACCGTCGAACAGGATCCCGAAGAAGTCGTAGGTCTCGCGTTCGTGCCAGTCGGTGGTCGGATACACCGCGTACAGCGAGGGAATGTGCGGATCGTCGTCGGGGGCGGCCACTTCCAGGCGCAGCCGCCGCCCGTGGGTGATCGAGGTGAGGTGGTAGACGGCGTGCAGTTCGCGGCCGGTCTCGTCGGGGTAGTGCACGCCGCTCACGCCCAGGCACAGCTCGAACCGCAGCGCGGCGTCGTCGCGCAGCGCGCGCGCCACCGCGGGCAGCTGCGCGCGGCGGATGTGCAGGGTGAGTTCGCCGCGGAACACCACGATCTTCTCCACCGCGGCGTCGAAACCGTTGTCGGGCAACGCCTCTCGCAGCCGGTCGACGAGGTCGTCGAAGTAGCCGCCGTAGGGGGGTGCGGTGCCGCCGGGCAGGGCGACGGTGCGCACGAGGCGGCCGTAGCCGGAGGTGTCGCCGGTGCCGGTGACGCCGAACATGCCGCGCCGCACGCCGATCACCTCGTCGCCGGGCACGGCGCGCTGGTCCTGTTCGGCGCGGGTGGCCTCGTCCTGGTCGGTGGGTTCGCGGTCCTCGCTCATCGCAGCAGTCCCGTCATCCGCACGGTCGGGGTGACCGCGAGCGCGGCGGCCTCGGCGGCGCGCACCGCCTCCTCGCGGTCCACGCCGAGGGGCATCTGCTGGATCTTCTCGTGCAGTTTCAGGATCGCGTGCAGCAGCATCTCCGGGCGCGGCGGGCAGCCGGGCAGGTAGATGTCCACGGGCACAACGTGATCCACGCCCTGCACGATGGCGTAGTTGTTGAACATCCCGCCCGAGGACGCGCACACGCCCATGGCCAGCACCCATTTCGGTTCGGTCATCTGGTCGTAGACCTGCCGCAGCACCGGCGCCATCTTCTGGCTGACCCGGCCCGCGACGATCATCAGATCCGCCTGGCGGGGCGAGGCGCGGAACGCCTCCATCCCGAACCGGGCGAGATCGAATCGGCCCGCGCCGGTGGCCATCATCTCGATCGCGCAGCACGCCAGCCCGAAGGTGGCGGGCCACAGCGAGCCCTTGCGCAGATAGCCCGCGAACTGTTCGACCGTGCTCAGCAGGAATCCGCTGGGCAACTTCTCCTCGAGACCCATTGTCGTTTCTTCCCTCGGCTCAGTCCCAGCTCAGGCCGCCGCGCCGCCACTCGTACGCGTAGGCCACCGAGACGTTGAAGATGAACAGCGCCATCGCGGCCAGCCCGAACACACCCAGCGCATCGAAGTGGATCGCCCACGGGTAGAGGAACACGATCTCGATGTCGAAGATGATGAACAGCATCGCGGTCAGGTAGTACTTGACCGGAAACCGTTGTCCGGCAGCGTTTCCCGGGCCGCCGCCCACCGCGTGCGGGGTGGGTTCGATACCGCATTCGTAGGCTTCGAGTTTGGCCCGGTTGTAGCGTTTGGGGCCGATGAAGGCCGCGAGCGCCAGCGAGACCAGCGCGAACGCCGCCGCGATCGCGCCCAGGACGAGGGTCGGCACCTCGGTGTTCACAACTGCAACCCCTCCTCGAGACCTGACGCGGACGGCAGCTGCCGAGGCGGGGCTGACATCGTCGTCGGCCGGGCCAGTCTCGCCCCTGGGCCCGCTCGGCACGCGGCACGGACGAGGGGGAGAGTCTGCGGCCAGACGTGATGTCGACGCCCGCGCTCGTGTGAGCTAGGGCACAGCCTACAACCGTTCCTTCTGAATACCGCGGGAATGCGGGGGGTGTTTGATCGATTTCCGTACTGCGATTTATGACCGAATCGACGCAATCGCCCCGATTCGTCACATGACGGCGGCGTCGGGAACGCGGCCGAGCACCGCGGCGAAGTCCAGCACCCGATGACTCTCGTGATCGCGCGCCCACACCAGCCCGAGCCGGGACTCGGGCACCCCGCGCACCGGCACGAACGCCACATCGGGGCGGCGATGGTAGTCGGCGGTGGTGCGGCACAACAGGAGTGCGCCGCGCCCGGCGGCGACCGCGGCGATCGCCTCCTGGGTGGTGCGCACGCGCGGACCCGCGGGAATCGGGTCCCCGGCCGGGGTGTGGGTGGGTGCTTGGGCCAGTCGCCAGTAGTCCGGTGCGGGAGCGGCGGTGGCGATGAGCGGGCAGGCGGCGAGCTCGTTGGCGTGCAGGGCGGGGCGGGCGGCGAAGGGGTGGTCGGCGGCGACGACGAGGACCTGCGGGCGGGGCGGCAGGATCTGCCCGAGCGCGAGATCGGGTTCGGCGACCGGCAGCAGCACCAGCGCGGCGTCGGTCTCCTGGCGGCGCACCGGGCCGAACGGGTCGGCGTAGGGGATTTCGACGAGTTCCACGGTGACCTCGGGGTGGTGGTCGCGAAAGGCGCTGACGGCGGCCATGATTCGTTCGTCGGCGCTGCCCTGGAACCCGATGCGCAGCACCCCGCGGCGGCCGCGAGCGGTGGCGCGGGCGGTGTCCACGGCAGCGCGCAGGTCGCGGTAGGCGGTGTCGAGGTCGGGGTAGAGCTGCTCGCCGAGCGGGGTCAGGCGCACGCGGCGGCTGGTGCGGTCGACCAGGCGGGCGCCGATGCGGCCCTCGAGGGCGCGCAGCAGTTGCGAGATCCGGCTCTGCGACAGGCGCAGCCGCGCGGCGGCCCGGCCGAAGTGCAGTTCCTCGGCCACGGCGAGGAACGCCTCCAGTTCGCGCAGCTCCATCGCGGCTCCTTCCTCGGTCGATGAGTCCCGCTCATAGAAGGATGAGGACTTCGCCGTTGTTCCCGCCGGTGGTCGCGGGTTGGCTGGGGGCATGACGGATGTGTGCGTTGATTCGGTTGCGCGGCAGGATGTTTCGGGTGGCTGGCCCGCGGTGGCGGTGGTGGCGGCGGGGACGTTCACGGCGGTGACCTCGGAGATGCTGCCGGTGGGGTTGCTGACCCCGGTCGGGGCGGGGCTGGGGATCTCCGACGGGCGGGCGGGGTCGGCGTTGACGATCACCGGGGTGCTGGCCATGACCGCGCCGCTGGTGCCGGTGGTGTGGGGGCGGGTGGACCGGCGGGTGGTGTTGTGCGTGATGCTGGGAGTGGTCGCGGTGGGGAATCTGCTGTCGGCGGTGGCGCCGGGATTCGGGACGCTGGTGGCGGGGCGGGTGCTGATCGGGGTGGGCATGGGTGGGGTGTGGGCGGTGTCGGGCAGTCTCGGGGCGCGGCTGGTCGGGGCGGGGTCGGTGGGGTGGGCGACGTCGGTGATCTTCAGCGGGGTCGCGGTGGCCTCGGTGCTCGGGGTGCCCGCGGGGACGTATCTGGGGTCGACGGTCGGGTGGCGGTGGGCATTCGGGGCGGCGGCGCTGCTGGCGCTGGGGGTCGCGGCGGCCGTGACGCTGGTCGTGCCGTCACTGCCCGCCGCGCGCGCCGCGTCGCCGCGGGCGTTGCCCGCGCTGCTGGCCCGGCCGTCGCTGCGCACCGGCATGATCGTGGTGGTGCTGCTGGTGACCGGGCATTTCGCCGCCTACACCTATATCCGGCCGTTCCTCGAACAGGCCACCGCCGCCACCGCGCCCACGATCGGCACGGTGCTGCTCGGTTACGGAATCGCCGGTGTCGCAGGCACATTCACCCTCGGCGCGCTCGCCGCGCGCGCCCCGCGCCGGGCGGTGCTGCTGATCACCCTCACCCTGCCCGCGGCGGTGGCCGCGCTCGCGCTCACCCACACGCTGCCCGTGGCGACCACGCTGCTCGTGGTGTGGGGCGTCGCCTACGGCGGTGTGTCGGTGACCTCGCAGAACTGGACCGTGGCCGCCGCGCCCGACGCCCGCGAGGCGGCCTCGGCGATCCTGGTCGCGGTGTTCAACGGCTCGATCGCGTTGGGCGCGTTGGTCGGTGGCGGTGTCGTCGACGGGTTCGGGATCCGCGCAGGGCTGTGGTCGTGCGTGGGGCTGGTGGTCGCGGCGGGCGTGGTGGCGGCGGTGGGGGCTCGGCCCGCCGCCACTCGGTGACCGGGGCTAGGCCGCCGGGCGGCCGCGCAGGGCGCCGGTGACGGCCTCGGTGAGGTGGAAGGGGTCGATGGGGTGGGAGCTGGCGGCGTCGGCGCGCGACCAGTTGGCGAGCCAGGCGTCGTCGGCGCGGGCGGTGAGCACGACCAGGGGCGGGCAGGCGGGGATCTCGTCCTTGAGCTGTTTGGCCAGGCCGAGACCGCCGGTGGGGGCGGCCTCGCCGTCGAGGACGGCCAGATCCACCTCGCCCGCGTCGAGGTGCGCGATGACGACGGGCGCGGTGGCGACCTCGAGGTAGTCGAACGCGGGCAGGTCGGGGTGAGGGTGCCGGCCCAGGGCCAGCATCACCTGGGCGCGGGTGTCGGCATCGCTCGAGTACACGAGAACCCGCAGCGTCGCGGGACGGATCGCATCGGCCACGGTTCGAATGCTACGTCCGCAAGGCGGCCGGGCGGGGCAGGTTGCGATACTCCGCGGCGCGTCGGCGCGGGGGACTTCACCGGCGGGTTGATCGTTCCTGCTGGAATCGTTGCTGGTCACCGGGGCGAAAACGCGAGATCCTGAACGACACAGAGGGCAACGACGGTAGGGCGGCAGATATGCGGATCTCGGAGATTCTGCGCAGGAAGGGCGCCGACGTGGTGACGATCGCGCCCGACGCGAGCGTGCGGGAACTACTTCAGATACTGGCCGAACACAATGTCGGCGCGGTCGTGGTGTCGGCGAACGGAATCGGCATCGATGGCATCGTGTCCGAACGCGACATCGTGCGCCGACTGCACGCGGTGGGCGCGGCGCTGCTGGATCATCCGGTGGCCGACATCATGACCGCGGTGGTGCACACCTGCGCCCCCGACGACCGGGTGGAAAGCCTGCGCGCCACCATGACCGACCACCGCATCCGGCACCTGCCCGTCCTCGACGCGGGCCGCATGGTCGGCATCGTCAGCATCGGGGACGTGGTGAAGAGCGCGATCTCCGAACTCGAGGACGAGCGCGAACACCTCGTGCAGTACCTGCAAGGGTGACCGGGCGGTGACTACGCCAGCCCCCAGGCGTGCAGCAGGTAGGTGATGTTGGCGGCGATCGAGGTGACGACGTTGGCCAGATTCAGGACGGCCGAGCCGAGATCGAACATGGGGCGGAACTCCTCACGACGGTAGTGCTCGCCCGCCACGGTAGGCCGGGGTACGCGGGCGCGGCAACCCGTATCCCGGTCGCGTGCGGGGTCGGGATATGGCAAGGTGGTCAGCGCTGAGACGTTCTCCCGCAGCGGGTTTCGACGCCCCTCGCGCGGGCGCGGCACGCGGGCGGGATGGCCGATCTCACGGACCCGAGGGCGCTGTGGTCGGGCTCACCGGGGCGTGGTCGGCACAGGTGGGCGGGGATACGGCGTGACAGGGTTCGAGCAGCTGACCGAGCGATTCCTGGCGGCCCTGCGGGCCGGCGGGGGTGGTGTCGCGGGTGCGTGCCGTGCCAGTGTGCGCGTGCTGCCGGTGCAGCGCGCCGCGATCGTGATCGATGAACAGCACGCGGGGGTGCAACCGTGGTGCAGCAGCGACGCCGTGGCCGCGGGCGTCGAGGCCGTGCAGGCCACCGTCGGGGAGGGTCCGGCCGTGGACGCCGTCGCCACGGGAGTGCCGGTGCCGGTGCGGGATCTGGCCGGGCCCGGGGACCGCTGGCCCGGATTCGCCGACGCTCTCGCCGGGACGCGTGTGTCGGGGGCGATGGTCGCGGTGCCGCTTCGGTTGGGGGCGTTGCGTTTCGGGGCCTTGGATCTCTACCGCGACGAGCCCGGTCCGCTCGACGCGACCGCCCTGTCGGCGGGTCTGCACATCGCCGATCTCATCACCGCGCAGCTGGTGCTGGCCCGCTCCCGCCGTTTCGGCACCGACCTCGACGACGACTGGCTCGAACAACCCATGGCGAGCCGGGCCATCCATCAGGCCGCGGGAATGGTTGTGGCGCAATCGAACGTGACGGTCCCCGACGCCTACGCGCGGCTGCGCGCCTACGCCTTCGGGCACGGGATGTCGCTGGCCGAGGTCGCGCACGCGGTGGTGGCGCGGCGGGTGCGGTTCGACGGGGAGTGAGTGCGGCCCGGCGCACGCTGCGATATCGCATGCGATGCCAGGGCGAGGGCGCGCGCGGTGATCATCGTGCGGCACGGCCAATTTCGCGTCGCCGCTCACCGGGGCGGCCCGGCCGATTCCGCGTCGCGGCTCATCGAACGGCCCGGCCGATTCCGCGCTGCGGCTCAGTCGAGGAGGGGGGCGGTGTCCTCGGTGCCGTCGACGACGGCGGCGGCGACCTCGGCGAGGCGGCGGCCGGTGCGGTGGGCGTGGGCGCGCAGGCGGCGGAACGCGTCGGCCATGTCGAGGCCGCCGCGTTCGGCGAGAACGCCTTTGGCCTGTTCGATGACGATGCGGGTGCGCAGCACGGCGGGCAGGTGGGCGGTCAGGTCGTCCAGGCGCGGCAGCGCGACCCGGGCGGTGATGCCCAGGCCCGCGAGATCGGCGAGGGCCTGTCCGGTGCGCAGGGCGGCGGCGTCGGGGCCGCCGAGGGTGGCGGTGAGAATGGTGAGGGCGCCGACGCTGCCGCCGCGCGCCCGCAGCGGCAGCGCGCACGCCGCGCGGTAGCCGAAATCCAGTGCGCGCTGGCAGAATTCGGGCCAGCGGTGGTTGGTGCGGGCGAGGTCGGCGACCACGGTGGGCGCCCCGGTGCGGAAGGTGTGCCGGCCGGGGCCGTCGAGCGCCTCGACCTGCAACAGCTCCAGCAGGTCGGGTTCCTCGCTGGTGGAGGCCATCAGTTGCAGGTCGCGGCGGTGGTCGGCGAGGAACAGTCCGGCGTCGGCGCCGCCGGTGAGCGGCGGGCAGGCGTCGACCAGGTGCTGGGACAGGTCGACGACGTCGAAGTCGTGGGCGAGCACCTCGAGCCCGGCGATCAGCGCCGTCAGCAGGGGGTGCTCGTCGTCGGGCCGCATAGCGCCTCCGGGCGGGACGAAGGGAGTCACGCGCATACGGGATTCCATGGTGGCATCTGTGCGCCACTGTTGTCGACGGCCGTTGACACCGCAACAAAGTTGAATCAGCCACGCCGGTGGGGTGTTTCGGGGACGGTCCGGCGGTCATACCATCGAGGGGTTCGGCGCAGCGCGGTGTCGGGCGAGGTGTCGGCACGGACGAGGGCGAACCGGATGGGTGAGGGTGAGCGAGCGCGGCCGGTTCCGCTGCCCGACGCGGACGGCCGCGACGCGGTGGTGACCCGGCTCATCGGCACCGCGACCGAGGCGTTGGGCGCGGCGGGCGCGTCGGTGCTGCTGGTCGAGGACGGGACGTGTACGGTCGCGGCGGCCACGGCGGCGGGGCTGCTCGACCTGGAGGCGACCCAGTGCGCGTGCGGTCGCGGGCCCGGGGTGCAGGCGCTGCGGCGCGGGGAGGCGGTCGTGGCCGCCGATGTGCGCGGGCGTCGGGGGGAGTGGCCGGAGTACGCCGATGCGGCGGTCGGGCAGGGGTTTTCGGCGGTCGCGGCGATCCCGATGCGGTGGGGGGAGGCGGTGCTCGGGGTGTTGGGGGTGTTCGCGGCGCGGGCGTGGACCGCGTCGGAGGTGGCGGTCGGTGCGTCGCTGGCGGGGATGGCGGCCGGGCATCTGCTGACCGCGGACCGGTTGCGCCACCAGGAACGGGTGACCGCGCAGCTGCGGCACGCGTTGTCCTCGCGAATCGTGGTCGAACAGGCCAAGGGGGTGTTGGCGGGGACGCGGCGGATCACCCCCGAGGCGGCCTACGAGCTGATCCGCGCGCACGCGCGGCGACGGCGGATCGGGGTGCACGAGGTGGCGCGCGCGATCGTCGAACACGGTCTGCGGCCCTGACCGACCCGGTACCATCGCAGAGCGGGTCCTGAAACCCCTGCCCCCGGACAGGATCTCGTACTCCTTCGTCTGTTTCTGGGGGCTCTCGTGGCCGGACACGTTCCCGACGCCGAACTGGTGCGTCGCGTCGGCCGCGGCGATCGCGACGCGTTCGCCCAATTGTATTCCCGCACACACGGTTTGGTGTTCCGCCGGGTCCTGGCGGTGCTCCGCGACCCCGGCTACGCCGAGGAAACCTGCCACGACGTGTACCTCCAGGTATGGCGCAGCGCCGCCGGATTCGACGAGACCCGCGGCTCGGCGGCGACCTGGCTGCGCACCCTGGCCCACCGCCAGGCGGTCGACCGCGTCCGACACGAACGCGCCACCGCCGAACACGATCACGCGTGGGGCGTCATCGACTACCGCCCACCCCTGGACATCGTCGAGGAGGAGGCCCTGCGCCGCCACGATCTGCGCTGGGTGCGCCGCGGATTGGGTGTGCTGACCCCACTGCAACGGGAGACGGTACTGCTGGCCTACTACCGCGGCCTGACCTATCCGCAGGTGGCCGCGCAGTTGGGAGTGGGGTTGTCGACGGTGAAGGCCCGGATCCGGGCGGCGTTGGCGCGGTTGGAAACGGTTCTCGCCGAACCCGATTCATGATCGCGCCGAAACACGGCGATATGCTCTTTTCACCGCTTCGTAACAGCGAAACCGCCCAGTACCCCCGGGCCCCGGGTGCACAATTCCATGCGGGCGGATTGTTCGATCGCCACCCCCGCGGTACACGACACCGCTGCCCGGGTGGGGCCCGGGATGTGCCTCGACCCCCGAACCTCACCCCCGCCCAGCCGCCCCACCGTGTGAACAATCCGCCCATCCAACGTGCGCGTGTCGGTGGGTCATCGCCGGGCGGGGCCGAGCCAGGCCGTGATGTCGATGACGGCGTCGCAGTAGTCGTCGGTGGCGTCGAGGACGGGTCGGTCGTCGAGGTCGCCGGTGCGGGCCAAGGGTGCCAATTCCTGTGTGAGATAGGCGTATCCGGTCTGTCGGCCCGAACCCGCGGTGACGTCCAGGTCGATGCCGTAGGTGCGGGCGCTGCGGATGACCTTGATGTAGATGCGGCAGGTGTCGGCGTCGCGGTGGAGGAATCCGGCGAAGGCGAAGTCGTCGGCGAACCAGGGTATGCCGCCGCCGGTGAGCAGGCTGAACAGACCGAACAGGCGTTGATCCCCCGGATCGGTCACGATCGTGGCGTCGAATCCGAGGTCGGCGGCGGCAACGATGATGTCGCCGTGGCTGTCTCGGGGCTGGTTCGAGTGGTCCGCCAGCACGCGATCGAGAACGGGCGCGACGACGAAACGGGCATGATCGAGGGCACTGGGAACGTCGAGTTCGTTGCCCAGGTCATACTCGACCGCGACCCCGGGCCGCATATCCGCACTGTCGCACAACACAATCCGCGCGCGTCCGGCCCCGCCGCGCACCACCCCGCGAAGCCGGGGGCCGTCGCCGGAACCGATCGGAGCGAGCACGAACGGAATCGCCCGAGAGAGCAGAAAATCGAACCGCGCGTCGGCGTCGGACAACCGCATTCCTCCTCGGTCAGCGAACCGTGTTGACCCACCCGGGACACACATCCATGCCCTCACAGTATGCCGTGATAACTCCGATGTTCTTTCCGTCGGTCGTCCGGTAAATTCGGTCGTCGGTGGCGGTCGCCGCTTGGACAATCACCCGCACCGTCAAGCGAACACCACCCTTCTGGTCGACGGCCAGGCTGGTGTACTCGACTCGCGCACCCAGTTCCTTGTCGGGCTTGTGCGTCTGAAATGCCGCGTGAATCGGGACACCCGACGTCAGGTTGTGGGTGAACGCGTAGTGGGCGAAGCCGAGTACGTCATTCCCTTCTCGAACCGGCGTGCTCACCCCGCGCAGATCGTGCTCGTCCCACTTGATGACTGCCCAACCGTCACCTTGTCGGTGCAGGGGTGCCCGTGTCACGTCGGGCCGGTCACCGGTCGGTGCGGGCGCGATGGTCTCGGTGATCGGCGCGAGCCGCCCCCAGCGGGCCTGGTACTGCTCCGGGGACAGGAATACGAACTCGGAGTTCACCTGTGCTGCTGCGGCAGTACCGGCTGTGGCGAGGAGAAGCAGACCTGCGCCTGCCAACCCCTGGAGAAGCGCGGCTTCGTCGCGAGCGTAGCGGCCTCGAAATACCGTACGGCACAATCCGATTGCCATCGATGAACCCCCCGATTTTCAGATCTGCGACCTCGACCGAGGTCCCCCCTCGTCTGTTGGTCGGCAGTTTACCCGTCTTTCGGCGGACTTGTCCTGCTACTTGACGACGCACAGGGTGGTCCCAGGCGCGGCGAAACCCTGTGCGTCGCACCGAGATCCGGTCGGATGCTACATAACCTGCTCCCAGCTGCCGCGTGTGTCGATGTGGGTGGCGTCGGCGAGGGCTTCCAGTTCGGTGATCTGCTCGGTGGTGAGTTCGATGGCGCGGGCGCGGCGGAGGCCGTCGATGTGGGCGGGCTTCGTGATGCCGATGAGAGGGGTGGTGCCCTTGGTGAGGGCCCAGGCGGTGGCGATGTCGGCGGCGGAGGCGCTGTGGGGGGCGGCGAGGGCTGTCATGCGGTCGGTGAGGGTTTGGAGTTGGGGGAGGACGGGGTTGTAGACGGCGGCGCGGGCGCTGCCGGGCGGGAGCGGGTGGGTGGGGGTGTAGGTGCCGGTCAGGGCGCCTTGTTCGAGGACCATGTAGGAGAAGAACGGGATGTCGTGGGTGCGGCAGTGGGCGAGGATGCCCGCGTGTTCGGAGTTGCGGTAGAGCAGGCTGTAGTGGTTCTGGACGGCCTCGACGCGGTAGCCGGCCGTGCCGAGGATGCGGTCGGCGAGGGTGATCTGTTCCAGGTTGTGGTTGGAGACGCCGACGTGTCTGATCTTGCCGCTGCGCAGCAGCGGGATCAGCGCCGGTGTCCAGCGGGCCACGTCGGCGGGGTTGTGGATCCAGTACAGGTCGACATAGTCGGTGTCGAGCCGGTCGAGGCTCTGGTCGAGCATGGCCGCGACCGGATCGTCGTCGTCGCCCGCGATCTGCGGGGTGAACTTCGTCGACAGCTGGAACTCGTTGCGGGAGTGGCCTTTCAGGGCCTGCGCGAGGGCCGTCTCGGAGTGGCCCATGCCGTACACCGCCGCGGTGTCCCACAGGGTGAATCCGTGGGCGTGTGCCTTCTCGACGACCTCGCGCAGGCCGGAGGGGGTCAGCGGGCTGCCGAAGTAGCCGTCGCCCGGCGCGCCGCTGTCTCCCCAGGCCCAGGTGCCGAGCGCCACCGGCGCGATGGTGCCGAATACGTCAGATGTCATGTCTCCAGCAGACCGCGCGCGCCGCCGCCGGAGAAGGTCGCGTTCATCGGGGTATCGTCTCGACCCCCCTCGGGCCGTGACCGGCGGCTAGCGTGGAGGTCATGGACCCGCAGCCCGGCAACCGCGACGACATCCGGCATTTCCTTGCCAGTCGGCGGGCCCGGCTCAGCCCGGCGCAGGTCGGGCTGCCCACGGGGCCGCGGCGTCGGGTCGCGGGGTTGCGGCGTGAGGAGGTCGCGGTGCTCGCGGGGGTGAGCACGGATTGGTATGTGCGGCTGGAGAAGGGGCACATCGCGGGTGTGTCCGAGGACGTCCTGGACGCGGTCGCTCGCGCGCTGCGACTGGACGACGACGAACGCACCTACCTGTTCGACCTGGCCCGGTCGGCGCGGCCCGCGGGTCGCGCACGGTCGCGGCGGCGGGATGTCGAGGTTCCGCCGCAGGTGCGGTGGCTGCTCGACGCGATGACACTGTCCGCGGCGTTCGTGCGCAACGGCCGCACCGAGGTGGTCGCCAGCAATGCGCTGGCCCGAGCGGTGTTCTCGCCGATGTTCGCCAGCGCCACGGTCGATCGGCGCGGCCGCCCCAACCTGAGCCGCTACATCTTCCTCGACCCCGGCGCCCGGGAGTTCTTCCCCGACTGGGACGCCGCCTGCGCCGCCACCGCGGCCCTGCTGCGCGCGGAGGCCGGGCGCGAGCCCCGCGACCGTGCGCTGCGCGAACTCGTCGGCGAGTTGTGCACGCTGAGCCCCGAGTTCCGTTCCCGGTGGGCCGCCCACGATGTCCTGATTCGCCACGACGGCGGTAAACGGCTGCGGCATCCCGAGGTCGGGGAGCTGGAACTGACCTTCCGTGACCTCGACCTTCCCCTACCGGGTCCGGCGGTGCACAACCTGATCACCTACACCGCCGAACCCGGCACGCCGTCGGAGGACCGGCTCAAACTCCTCGCCAGCTGGGGTGTCACGCCGTCGGGGATCGACCGGACATAGCGCCGCCCACCGGTCCCGTGGCCGCCGCGAAGGCGGACCCCGGACGCGCGGTGGGCGGGCGCGTATTAGGGTTCGAGCGCGTTCGGATCATCGGCTCGATCACGGAGGAAACCTTATGCGTCGCACCGGGATCGGTGTCTCGATGTTCGTTCTCGTATTGGGCATCGCCGGGTGCGGGGGGTCGGAGTCGCACGAGGGCCACGGCGGGCACAGTTCGACGGTAGCGACGACGGCGACGTCCGCACCGGCGGCGGGTGGGGATTGCGCGACAACCCAGTGGCCGCAGGTGATGCCGGACTTTCGCGGCAAGCGGTTGGGCGAGACGGTGGTGGGCGCGGCGTTGTGTTACGACATCGCGGCGGTGACCGCGCCCGACGGGAGCGATGTGCGGCAGGATCCGAACGCGATGACCACACCGTGGGTCATCGCCGAGCAGTCGCCCGCGCCGGGCGCGTCGCTCACCGCGTCCACTCCGGTGACGTTCGAAGTGCAAGCGGCGCCGCGCAATTGAGTCAGCGGCCGGTGGCGCGCTGCATGTCCTCGGGGTAGCGGGCGCCCGCGACGGCGGTGGCGGGGGCGGCGGACTCGATGCGCGCGAGGTCCTCGGCGGTGAGGGTGAGGTCGGCGGCGGCGACGTTCTCCTCGAGGTAGGCGCGGCGTTTGGTGCCGGGGATGGGGACGACGTCCTCGCCTTGGTGCTGGACCCACGCCAACGCCAATTGCCCTGCGGTGACGCCTTTTTCGGCGGCGAGGGTGCGCAGCGCGTCGACCAGGGCGAGGTTGCGCTCGAAGTTGGCGTCGCTGAAGCGGGGCAGGCGGCGGCGCATGTCGTTCTCGGGCAGGTCGGCGACGGAGGCGAGCGCGCCGGTGAGCATGCCGCGCCCCAACGGGGAGAACGGGACGATGCCGATGCCCAGTTCGCGGCAGGTGGGCACGATCTCGGCCTCGATGTCGCGGGTCCACAGCGACCATTCGCTCTGCAACGCGGTCACCGGGTGCACGGCGTGGGCGCGGCGGATGGTGTCCGCGGACGCCTCGGAGATGCCGAGGTGGCGGACCTTCCCGGCGCGCACGAGGTCGGCGAGCGCGCCCCAGGTCTCCTCGACGGGCACGGTGGGGTCGACGCGGTGCTGGTAGTACAGGTCGATGTGGTCGACGCCCAGCCGGGTCAGCGACTCGTCGAGGCACTGCCGCACGTAGGCGGCGTCGCCGCGCGTGCCCGCCGGGCCGCTGTCGCCCCACACGATGCCGAATTTCGTTGCGAGCACGACCTTGTCGCGGCGGTCGGCGATGGCGCGGCCGACCAGTTCCTCGTTGACGCCCGCCCCGTACACGTTGGCGGTGTCGAGCAGGGTGACGCCGAGGTCGAGCGCGCGGTGGATGGTGGCGATGGATTCGCGGTCGTCACCGCGGTCGCCGTAGGCGTGGCTCATGCCCATGCAGCCGAGCCCCTGCGCGCCGACGGTCAGCGTGCCCAACGTCCTCGTTGCGATCATGGAGTGCGGTCCTCCTTCGTAGCGCGAATGGGTGAATCGTGGTCACCGGCACCGACGCTACGGCTTGGAGTGCGCTCCAGGTCAAGAGGAAAAACCTAGACGGGGGCGGCGCCGCTCCGGCGATCGCCGGGAGTCTGCATGATCTTGGTCCACCACGCGGCGAGCGGACTGGGATCGGGCCAGACGACGGCCTCGTCGGCGCTGTCGCCGTCGTCGCGGGGGGATACGGGGGCGGCTTGCGGTCGAACGGTCATCACGGATCTCCTCCGGAAACACCTACGGCTCCGGCTCGCGGTGGCGAGCGGCTCGGATCTATATCGTCAGTGTTAGATTTTGTATAGCAGATCGCGGGAATCGAGCTCAACCGAACCGGTCCCTATAATGCCGTTGTCGGATCGGAGGTGAGGTGTGGAAATGGGTCCTGACCAGGGGCAGCCACTGCCCGACCCGACGGTAGGGGTTTACGCGATCTCCGTCGCGGCCGATTTGTCCGGTATCGGGGTGCAGACCCTGCGGCTCTACGAACGCCACGGTCTGGTCACCCCGGCGCGCAGCGCGGGCGGCACCCGCCGCTACAGCAGCGCGGATCTGGCGCGGCTACGGCGGATCGTGGCGTTGGTGCGCGACGGGGTGAATCTGGCGGGGGTGCGGCGGATTCTGGAGTTGGAGGACGACAACGCCGCGCTGCGGGCCGCGAACGGGGCTGGGGCGCAGCGGGATTCGTAGGTTCTCAGGCGGGTTGCCACAGCTCGATACGGTTTCCCTCCGGGTCGGTGACCCAGCCGAACCGGCCGATCCCGTCCATGTCCTGGATCTCCTCGGCGACATTCGCGCCCTTGTCCCGGAGCTGGGTGAGCATGGCGTCGAGGTCGCGGACCCGGAAGTTGAGCATGGTCTGCTGGGTGCGGGAGCCGAAGTAGTCGGTGTCGGCGGGGAAGGGCGCGAAGACGGTGGGGCCGGGCTGTTGCTGCCACACGGCGTTGTCGGCGGCGTCGAGGCCGAGGCAGTCGCGGTACCAGGCGGTGAGGGCGGCGGGGTCGGCGGCGCGCAGAAAGTAGCCGCCGATGCCGAGGACTCGTTCCATGGCGTCAGTCTGGCACGGCCGCCCGGCGCGCGCGCCGGGCGCGGACCCAGCGCCGGGCGCGAAGGGCCAACCACCACACCACGATCAGCAGGATCAGGACGGCGACGAAAGCCAGGATCGGGACGGCCAGGGCGAGGACGGTCAAGACGAGGGAGGTGCCGTCCTCGGCGGTGGAGACCACCGGGTTGCCCGCGCCCGCGGTGGTCGCGGTGACGAAGGGCCGGGCGACGGTGCGGCCGACGTGCACACTGCCCGCGGTGAGGGCGCCCAGGACGACGGCGACGGTGGGCGGCAGGTGGGAGTTGAGGCTGGTGTCGGCGGCGAAGAGGATGGCGCCGGAGGTGGGGGCGATGAGGGTGCCGACGGCGTGCACGGCCGAGTCGAGGGCGGGGATCTTGTCGCCGATGAGGTCGAGGACGAACAGCACGGCGAGCCCGAGCAGCGCCGGGGTGGACGACAGCCAGGAGTAGGAGTCGCCCAGATCGATCCAGCCGAGACGGTCCGCGCCGCCGACGACGAGCAGGGGAAGCCAGGCGTTGAGCCCGGCGGCGCCGGACAGACCGAAGGCGCCGAGGATGGCCGTGAGGGCCGCTGAGATCTCCACCCCACCAGTGTGCAGTCCGCAGGCGTCGGTGCGGTGTGAGTACGGCGTCAGTGCGGTGTCAGCGCGGCGGGCGACGGTGGCGGGGTGAACGGTCTTGTGACACAGCTTGTCCGAGGGGAGCGCGCGCTGGCCCAGGTGCTGCGCTTCGCCCTCGTCGGCGGATCGAGCAATATCGCCTATGCGCTGGTGTTCTGCGCGCTCGACCGGTCGGGGCCGATGCTGGCCAATATGGTGGGGTCGATCGTGAGTACGGTCCTGGCCAACGAACTGCACCGCCAGCTCACCTTCCGCGCGGCGGGCCGGGTCGGCTGGTTCACCGCGCAGTGGGAAGGCGGGGGGCTCGCGGTGGCCGGATTGTTCTGCAGCACAGCGGCTTTGGTGGGGCTGGCGCGGTGGGCGCCGGGTCTGGGCGCGACCGGGCAGGCGGGCGCGGTGCTCGCGATCACGGCCGCGGTGGGCGCGCTGCGGTTCCTCGCGTTGCGGGGGTTGGTGTTCTGAGAGGGTGGGTACATGAGTGCTGAATTGCGTTCGGTCACAGTCCGGGTCGAGAACGAGCGCTGCCGCCAGACGGTGCTCGCGGCGGTCGATCTGGTCGCGGAACCGGGCCGGATCACCGCGCTGCTCGGCGGGCCGGGGGCGGGCAAGACGATGGTGGCGCTGGCGCTGACCGGGCAGTTGCCCGCCGCCGCGCGGGTGCGGGGGCGGGTGCTGATCAACGGGTCGGTCGTCGGCGCCGGGCAGTGGCCGCGGCTGCGGGGGCCGGTGGTGGGGTATGTGCCGCAGGACGGTGTGCGCGCGTTCGACCCCGAGCAGACGGTGGGCGCGCAGTTGCGCCGCCACCACGACAGCGCCCGCGTCGAACAAGCCTGCGCCGCGGCGTATTACCCGCGCGAGGCGCTCGATCTACTGCCGCATCAGCATTCGGGCGGCCAGATCCAGCGGGCGGCCCTGGCCGCCGCCCTGCTGCCCGAGCCGTCCGTGCTGGTCGCCGACGGCCCGGCGAATTCCCTCGACGCGGGAACGGCGTTCGGGGTGTGGATGTCGCTGCGGAGGTACGCCGACGCGGGCGCGACCGTCGTGGCCGTCAGCAACGAGGTGTCGCTGCTGACCCGGCGGGGTATCGCCGACCGGCTGGTGATCCTGCACGAGGGCCGCGTCCTCGCCGCGGGCTCCGCCGACGAGCTCTCCCGGTCGAGCGACCCGTTCGTGCGCGCCCTGCTCGCCGCGCCGTGGTGACACCGGTTGGGCGCCAGCGGGTTTCGCCGCGTCGGCCTCCCCGCGTGGTGTGGGCGAGCCGACGGACGCTGCCCGCCACCGTGTCTCAGCGCACCGCGATGGTGGCCGACCCGTGCCCGAACAGGCCTTGGTTCACCGCGATTCCCGTGCGGGCGCCCTCGACTTGGCGGCCGTCGGCCTGGCCGCGTAGTTGCCAGGTCAGTTCGCAGATCTGGGCGATGGCCTGGGCGGGGATGGCTTCGCCGAAGCAGGCCAGGCCGCCGCTGGGGTTGACCGGGACGCGGCCGCCCAATGTCGTTGCGCCGCTGCGCAACAGCTGCTCCGCGGCGCCGGTCTCGCACAGGCCGATGTCTTCGTACCAGTCCAGTTCCAGCGCGGTGGACAGGTCGTAGACCTCGGCGAAGGACAGGTCCGCCGGGCCCAGCCCGGCCTCCTCGTAGGCGGCGTGCGCGATGGCGGCGCGGAAGGGGCGCGGCGGCGGGTCGACGGCCACGGCGGAGTCGGTGGCGAAATCGGGCAGGTCGAGGACGGTCTTGGGGAACGTCGGGGTGATCGTGGACAGCGCGCGGATCCGTACCGGGTCGGTGCTGCCGTGGCGGCGGGCGTAGTCCATCGAGGTCAGCACGAGGGCCGCGCCGCCGTCGCTGGTGGCGCAGATGTCGAGCAGCCGCAAGGGATCGGACACGATCGCCGAGGCCGAGACCTCCTGCGCGGTGACCTCCTTGCGGTAGCGGGCGTACGGGTTGTGCAGGCCGTGGCGGGCGTTCTTCACCTTGACCGCGGCGAAGTCGTCGAGGGTCGCGCCGTGCAGGGCCATGCGGCGGCGGGCGTAGAGCGCGAAGTAGATGGGGTTGGTCGCGCCGAGCAGGTGGAACCGCAGCCAGTCCGGATCGTCGCGGCGCTCCCCGCCGACGGGCTGGAAGAACCCCTTGGGCGCGGCGTCCGCGCCGACGACGAGGGCGACGTCGGTGAGTCCGGCGAGGATCTGGGCGCGCGCGGTGGCGATGGCCTGGGCGCCCGAGGCGCAGGCGGCGTAGCTGCTCGAGATCCGCGCGCCCGACCAGCCCAGCGCCTGGGCGAAGGTCGCGCCGGAGACGAAGCCGGGGTAGCCGTTGCGGATGGTGTCCGCGCCCGCGATGTAGCCGACGTCGCGGTGGTCGATCCCGGCGTCGGCCAGCGCGGCCCGCGCGGCGACCAGGCCGTATTCGACGAAATTGCGTCCCCACTTGCCCCATGGGTGCATGCCCGCACCCAGGACGGCGATATCGCGGTCAGGCATCGACGGGCCTCCACATCCACACGGTGTGCTCGGTGTCGGCGTCGGTGTAGAGCACGCCCACGGTCAGTTCGACCGGCACGCCGACGGCCAGGTCGTCCACGCTGAGCCCGCGCACGACCTGCCCGAGGACGACCATCCGCTCGACGTCGAGTTCGACCGCGGCGACGAGGTAGGGCTCGAACGGGTCGGGGGAGACGTAGGGCGGGGGCGGCTGGTAGCGGGCGTCGGCGTAGGACCAGATCCGTCCGCGCGAGGAGAACCGGTACTCGGCCAGTTCCGACCCGTCCTTGGGGCTGTCGCACTGCGGGTTGCGGCACGCGAGGGTGTTGCGCGGGAAGTACGGCGTACCGCAGACGCCGCAGCGGCTCCCGATCAGGCGCGGCGTGCCGTCCTCGGCGGTGAACCAGTCGGCCACCGCGGGGCGTTGTTGCTTCTGCACGCCACCGACGTTATAGGAACACGTTCTATTTTGGAATGGGAACGGTTCCGTGAATCCGTGCCAACCGGTACGGTTCGGTCGGTGGGCACGAATGACATTGACCCGCAGGCGATCCGCACCGTGACGATCGCCGGGGACCCCGGGGACACGCGGCGGATCGTGCGGCGGCTGGTGGCGACGGGATCGGGCACGGCGGCCGCGCTGCGCTGGCACGAGCACACGATGCACCTCACCGAGCTGTCCACCCGCGCCCCGATCGCCCACGTCGAGCGCGCGATCCCGGTCGCCGACGGGCTGATCGTGCTGGCCGGCGCGGCCGACGCCGATCCGCGGCTCGAGACGGTGCTGCGGGTGGCCGACGACCATCAGGTCGCGAGGCTGTGCCTGGTGACCGACCTCGCCCACCCCGCCGCCGATTTCGGCCGCGCCCTGCGGGTGATCACCGCCGCGCGCGGCGCGGTCCCGGTGCCGGTGCAGATCCCGGTGGGGGTGGGGCCGGGGTTTCTGGGGATCGTCGATCTGGTGACGATGTGGTCGCGGGCGCCGTTGGAGAGCGAATTCTTCGGGGGGCGTTGGGAACTCGCGCGGCGCTGGTATCGCGGTTTGGTGGCGGCGGTGTCGGACGCGCCGGAGGCGGGGGTGCCCGACGATCTGCCCGACCGGATCCGTGCCCGCACGCTCGTCGGGGAGGTGGTGCCGGTGCTGTGCGACGCGGCGCCGCGCAGCGCGGACCTTGCGGCGCTGCTCGACGCGGTGGTGCGGTATCTGCCGTCGCCGATGCAGGTGTGTCAGCCCGAGCACGTCTTGGATTACTGATCCGGGTGTGGGTCAGTCGGCGGCGTCGGGGAGTAGGTTCACGCAGCCGGCGATGACGTCGGCGGCGGTGCAGGAGAGGGTTTGGTCGGTGGCGAAGGCGTGGGCGCGGAGGCGGGCGAGGGCGTCGGCGAGGGTGTAGTCACTGCGGGCGGCGAGCATGCCGCAGGCGGTGTCGACGTCGTGGTAGACGACCTCGGAGCGGATGCGCCAGGGGGCTTGGTCGTTCTCCTCGGCCAGTGCGCGGCCGGTGAGTGCGGTCAGGGTGGTGGCGTCGTCGTGGGTGCGGTCGGAAATCGCTTGGGCGCCTGCGGAGTACAGGTCGAGCGAGCCGAAGTGGGCGGCGCCGAGTCGCAGTGGGAGGGCGGTGACGGCGCCGGCGTTGACGGTCGCGGCGTAGGCGCCGAAGATGGGCCAGCGGGGGTCGCTTTCGATCTGTACGGATTTGACCGGTTCGCCCGCGCGCAGGGCGTAGGCGTCCCGTGCCGGTCCCTCACCGAATCCGTACTGGGCGTCTTCGAGGTTCTGGCCCCAGTCGCAGCTGCTGCCGAAGATCTCGAGGCTGTCGATGTCGGCGCGCAGGGTGACCGCGACGGCGTCGACGCCGGGCAGGCAGGTGACGCAGGCCGCGCAGATGCGGTGTCCCCAGGTCGCGGCGGGGACGGGTTGCCCGATCGCCGCGATCGCGGCGTGCAGGCGGGTGTGGGTGCGCCCGTTCATGGGTCGCTCCGATCCGTGTGGGTGTGCCCGCTGGCCTGGAGATCGTGAGGACCCTCGCGACGCCCGCCCCGGGCGCCTGCTCAGCGTGTTCGTGCCGCGGTCAGGGGAGCGCGACGACATCATCTCGATCGGAGCAGCCGAAACCCGCTTGCACCGCGGGCCGCGTCTCCTGGGCGTGGTCGAACCGAACCCCACGAGGAGTCGGGGGTCGAGGCAACTCGACCGATCGGGCGGGCCACCGGATACACCGGCTTCCCCAGTTTCCCACGAACGGTTCCCGGGCGCATCCCCCGGAATTCGGCCGTGCGTGTCGGGTGGGTGAGGTCGGCTCGAAAGTTCTTGCGAACCAACGAGTTTCACCACTGATGCCGTTTCGGCCACCCGCGGCGGCGTGTCGACATCGGCGGGCGAGGACGACGGTGGGTGATGTGTCCAGCAGGTCGGGGTTGCCGGAATTCGCAGGGCGGGGAGGCATTCGGCGATGAGGCGGCAATTCACACTGGGCGCGCTCGGTACGCGTGTGCGGACCTGTTGTGCGCCAACAATTTTGGTGTTGGTCGTCGTCCGAGCTCGGCGCTCCGCTGGGCGATGCCACCCCCGCGCCGGAGTCTCGATCCCGGCCGGGGCTGAGGAAGACGTGGCTCGCACCGATCGCCGTACCACAGGCGCTCAGGGATCACCCCTACAGTTCGACGACGACCTTGCCCTGCACGTGCCGTCCTGCCTGGAGCTCGACCGCGGCGCGGATCCGCTCGACCGGGAAGGTGGCGGCGATCGGAACCCGCAGCTCGTCCGCGGCGACCAGGCGGGCGATCTCGTCGAGAGCGCCGGGGGCGGCGTCGGCGCCGTTGGCCGGGGTGATGCCGTCGATCTGCCCGGCGATGGTGGTGATGCGCGCGTCGGGGACGCCGAGTTCTCGTGCGGCGTAAGCGGTTTCGGTGCCGTGCAGGTCGATGGCGGCGGTGATGCCGTCGGGGGCCAGGGCGCGGACGCGGTCGGGCAGTCCGTCGCCGTAGGTGACCGGGTCGGCGCCGAGGTCGCGCAGGAACCGCGCGGAGGTCGCCGATCCCGTGCCGAGGACGCGCGCTCCGGCGCGACGGGCCAGTTGGACGGCGAATACGCCGACCCCGCCCGCGGCGCCGCCGATGAGGACGGTGTCGCCGGGTGCGGGGGCGACGACGGTGAGCGCGGCGGCGGCGGTGCAGCCCGCGATGGTGAGGACGGCGGCGGTGCGGTCGTCGACCCCGTCGGGGGTGTGGTGGGCCTGGCCGCCGTGCGCGATGGTCCCGGCCGCGTCGATGATGACGTGGTCGGCGATCGCGCGGGACAGGACGCCGCCGAACACGCGGTCGCCGGGCGCGAAACCGGTGACGCCGTCGCCGACCTGGTCCACCACGCCCGCGTAGTCGGTGCCGAATCCGCACGGCAGGCTCAGACCGAATCGGGCGGCGGTCTGCTCGTCGGAGGTCATGAACCAGTCCATCGGGTTGAGCCCGGCCGCGGTGACGCGCACCCGGATCTGCCCCGGACCCGCCTGCGGTACGGGAACATCTTGGAGCGCAAGGACTTCCGGGCCGCCGAACGATTCGAGCCGCACCGCTCTGCTCGGGCTCGCCGGTGTCGGGGTGCTGCCGTCGGGCATGCTGGCCTCCTCGGGGTCGGGAGAAACGGACTACGCTCCTGTTCCGTGCGCCACGATAACACAAACGGAGCGTGATCCGTTTGACCGAGAGGGAGATCCGGTCCGCGCGCTCGGACGCGGCCCGCAACCGTGACCAGGTGCTCGCGGTGGCGACGCGGTTGTTCGCCGAGGCGGACGCCGAGCCGTCGATGCGGGCGATCGCGCGGGAGGCCGGGGTCGGCATCGCCACGCTCTACCGGCACTTCCCCACCCGCGAGTCGCTGGTGGACGCCGTGTATCGGGGGCAAGTGGAGCGGTTGACGACCGGTGCTCGCGAGTTGCTCGAGCGCCTGCCTCCGGCGGCGGCGCTGCGCGGGTGGATGGATCTGTTCGGGGAGTGGATCGCGACCAAGAACGGGATGCTCGACACGCTGCGCGCGATGGTCGAGTCCGGGGAGATCGCTCATGCTCGCACCCGGGCGGAGTTGTTGGCGGCGGTGGGTGAGATCCTCGCGGCGGGTCGCGCGGCGGGTGAGTTGCGCGCCGATGTGACCGCGGAGGATGTCGCGGCGCATCTCATCGGCGTGTTCACCGTGGCGCGCCCGCCCGCGCAGGCCGCGCAGGCGCATCGTCTGCTGAATGTGGTGCTGGACGGTTTGCGTCCGCCCGCGGGGGGCGAATGAGGCTGGGCGCGTGGGGGTTCGGCGCGAGTGGGTGACGAGCAGGGCGGCGAGGGCGCGGGCTTGGAGGATGACGCCGACGTGTCCGGCGGCCAGGGTGTGGACGGTGAAGGGGTTGGCGGGGGTGCGCTGGTCGGCGTCGGTGATCATCTTGGTGGCCAGGGCCGGGGTGATGACGTGGTCGAGGGTGAGGCGGATGTAGGTGTGGGGGACGCGGCCCCAGGTGGCGGGGTCGATGCGGGCGTCGGCGAGGCTGGTGTGGGCGGCGTCCTCGGGTTGCATGCCGTAGTTGAGGACGGTGAGGGTTTGGTCGAGGGTGGCCTCGGGCATGTTGGTGCGGCGGAAGTCCTCGACGGCCGCGAGATCGGGGGAGCGCAGGTTGAACCGGATCAGGCCGCGCGACACCGGTTCCGGGCCGAGGAACAGGGAGTGGTGGGGGTCGGGGACCGGGACGCCCGTGGTGGCTTCGGGGGTGCGGCTCAGGGCCATGGCGCTGGGGGCCTCGGGGGTGGAGGGGCAGAACGCCGACAGGTAGATCAGGCGGTCGAGGGCGTCGGGGATGGCGTTGGCGACCAGGCCGAGGGTGATGCCGCCGAGGCTGTGGGCCACCGCGACGACGGGGCCGTGGTGGCGGACGCGTTGGACGACGTCGATGACGTGGGAGACGTTGTCCTGCACGGTGATCGAGGCCAGGGGTGAGGGGGCGGTGAGGAATTCGGGGATGTTCTGGGTGTGGTAGGCGGGTGGGATGGGGGCGGCGTCGAGGCCGTGGCCGGGGAGGTCGCTGGGCAGGCCGCGGTGGCCGAGGAGGGCGAGTTCGCGGATGACGGGGGTCCAGTAGTAGCTGGTGCTGGTGAGGCCGTGGATGAAGAGGAAAGTGGGTGTGGGCGTGGTGGTTTCGGGCATGGGTCCCCCCGGGTGTGATGGCTGTGGCTGGTGGGTTCCTTACCCGTGGGGGGTCGCGGTCAATCTTTTCGCAGGCCCGGGGGACGACCGAGGCCCCGCGATGGTTCGGGATGTGCGTGTTGCCGCGATTCTCGTGGTCGAGTCGCGATGTGTGTGCGACCGATCGTCCAGCCTCTCGAATCTCACCCGGTCGGAGAGGGAGGTGTGCGGGAACTCAATCGCTTGTGTCGCAACGGTTTTCGGCGGGAAGCGCCGGAATGTGGTGGTGGAGGCCGTATTCGGCGGCGTAGTTTTCGAGGCGGTCGGCGAGGTCGGTGGGGCGGCTGAGGGCGGGGGTGTGGCCGCCGTCGATTTCGTCGGGGGTGAGGTGGAGGCGGTCGTGGGCGACGCGGCGCAGGTAGGGGGGTGGGAACAGGCGGTCGTCGCGGCAGAGCAGGACGCGGGTGGGGGTGGTGGGCCAGGCGCGCAGGGGGGACGGTTCGCGCATGCGGGTCTCGGATTGGGTGCGTCCGCGGGCGCGGGCCGCGGCGGCGAGGTCGGGTGGGACGTCGTGGTAGAACACGTCGTCGAAGGCTTCGCGGGGTTCGTCGTGGTAGCGGGTGTGGGTCCAGTAGTCGGCGGGCGCCTCGCCGGGTGCGGGGATCATGGGCGCGAGGAGGATCAGCAGTTTCACCGCCGCCCGCTCGCACACCAGGGGCGCGACGAATCCGCCGAAGGATTGCGCGACGACGATGACGTCGCCGCGGTCGCCGAGGGCGTCGAGCACGGTGTCGGCGTACTCGACGAGCCCGGCCGAATCGTCGTCACACGGCAGATCGGGTGCGACGGTGTCGTGGCCGCGGGCCCGGAGTTCGGTTTCGACGAGGTGCCAGTGCCAGCCGACGTCTCCGGCGCCGTGGATGAACGCGAAGGTGGCCATGGGGGCAATCTACGCGGCGCGCCGAGGGTTTCGGAGTGCCTCAGGAGGAGGGTGCGCCCCACGCCTCGAGCCGATGGACCGCCCTGCCGTGCGGGCCATCGAAGTCCCCGTGGGTGACTCCCGCTCCCCGTGGCGTGCGGATACGCCAGGCGACCCCGGTCCATCGCCCGTCGCTGTCGAGGAACGCGTGTTCCTCGGCTCCCCCCAGGCAGATCGCGTCGATGAGGCTCGCCACGAAGGACAGGCGGCCGGGTTCGGCGATGGTCAGGTCGGCGAGACTGTCGATGCACCACCCTGTCCGGATCCGGACCGTCTCATCGTCGAAGCGTGTGATGACGATGCTGCGCGCGGAGTGGTCGGTGGGGACGAACTCCTTCGCCGAGACGATCACCTGGCCGTCGCTCAAATATGTTGTCCCGCCGTGTTTCACGGCGACGTCGCAGAGTTCGGGAACCAGGTCCTCCCATGTTCTTTCCCCCGCCACGGGTCTCCTCCCTCCCTCACACCCGACGCGAACCGCCGGGATTATCCGGCTGTTCGTCGAGCAACTCCACCAGCCGAGTCAGCGCCCGGGTCAACACTTTTCGGTCTTCGGCGTCGATGGTGTCCAGGGCGGTGGCGAAGCGGTGGATGCGGGCGGAGGTGAGGCCGTTGACGAGGTCGCGGGCGGGGTCGGTGGCGACGAGGAGTTGGGCGCGGCCGTCGACGGGGTCGGCGAAGCGTTCGAGGTAGCCGAGTTTCTCGAGGGCGGTGACGATGCGGGACATGGTGGGGGCGGTGACGCGTTCGGCGGCGGCGAGGTCGCCCAGGCGCATGGCGCCGCCGCGGACGAGGGTGGCCAGGGCGGCGGCCGCGCCGGGGCTGAGCGAGCCGAGGTCGCCGGAGCGGCGCAGCAGGCGGGTGATGCGGCCCAGGGCCAGGTAGAGATCGGCGGCCTCGGCGAGTTCCTCGGCGCTGCGGGTGTGCGCGTCGTGGATCATGGGGGGTCGCTCCTGGTCGAGTCGGGGCCGCTGGGGCCGTTTTCCGTGACGACCAGTATGCCTGGCGTTCGCGGGGCGGGAATGCGACGCGGCGGGGGTCGTGTTGGGGCTGGTATGCGCTACGCGATCTCGATTCCGCAGTTCTACGCCGACGGTGAGTTCGACCCGCGCGCGTTCGGGGCCTATGTGCGCCGCGCCGAGGAGCTGGGTTTCCACAGTGGCTGGACCCAGGAGCAGGTGCTCACGATGAACGCGATGCCGCAGTTGGGGGCGGTGGAGACGATGACCTACGCGGCGGCGCTGACCGAACGGTTGCGGTTGGGTTGCGCGGTGTTGGTGACCCCGTTGCACAGTCCGGTGCATCTGGCGCGGTCGCTGGCGACGCTGGATCAGCTGTCGGGGGGCCGGGTGGAGGTGGGGGTGGGCAGCGGCGGCACGCGGCGGCCGTTCGCGGCGTTCGGGATCGACCCGGAGGGGTTGATCACCCGGTTCACCGAGGGGATCGAGGTGATGCGCGCGTTGTGGTCGCGCCCGCGTGTGGATTTCGAGGGCCGGTTCTGGCAGTTGCGGGACGCGCGGATCCTGCCGGGCCCGGTGCAGAAGCCGGGCCCGCCGGTGTGGTTCGGCGGCGGGCATCCGAACGCGCTGCGGCGCGCGGCGCGCTTAGGGGACGGGTTCTTCGGGGCCGGGTCGGCCACGACCGCGGCGTTCGCCGAGCAGGTGCGCACGCTGCGCGCCGAACTCGCCGCGGCGGGCCGGGACGCGGCGGGGTTCCCGATCGCCAAACGCGTCTACATCGCCGTCGACGAGGACACGGACCGGGCGCGGCGACGGGTGGAGGACGCTCTCGAAAAATTGTATGGCACAACCGCTTTCGCGCCGGTGGCGGTGACGGGGACACCGCAGCAGTGTGTGGCGGGGGTGCGGGAGGTGATCGCGGCGGGCGCGGAGCTGGTGTTGTTCACGCCGTTGTTCGACGAGGCCGAGCAGATGGAGCGGGTGGCCGCGCAGATCGTGCCGGGGCTGGCGTGAGCGGGCGCGGGTATTCGGCCGCGCTGCTGGTGTACGCGTTCGCGGTGGTGATGCTGGGCACGACGCTGCCGACGTCGATGTACGGGTTGTACGGGGCGAAGCTGGGGTTCTCGGTGCTCACCACGACGATCGTGTTCGCCACCTACGCGGTGGGGGTGATCGCGGCGCTGGTGGGGGTGGGGCACTGGTCGGATGTGGTGGGGCGCCGCCCGATGCTGGCGGCGGGGCTGGGGTTGGCGGCGGCGAGTTCGCTGGTGTTCGTGACGGCGGGCCCGGTGTGGCAGTTGCTGATCGGGCGCGGGTTGTCGGGGTTGTCGGCGGGCGTGTTCACCGGGACGGCGACGGTGGCGATCGTGGAGGCGGCCCCGCCCGCGCGGCGCGAGTTCGCGGCGGTGGCGGCGACGATCGCGAACATGGGTGGGCTGGGGTTGGGGCCGGTGCTGTCGGGGGTGTTGGTGCGGTACGCGCGGTGGCCGTTGCAGTTGTCGTTCGTGGTGCATCTGGTGTTGCTGGCGGTGGCGGCCGCGGGCCTGTTGGCGGTGGCGGAGACGGTGCCGGTGACCTCGCGCAGACCGCCCGCGCCGCAGGGGCTTTCGGTGCCGTCGTCGGTGCGGGCGGTGTTCGTGCCCGCGGCGATCGCGAGTTTCGCGGGGTTCGCGGTGCTGGGGTTGTTCACCGCGGTGGTGCCGACGTTCCTGTCGGGGATTCTGGGGGTGTCCGATCACGCGGTGGCGGGGCTGGTGGTGGGGGTGATCTTCGCGGCGTCGGCGGTGGCGCAGGTGCTGGTGCGGCCGGTGCCCACGGCGGTGGCGTTGGTGGCGGGCTGTGGGGTGCTGGTGGTGGGGATCGGGGGGATTCTGGTGGCGTTGCTGGCGGGGTCGTGGGTGTGGCTGGTGGCGGGGGCGGTGGTGGCCGGGGCGGGGCAGGGGGTGACGTTCTCCAAGAGTGTGCGCGCGCTGGCGGAGGCGGCTCCCGCGCAGCGGCGCGCGGAGGTGATCTCGACGTTGTTCGTCGTTGCCTACCTGGCGATCTCGGTGCCGGTGGTGGGTGAGGGGTTGGCGGTGCGGTGGTGGGGGCTGCGCAGCGCGGGGATCACGTTCACCCTCGTGGTGGGGGCGCTGGCGGTCGTGGCGTTGGTGGCGTCGTGGGTGGTGAACGCGCCCGCGGTGCGCGCGGCCGGGACATCGAAGGTCGGCGGTGACCCGTCCCCCGGGGTGCGCGAATCACGCTGACCGGCAACGGTTTTCGACGGGTCAGGTGCGGGGTCCGCAGGGGTGGAAGGCGTGGGCGCCGACCTGGTCGGGGTCGATGATGTGGGCGATGAACAGTCGCGCGGCGGGGGTGGGGGTGCGGGTGGTGACGGCGTGCCAGGGGCGGTCGAGGGGGGTGCCGTCGACGGGGCGGGCGACGAGGGTGCCCTCGGCGAGGTCGGTTTCGACGGCGTCGCTGTGGATGAGGGTGACGCCCAACCCTTCTCGCGCGGCGGCGAGCACCGCGCCGTGGGTGCCGAGGGTGAGGGTGGGTGGGCGGATCTGGAGGCGGTCGAGCAGGGCGAGGGTGGTTTCCAGGGTGCCCGAGCCCTGCCCGCGCAGCAGCCAGGTGGCGGTGCGCGGGTCGGGGCAGCGGTGCGGGGCGCCGACGACGACGAGGCGGCTGGGGCGGCGCGCGCGCACGATCAGCCCGGTGTCGCGCGGCGGGCGCCCGGCGATGACGAGATCGGTTTCGTGGTGCTGTAATTCGATGAACAGCAGGTCGCGGGGGTGGATGGACAGCCCGACCTCGATATCGGGGTAGCGGTCGCGAAACGACGCCAGCAGCCGCAGCAGCACGTATTCCCCGGCGGTGGCGACGACGCCGATGCGCAGCCGCCCGGTTTCGGCGCGGCGCACCGCGGCGTGGGCCTCGTTCATCAAACCGAGGATGCTGCGGCAGTATTCGGCGTAGACGCGGCCGGCTTCGGTGAGGGTGATGCCGCGCCCGGATTTGGCGATCAGCTTGGCGCCCAACTGTTTTTCGATGTGGGCGACCGCGGCGGAGGCGGCGGCCTCGGTGATGTGCAGTTGGGCGGCGGCGCGGCGGATGGAGGCGTGGCGGGCCACGGCGAGGAAGGTCTGCATGCGGACCGCGCTCACGGTTCCCATCCACAGACGGTAGCAAACTCAACGATTCGGTTGAGCGAGACGAGGAACAATCGGATTGTCCCCCCGACCGGTGCGCCCGCATGCTGAATCGGCACGGTGAGGCGACCCCAGCTCCGGGAGGAACGATGGCCGAGGGAAAAGACCGGTGGGATCCCGGCGTTCAATCCTATGCGTCGATGGGATATTACGATCCGGACTATCAGCCGTCGGACACCGATGTGCTGGCGGTGTTCCGGGTGACCCCGCAGGCGGGGGTGGATCCGGTGGAGGCCGCGGCGGCGGTGGCGGGCGAATCGTCCACGGCCACTTGGACTGTGGTGTGGACCGACCGGTTGACCGCGCACGACCGGTATCGCGGCAAATGCTATCGGGTGGAGGAGGTGCCCGGCCGCGCGGGTGAGTACTTCGCCTATGTGGCTTACGATCTCGATCTGTTCGAGGAGGGGTCGATCACGAACCTCACCTCGTCGGTGATCGGGAACGTGTTCGGGTTCAAACCCCTGGCGGCGTTGCGGCTCGAGGACATGCGGATCCCGATCGCGTATGTGAAGACCTTCCCCGGTCCCCCGCACGGGATCGTGATGGAACGGGAGTATCTCAACAAGTACGGGCGGCCGTTGCTGGGGGCGACGGTGAAACCGAAACTCGGTCTGTCGGCGCGCAACTACGGGCGGGTGGTGTACGAGGCGTGCAAGGGTGGGCTGGATTTCACCAAGGACGACGAGAACATCAACTCCCAGCCGTTCATGCGCTGGCGTGATCGCTACCTGTTCGCCATGGAGGGCGTGAACCGCGCCGCCGCCGAAACCGGGGAATTGAAGGGCCATTACCTCAATGTCACCGCGGCGTCGATGGAGGACATGTACGAGCGCGCCGAGTTCGCGAAATCGCTGGGCAGCGTGATCATCATGATGGATCTGACCGTCGGCTACACCGCGATGCAGTCGATGTCGCACTGGGCGCGCCGCAACGGGATGCTGCTGCATCTGCATCGGGCCGGGCACAGCACCTATACGCGGCAGAAGACCCACGGGGTGAGTTTCCGGGTGCTGGCCAAGTGGTGCCGGTTGATCGGGGTGGATCATCTGCACGCGGGCACGGTGATCGGGAAACTCGAGGGCGACCCGCACACGGTGCGCGGGTTCTACGACACGTTGCGCGACAACCACATTCCCGCGAACCCGGTGAACGGGATCTTCTTCGATCAGCAGTGGGCGAGCCTGCCGGGGGTGATGCCGGTGGCCTCGGGCGGCATCCACGCCGGGCAGATGCATCAGTTGCTGGATCTGTTCGGCGATGATGTGATCCTGCAGTTCGGGGGCGGCACGATCGGGCATCCGCTGGGCATCGCGGCGGGCGCGGAGGCCAACCGGGTGGCGCTCGAGGCGGTGGTCAAGGCCCGCAACGAGGGCCGGGATCTGCTCGCGGAGGGGCCGGAGGTGCTGCGCCGCGCGGCGGCGGTGTCGCGGCCGCTGGATGTCGCGCTGGCGACGTGGGGGGATGTGACCTTCGACTACACCTCCACCGACGCCCCGGACGCCGTGCCCACGGCGAGCCGCTGAAATCCGCTGAAACTCGAGGAGCCGCAATGTTTCTGCGTCAGGGCACGTTCTCGCATCTGCCCGCGTTCACCGACGACGAGATCGCCGCGCAGGTGCGCTACGCGTTGCTGAACAACTGGCCGGTGTCGATCGAGTACACCGACGATCCGCATCCGCGCAACGTGTACTGGGAGATGTGGGGGCTGCCGTTGTTCGATCTGGACGAACCCGACGGGGTGCTGGCCGAGATCGCGGCCTGCCGGGCCACGTTCCCGCGCCACTACATTCGCCTCACCGCCTACGACGCCCGCTACGGGCGCCAGACCACGGCGTTGAGTTTCCTGGTGGCGCGCCCGCCGACCGAGCCGGGGTTCCGGCTCACGCGCACCGACGGCGACGACCGCCGCCAGCGCTACCAGCTGCACGCCTACGCCACCGACGCCCCCGCGGGCGCCCGCTACGGGCAGGACCCGTCGTGAGCGGGAACGCCATGTCCGACACCGGATTTCGCCTGCACCGGCCGGGCACCGCACCGGCCGCTGCGGAGGTGGAGGCGCCGCCGCCGCTGGGTGAGGACGCGGAGCTGGATCTGGCCGCCGACGACGCCGCCACGGAGGTGGAGGCGACCCTGGCGCGGTTGGACGCGGAGCTGGTGGGGTTGGCGAATGTGAAGCGGCGGGTGCGTGAGATCGCGGCGCTGCTGCTGATCGATCGGGCCCGCGCCCGCTTCGGGCTGTCCTCGACGCGTCCGACGATGCACATGAGTTTCACCGGCGGCCCGGGCACGGGCAAGACGACGGTGGCGTTGCGGATGGCGGAGATGCTGCACGCGCTGGGCTATCTGCGGAAACCCAAGGTGCACACCGTGACCCGCGACGATCTGGTGGGGCAGTTCATCGGGCACACCGCCCCGAAGACGAAGGAGGCGCTCGCCAAGGCCGCGGGCGGGGTGTTGTTCGTCGACGAGGCGTACTACCTGTTCCGGCCGGAGAACGAACGCGACTACGGGCAGGAGGTGATCGAGATCCTGTTGCAGGAGATGGAGACCGAACGCACCAGCCTGGTGGTGATCTTCGCGGGCTATCCGGATCGGATGGAGACCTTCTTCTCCGCCAATCCGGGCCTGTCCTCGCGGGTGGCCCATCACATCGAGTTCCCCGACTACAGCCCCGAGGAGTTGCTGGCGATCGCGGAACTGATGGTGGCGCACCAGAATTTCCGGTTCGACGCCGACGCGAACGTGGCGTTCGCGCAGTATCTGCGGTTGCGGATGGCGCGCCCGCGCTTCGCCAACGCGCGCAGTGTCCGCAACGCGCTGGACCGGTGCCGGTTGCGGCAGGCGAAACGGCTGATCGAGTTGGGGCGGCCGTTGCGCCGCGCGGACCTGATGACCCTGACCGCGGCGGATGTGCACGGTTCGAGCGTGTTCGCCGCGTCGGGCTGAGCAGAAAGGCACACGTCATGCCCGAGGGCCTGGTGACGTTGACCCGCTACACCATCGATCAGGAGCATCGCCATCCCGGGTCGTCCGGGGAGTTCTCGGCGTTGATCAACGTGGTCGCCACCGCCACCAAGATCGTCGCGAATCGGGTGACGCGCGGGCGCATCGCCGGGTCCTTCGGCGAGCGCGACGACGAGGATGCGTCCGCGGCGGGGCGGCGGCGGTTGGACGCGATCGCCAACGACATCATCATCGCCGAATCGCAGTGGACCGGGCCGTTGGCGGGGTTGTTGTCCGAGCAGATGGACGGGTTTCATCCGGTGCCCGCCGAATTCCGGCGCGGGAAGTACCTTTTGGTGTTCGATCCGCTGGACGGGTCGTCGAACATCGACGTGAATCTGCCGGTGGGCACGATCTTCAGTGTGTTGCGGGCCCCGGAGGGGCGGGAGGTGCGCGCGGCGGACTTCCTGCAACCGGGGGCGGCGCAGGTGTGCGCGGGGTTCACCCTCTACGGTCCGGCGACGATGCTGGTGTTGACCACCGGCAGCGGGGTGGACGGGTTCACCCTGGATCGGGAGGTGGGGGCGTTCGTGCTCACCCATCCGCGCATGCGCATCCCGCCGGAGACGTCCGGGTTCGCGATCAACGCCGCCAACGAACGGTTCTGGGAGCGGCCGGTGCGCCGGTATGTGGGCGAATGCCTGGAGGGCGCCGAGGGGCCGCGGGGGCGTGATTTCAACATGCGGTGGGTGGCGTCGCTGGTGGCCGACGTGTTCCACATCCTGACCCGCGGCGGGGTGTATCTGTACCCGTACGACACCCGCGCTCCGGGGCGGGTGTCGTTGCTGTACGGGGCGAATCCGATCGCGTTGGTGGTGGAGCAGGCCGGTGGGGCGGCCAGCACCGGGCACGAGCGGGTGCTGGAGGTGACCCCGACCGCGTTGCATCAGCGGGTGCCGTTGATCGTGGGGTCGCGCCACGAGGTCGAGCGCATCGAGCGCTATCACCGCGAACCGGAGGAGGGGCCGAGTTTCGACGCGTCGCTGTTCGGGACGCGGTCGTTGTTCCGTCCCGCCCGTCATTGAATCGTGTTGCCGCAGTGGAGGTTCGATGTCGTTCAAACATCCCGTCGTCGCCATCACCGGATCCTCGGGTGCGGGCACGACCAGTGTCACCCGCACGTTCTGTGAGATCTTCCGCCGGGAGGGGCTCACCGCGGCGATCGTGGAGGGGGACGCGTTCCACCGCTACGACCGCGGCGAGATGAAGGCGGCGATGCTGGCCGCCGAGCAGAACCGGGATCTGCATTTCTCCCATTTCGGGCCGGAGGCGAATCTGCTGACGGAGTTGGAGACGTTGTTCCGCGACTACGGCCAGTCCGGGGTGGGGATGGTGCGCCGCTATCTGCACGACGAGGCCGAGGCGAAACCCTATGGGCAGCAACCGGGGACGTTCACCCCGTGGGAGGAACTCGCGCCGGGCAGCGATCTGCTGTTCTACGAGGGGTTGCACGGGGCGGCGGTGTGCGGGGAGGTGGATGTGGCCCGCTACACCGATCTGCTGGTGGGGGTGGTGCCGATCATCAATCTGGAGTGGATTCAGAAGGTGATCCGCGACAAGACCGAACGCGGCTACTCCTCGGAGGCGGTGATCGATACGATCCTGCGGCGGATGCCCGATTACGTGAACTACATCTGCCCGCAGTTCTCCCGCACGTATGTGAATTTCCAGCGGGTGCCGACGGTGGACACGTCCAATCCGTTCATCGCGCGGTCGATTCCGACGGCGGACGAGTCGTTCGTGGTGATCCGGTTCGCCGATCCGAAGGTGATCGACTTCCCGTATCTGTTGTCGATGCTGCACGATTCGTTCATGTCGCGGCCGAATTCGATCGTGGTGCCGGGCGGGAAGATGGATCTGGCGATGCAGTTGATCTTCACGCCGTTGATCCTGCGGTTGATGGACAAGCGGCCCAAGCGGTTACGGTAGCCGCGCGTTGGCGCGGCGCGACCAGCGCAGGTCGGCAAGCCAGGTGTAGACGGCGACGATGAGGGAGCCGACGACGGCGGCGTAGAGCATGTCGCGGCCGGCGACGACGACACCGACGAGGCCGCCGAGCAGTCCGCCGAGCATGAACGACCCCCATTGCACGGCGTAGCCGAGCCAGTCGCGGTGGGTGCCGCCGGCGAGGTGGCGTTCGATGCCCTGGGCCATCTTCACCAAAGTGCCGGTGACGTAGGTGACGGGGATGGACACCTCGCCGCCGCGGACGAAGGAGGTGTTGAGCGCGCCCATCCCGAACGCGACGAACAGGATCGGGGTGAGGCCGAGGTCGTTGTCGTTCCAGTACAGCACCGAGTCGACCAGGGCGGCGGCGATGAGCGCGGCGGTGGTGAGCACGGTCGCGCCGTGCGGGTGGTTGCGCCACCAGTGGCGGCGGCACAGCGAGGCGACCACGACCCCGCCGAGGAAGCACGCGATGAGCCCGGCCGCGCCGATGGCCAGGGCCGCGTCGCCGAGGAAGCCGCCGAGCACGGCGCGTTCGGAGTTGCCGGTCATGAAGGTGACGAAGTAGCCCGCGGAGTGGGTGTAGGCGGCGGCGCCGATGAATCCGGCCAGGATCAGCAGGGCGGACGCGAGCCGGGTCTCCAGATTCCAGAACGGCTCGGGGGAGTCGGTGGGTTGCGGAGTCACAGCGACAGGCTAGCAACGCCTCGGTCGCGTCGCAGGGTGGGCGACGGGGCTGTTCGAGGGGTTTCGGGGTCGCCTGGTCTCGGCTGCTGTCTGATTGCTCTGGTCGTGGTGTCGGTGCCGGGTTCTACAGTGGCCGGGTGCGGGTGAGTTGGGATCAGGTGTTCGCGTGGCGGTTGCGGCGGCAGTTCGTGGCCCCGCGCGGCGACGCGGACGCGGTGGCGGTGGCCGACCGGTTGTGCGGGGTGCAGGCCCAGGTGGCCTCGGCGGCGGAAACGGCTGTGGCGCTGCGGCATTCGAGCGCCGCGCCGGGCGGGGTGGCGGCGGCGCTGCGGGCCGGGCGGCTGGTGAAGACGTGGGCGATGCGCGGCACCCTGCACGCGATGACACCCCCCTTCGCGGCGGCGGTGCTGTCGCTGCTGGCGTCGGCGCGCATCTGGGAGAAGCCGTCGTGGCAGAAGAACTTCGGGGCGAGCCCCGCGGAGGTGGCGGCGCTGACCGACGCGGTCGGCGCGGTCCTCGACGGCCGCGCCCTGTCCCGCGCGGAGCTGGTCGCCGAACTGCTGGCCGACTCGCGGTGGCATCGGCTGGGCGCCGAACTCGGGTCGGGCTGGGGCGCGCTGCTCAAACCCCTGGCCTGGCAGGGCGTCCTGTGCCACGGCCCGCTGCGCGGCGCCACCGTCACCTTCGCCCGCCCCGCCGACCTGCTCCCCGGCTGGCCCGGCCTCCCCGACCCCGCCGACGCGGGCCCCCGTGTGCTCGCCGCGTACCTGCGCGCCCACGGCCCCGCCACCGAGGACGCCTTCACCGCCTGGCTCGCCCGCGGCGCCCACCCGAAAAAGACCGTCCGCCAATGGTTTTCGGACCTCGGCCCCGACCTCACCGAAGTCGACGTCGAGGGCCGCCGCGCCTGGTGCCACACCGCCGACGCCGACACCCTCGCCACCACCACCCCCACCGACTCGGTGCACCTGCTCGGCCCCTTCGACCAATACCTCCTCGCCCCCGGCACCGCCGACACCGCCCTCCTCCCCGCCGCCCACCGCCCCGCGATCAGCCGCACCGCGGGCTGGATCTCCCCCCTCGTCCTCGTCCGCGGCCGCATCGCGGGCACCTGGGAGGTCACCGACACGACCCTCACCGCCACACTGTTCGACGGGGCACGCCCGGACCAGGACGCGCTGCGCGACGAGGCCACACATGTGGCGCGGGCGCTCGGGGTGCCGTCGCTGACGGTGGCGCTCGCCTGACCCGCCGCTCGCGCGCCGGGCTCCTCGGAACGTCTGCCCGTACGATGATGCCGACCAGTGACTTCTCTCCGAATGAGGGCCGATGACCGAACTGCCGGTGTGGGCGGAAGATCCGCGTGCCTTGGAGATCAGCGAAGAGGAGTACGACGGACTGCCCGACCATCTGCGCAAGATGATCGAGGTCATCGACGGCAAAGTGATTCTGTGCCAAAGCGGTTCGGCCGAGCACAGCGATATCGCCCGGCGGCTCGCCAACCGATTGGAGGCCGCCAAACCCGATGAGCCGTGCACACGGGTGTCCACGGACGTCGACGTGCATTTCACGCGGCGCCGCAAACGTGACCGGCCGCTGTCGTTCCGCCGCCCGGATGTGACCGTGTACCGGTGCGTCGAGCGCGGCACGAAACTGACCACGGCCGAGGCGCTGCTGGTCGTGGAGGTCGTCTCGCCGGGATCGGGCTACACCGATACCGTCGACAAGCTCGCCGAGTACGCCTACGAGGGCATCGCGGTCTACCTCATCGTGCACCTGGACAGCGAACTGTACGTGAAGATGATCCAGGAGTACCGGCTGGATTGGGCGAGCCGGGTGTACCGGTTGGCCGAGACGCACGAGGCGACGTTGTTGCTGGAGAGTCCGTTCCCGGCCGTGGTCGATTTCGCCGAGTTGGACGGGTAGCGGCCCGGCCGTCCTTGTACACGATCCCCCCGATTCCCGCTACTGTGACGACCGTCACAATGGCGGGTGTTGTCGCAGTTGGGCGGGTTGTAAGGGCGGTCGCGGGGGTTCACGCCTTGTTTGCCCGGTGCGGCGGCCGGGTACATGCCCTTTCCGTGCCGGTGTGGACGAATCGCACCGGCCCGGATCGAAGGGGTAAGCCGTGGAGGACCACGAACCACAGCCCGTTCCGCAGCGGCGGTCGGTGGCCGCGGCCGCGATGGGCAACGCGACCGAATGGTACGACTACGGTGTGTACGCGGCGACGGCCGGATATCTGACCGACGCGTTCTTCCCCGGGCATCTCGGGACGCTGGGCACGTTGCTCGGGTTCGCGATCTCGTTCCTGCTGCGCCCGCTGGGCGGGATGGTGTGGGGGCCGCTGGGGGACCGGGTGGGCCGGAAAGCGGTGCTGGCCACCACGATTCTGTTGATGGCCGCCGCGACCGGGTTGATCGGGGTGCTGCCCACCCACGCGAGCGTGGGGGTGTGGGCGCCGATCCTGCTGATCACGCTGCGGGTCGTGCAGGGGTTCTCCACCGGCGGCGAATACGGCGGCGCCGCAACCTATATCGCCGAGTCCGCGCAACGCGAGCGGCGCGGGTTCTTCGGCAGCTTCCTCGAATTCGGCACCCTCGCCGGATTCGTCGGCGGGTCGGCGGTGGTGCTGCTGTGCCAGGTGCTGCTGTCCGATCACGCGATGGACACCTACGGGTGGCGCATCCCGTTCCTGCTGGCGGTGCCGTTGGGGCTGATCGGCTGGTATCTGCGGGTGCGGTTGAGCGAGTCCCCGATCTTCACCGAGGTCGCCGCGGACGACAACCAGCCCACCGGCAGCCTGATCACCCTCGTCCGCGACTACCACCGCGAACTGCTCACCCTCGGCGGACTCGTGGTGGCGCTCAACGTCGTCAACTACACCCTGCTCGCCTACCAGCCCACCTACCTCAACAAGACCATCGGCCTGTCCGACACCACCACCACCGCGATGATGCTGATCGGGCAGCTGGTGATCATGCTGCTGCTGCCGCTCGGCGGCGGCCTCTCCGACCGGATCGGGCGCCGCCCGATGTGGCTGGTGTCGCTGATCGGGCTGGCGGTGCTCGCGGTGCCGATGTACTGGCTGATGGGGCAGGGCACCGGCTGGGCGATCCTCGGATTCGTGGTGCTGGGCGTGCTGTACGTGCCGCAGCTGTCGACGATCTCGGCGACCTTCCCCGCGATCTTCCCCACCCATGTGCGGTACGCGGGAATGGCGTTGGCCTACAACGTGTCCACCGCCGCGTTCGGCGGCACCGCGCCCCTGGTGAACGAGGCCGTCATCGACCGCACCGGCTGGACGCTGTTCCCCGCCTTCTACACCGTCGGCGCCTGCGTCGTCGGGATCGTGGCGTGGCTGTACCTGCGCGAGACCGTCGGCGCGTCGCTGCGCGGCACGACGGTCCCGCGCACCGACGAGATCCCCGCGGTGTCCCCGGCGTCCTAAGCGACTGTAAGGAATCCGCGACAAGCCTGTCGCCGCCGCGGCGGGCCCGGCCACAGTGATCGGATCGGCGACGCGAGCCGCGCGCCGCGATCCGAGGGAGGTCACGTGAGTTCGGGCCAGCCGGTGAGCGAACGCCGCGTCGTCGCCAACGTCCTGCGCGGATCCCTCGGCAACCTCATCGAATGGTACGACTGGTACGTCTACACCGCCTTCAGCGTCTACTTCGCGAAAACGTTCTTCCCGCAAGGCGATTCGACCGCGCAACTGCTGTCGACCGCGGCGGTGTTCGCGGTCGGATTCCTCATGCGGCCCCTCGGCGGCTGGCTGCTGGGCCGCTACGCCGACCGGTTCGGCCGCCGCGCCGCCCTCACCCTGTCGGTGACGGTGATGGCCGCGGGATCGCTGCTCATCGCGCTCACCCCCGGCCACCACAGCATCGGCGTCGCCGCACCCACCCTGCTGCTGGCGGCGCGACTGCTGCAAGGACTGTCCGTCGGCGGCGAATACGCCACCAGCGCAACGTATCTGTCGGAGGTGGCCGCGCCGGGCCGGCGCGGCTACTACTCGAGCTTCCAGTACGTGACCCTCGTCGGCGGGCAACTGGTCGCGCTCGCGGTGCAGATCGTGTTGCAGCAGCTGCTCACCGACACCCAGATGACCGACTGGGGATGGCGCGTCCCGTTCGCCGTCGGCGCGCTGGGCGCGATCATCGTCATGCTGCTGCGCCGCGGCATGGACGAATCCGCGGCGTTCGAGGCCCAAACGACCACCGAAAACCCTTCGCGCACACCATCATCGGAAACCCGCGGATCGCTGCGGGTGCTGGTGCGCTACCCGCGTGAATGCCTGCTCGTGGTCGGCCTCACCCTCGGCGGCACCATCGCCTTCTACACCTACACCACCTACATGCAGAAATTCATGATCAACACCTCGGGGATCGCGAAACCGACCGTCGCGTGGATCAACTTCCTCGCCCTGCTCGTGTTCGTGGTGCTGCAACCCCTCGCCGGCGCGCTCAGCGACCGCGTCGGACGCCGCGCGCTGCTGCTGTTCTTCGGCATCGCCGGCACCCTCGGCACCGTCCCGCTGATGACCGTCCTCGGCCACACCCGCAACCCCCTCGCCGCGTTCGCGCTGATGATGCTCGCCCTGATCGTCATCACCGGCTACACCTCCATCAACGCCGTCGTCAAAGCCGAACTGTTCCCCACCCGCGTGCGCGCCCTCGGCGTCGGCCTGCCCTACGCGCTCACCGCCGCCCTCTTCGGCGGCACCGCCGAAACCCTCGCGCTGCGCCTCAAACAGATCGGCCACGAATCCTGGTTCTTCTGGTACGTCTCCGCCGCCATCGCCATCTCCCTGCTCACCTACGGGTTCATGCGCGAAACCTCCCACCGATCCCCCCTCGACGACACCGACCCCGCCACCCACCCCGCGCGAGCACACTCGTGAACCCACCCGGTTACCGCTCGGCCACCCCGCCGGGACGCTACCATCGCCCTTCGGACGATTCGCCGACGATGTGGAGACCTGGCGCGGTGCGGTTGGCAGTGGTGGAGGACGACGACGGGGTGGGCGACGCACTGGTGGAGGCGCTGACGGTCCGCGGCCACCACGCCAAACGCCTCCGCCGCGGCCAGGACCTGCTCATCGCCCACCGCGGCTACGACGCGGTCATCCTCGACCTCGGCCTGCCCGACGGCGACGGCCTGCACGTCCTGCGCCAACTGCGCGAGGTCAGCCCCGTGCCGGTGGTCATCCTCACCGCCCGCAGCGACGAACGCTCCATCGTGCGCGGACTACGCGGCGGCGCCGACGACTACGTCATCAAACCACCCCGCATCGCCGAACTCCTCGCCCGCCTCGAGAACGTCACCCGCCGCGCCCAGGCCGCCACCGAACCCGCCCCCCGCCTCGTCGTCACCGGCGACGTCCGCGTCGACCTCGCCGCCCGCCGCGTCGAGGTCGCCGGGCAACCGATCGCGTTGACCGCCAAGGAATTCGAACTCGTCGAAGCCCTCGTCGAACGCCCCGGCGCCGCCGTCAGCCGCCAACAACTCATGGACCGCATCTGGGGCGACGCGTTCGTCGCGGTCTCCCGCTCCCTCGACGTGCACATGGCCGGACTGCGCCAGAAACTCGACCGCCCCGGCCTGATCACCACCATCCGCGGCTACGGATACCGCTGGGGCGAATGAGACGACGCCTGCTCGTGGCGTTGACCGCGTTCGCCACCATCGCGGTCCTCGCCTTCGCCGCACCCCTGTGCTCGATCGCCGCCACCAGCCGCACCCAGCAACTCGTCGCCGGCCGCACCGGCGACGCCGACCGCTTCGCCACCCTCGCCGACACCGCCGCCGAAAGCGGCGACACCCACGCCCTCGCCGCGGAAGTCGGCCGCTACCACCAGCTCTACGGCGAACCCGTCCTCGTCGTCGACGCCCGCGGCCAACCCCTCGTCAACGCCGGCGTCGACCCCACCGACACCGGCGTCCAAGCCGCGCTCGCCGCCGCCCGCCGCAACCAACGCCCCGCACCCATCGCGCAACTGCTGCCGTGGACACCCACCACCGTGCTCATCGCCCGACCCATCGGCACCGGCGTCCAGGTCCACGGCGCGGTCCTCATCGCCGCCTCCACCGCCCCCGCCCGCGCCGACATCCTGCGCACCTGGGGCATCGTCGGCGGCGGCGCCCTCGTCGCCATGACCCTGTTCACCGCGCTCGCGCTCCTGCTCGCCCGCTGGGTGCTGCGCCCCCTCGCGGACCTGTCCACCGCCGTCGCCGCGCTGACCGCGTCACTGCCCACCCCCCGCCCCGGCCCCGCCACCCCCAGCACCCACCCCCACAGCGGACCCCCGGAAATCCTCGCCGTCGCCGCGTCCGTGGACACCATGGCCGCCGCGGTCCTCGACTCCCAACGCGCCCAACGCCAACTCGTCGCCGACACCGCCCACGCCATGCGAAACCCCCTCGCCGCGTTGACCATTCGACTCGACTCCCTCGAACCCGCCATCCCCGCCCACGCCGCCGCCACCTTCCACGGCGCCGTCACCGAAGCCGAACGCCTCACCGGCCTGCTCGACGGCCTGCTCGACCTCGCCGTCGCCGAAGGCAGCCACGACCACGACCGCCCCGGCGCCGACGACCACTGCGACGCCGCCCGCGTCATCGACGACCGACTCGACGCCTGGCACACCGCCTTCGACCACGCCGGACAACACCTCACCGCCGACACCACCCCCACCGGCATCGACGTCGCCGTCCCCGCCGACGTCCTCGCCCAGATCCTCGACGTCGCCCTGTCCAACTCCTGCCGCTACGCCGGACCCGGCGCCCACACCCACCTCACCCTCACCCCCACCGACACCACCGTCACCCTCACCGTCAGCGACGACGGCACCGGCGTCCCCGCCGACGAACTCGACCACCTCACCACCCGCTTCTTCCGCGGCTCCACCGCCACCGCCGGCGGCTCCGGACTCGGCCTGCCCATCGCCGCCGCCCTCACCACCGCCCACCACGGCCACCTCACCGTGCGACCCGTCCACCCCCACGGGCTCGCCGTCGTCGTCGAACTCCCCAAGGCCCCCGCATGACCCCGAACCGCCGCCGATTCCTCACCGCCGCAACCGGATTCGGCGCCGCCCTGCTCACCGGCTGCGGACCCGCCACCCCACCCACCGTCCGCGTCGCCGCCGGCGAAATCGGCGGCTTCTACCACGCGTTCACCGCCATGCTCGCCGACGTCGCCGCCGAAACCGCCACCATCCGCATCCACCCCGTCACCACCATGGGCTCGCTGGCCAACCTCGACCTGCTCACCCGCGGCGACGCCGACGCCGCCCTCACCCTCGCCGACGCCGCCCAACACACCCCCGACCACCTCACCGCCATCGGCCGCGTCTACGAGAACTACCTGCAACTCGCCGTCCGCGCCGACGCACCCCTCACCGACATCCGCCAACTGCGCGGCGCGCGCCTGAGCCTCGGCGCACCCGGCTCCGGCGCCACCTTCACCGGCGAACGCCTGCTCCGCGCCGCCGACCTCGACCCCGACACCGACCTCACCGTCACCCACCTCGCCCTGCGCGACGCCGTCACCGCCCTCACCGACCGCACCGCCGACGCCCTGCTGTGGGCCGGGGGAGTACCCACCGCCCTGCTCGACGTGCCCCGCTCCCTGCGGCTGATCGACATGGGCGCCCTCGCCCAACCCATGCGCGACCGCTTCGGCTACCTCTACGACCGCGTCATCATCCCCGCCGACGCCTACCCCGCCACCCCCGCCGTGCAAACCATCGGCGTCGCCAACCTGCTCGTCACCACCCCCGCCCTGCCCGACGACACCGCCGACGCCCTCACCGAACTGCTCATCACCCACGCCGACCGCCTCGTCCCCGCCGTCGCCGCCGGCACCCAATTCCTCGACGTCCGCTCCCTCATCGGCACCGACGGCATCGGCCTGCACCCCGGCGCGGCCCGCGTCTACCGCCGCTACCACGGCTGAGCACCCTCACATCGGCGACGGCCCCGACGGCGCGCTCATCCACGGCGACACCACCACCGGCAACGGCACCACCGGATCGTAGGCCGGCCGCGTCCCCCGCCCGCCCAACAACACCACTGCCGCCACCACCAACCCCACCGCGACCAGAACACCCACCACCAACCGCACCCACCCCCAGCGCCTTTCCCCACCGACCACCATCGCGCCCCCTCCGCACCGAAAGACCTCACCCCGCGAATCGCTTTGCGGCAGCGAACGTTACGGGGCGAGTCCCCGGAACGCCGGAATCCACTCCGGCCCCAGCCGGCCCGACACCCGCAGGCGCAGCGGGCCGCGCGGCCATACTGGACTCCCGCGGGGTTGCCGAAGTCCCGGCGCTCGTGTGGGATCGGCAGGAACGCGGTAGCGGAAGGACACACCAATGCGCCCGTTGGGCAACGACGATCCGGTGGCGCTCGGCGACTACCGGCTGCTGGGCATCCTCGGCGCGGGCGGCATGGGCCGGGTCTATCTGGGCCGCACCCGCGGCGGGCGCACCGTCGCGGTCAAGGTTGTCCGCCCCGACCTCGCCGACGACGGCGAATTCCGCATCCGGTTCCGCCGCGAGGTCGCCGCCGCCCGCCGCGTCGGCGGCCGCTACACCGTCCCCGTCCTCGACGCCGACGTCGACGCCGAACACCCTTGGCTGGCAACGGCATTCGTCGCCGGACCCGACCTCGGCACCGCCATCGCCAACCACGGGCCGCTGCCCGAACCGTCGCTGCGCGCGCTCACCGTGGGCCTGACGCGCGCCCTGATCGACATCCACGCCGCCGGACTCGTCCACCGCGACCTCAAACCATCGAACGTGCTGCTGACCATGGACGGGCCCCGCGTCATCGACTTCGGGATCGCGCGCGCCGCCGACGACGTCAACCTCACCACCACCGGACAGGTCATCGGATCACCGGGCTACCTGTGCCCCGAACGCATCACCGGCACCGCCCCGGTCGGCCCCGCCGCCGACATCTTCGCGCTCGGAGCCGTGCTCGCGTTCGCGGCCACCGGGACCGGACCGTTCGGCGACGGCGACCCGGTGGCCCTGTTGTGGCGGGTGGTCGCCCAACCCGCGCAGCTCGACGGGGCCCCCGAGACGATGCGTGGGCTGCTCGAGGCGTGCCTGGCCAAGGAGCCGGGGCAGCGGCCCACCATCGAGCAGGTGCTCGAGCGGGCGCTGGCATGGGGACCGGTCCCGGCGCGGGGATGGCTGCCCGGGGCGATCGCCGAGGACATCGGGCGGCTGGCGGTGGAACTGCTGGATCTCGATGGCGGGGCGGGGCCCGGATTCGACACGGGCGGCCAGGGATTGGGCGGCGAAGTGGGGGAGTCGGGCGCGGTCGAGAGCGGGACCGGCGCGCACGAGGACACGGGCGGCGGGCAGGATCGGCGGGCCGCGCCGACGGTGCGGGCTCCGGGGGAGCCCGCACCGACCGTGGTCCGGCCGCAGGACGCGTCGGCGGATTGGTGGAATCGGCCGTCGGAAACCGTTGTCACGCAACCGGATACGGGCAATCCGGCGGGGGAGCAGGGGAGTGGGCCGCGACCGGTGCCCACCCCGTCGGGACCGCGTCCCCTCCGCAGCCCGTCGGGACCTCTCGCGGAACCCGGCGACGAACCGACGATCCAGGCACCGCCCTCGGATCCGCGGCACCCGTTCGCCGCCTCGCCCCCCGGGTCGCAGCACTCCGGACCGCACGCCAATATCGCTGGGGGCGTTCGGGATTCGGGGGAGCATCGGTACCCGCCGCAACGACCGCACACCACCGGCCCGCACGACGCGCGCGAACCGCAGCCCCCGCAACCGGTGCGGCGATCCCGTAGACCGTGGCTGTGGGCGGCGGCGGTCGTGCTCGTCGTGGCCGTGGCGGGCGGCAGCGCGTACGCCGCGTACTCCCTCACCGGCGGGGGCGGTGACGCAGCGAGCAACTCCTCCTCGGCCTCCTCGGAGACGGAATCGGCGACCGAGAGCTCGGCCGGGGAATCGGGCGGCCAGGCGCTGCCCGAGGGCTATATCGGCACCTGGACCGGAACCGGGAGCGATATGCTGGCGAGCTTCGATATCACGGTCACCCTGCACGGCGGCAACGTCGGCGAACAGGTCGGCACCTCACGCAACACGGGCAAGGTCTCCAAAGGCACGTGTGAGCGCGCCGAAACCCTCGTCTCGGCCTCGGGCGGTCAGGTCGTGCTCCAGGCCCGGCTGACGACCCCGGGCGCCTCGTGCACCGACGACGGCGAGATCTCCACCCTGACCCTCAACGGCGACGGCAGCATGAAATACGAGACCGCCGGGGGAGTCGGCGCCATCAACGGCACCCTGCACCGCCACTGAACCCGTTGTCGCCCAGCCTCATTCGCTGTCGGCGGCCGAATGCGGTTCGCACCGTCGCGCCAGATCCGCCACCCGCGCCCGATACTCGATCGGCGTGATCTGCCCCGAGATCCGCGCCGCCAGCAACGCGTTCTCCGCGTTGAGGGCGGGCCACACCTGCGCCGGATCGGCCCACTCCACGGTCAGGTCGTGATCGAGCACCGCCGGGGGACCGTCATCGATCACCGGCCGCGCCGCCACCCGAGGCCGGGCCTTCCTGTCCCGCCACCACGCCGTGGGCCGCACCCGTCGCTCGAGACACGCCGCGATCGCCCACCACAACAGAAACGTGGCCGCCACGCACACCAGCAGCAGCATGATCTCCATGCTCATCAGCGGGTCTCCTCACGCTCACTCGAGCCCACCTTTACTATTCCCCGCCACCGCGACCCGAACCAGCGCACCGGCCCACCCGACGACGAAGCATGCGAATCAGAGTACGTCCGTGAACGCCTGCCCGAGAACACAATCCGATCACCGATTCCCATCCCGGCACCGAACCCCGATGATCATGACGAGTATGTCCAGAGGGCTGGGCAGGACGAAACACCCTTCGTTTCGTCACTGTGACGAAAAGAAGGGTGTTTCGTCCATCGAGGGGAAGAGGGGCTGAATCGACCCTCCGAGCGTATATGGACAATTTCCCGCGAAAGGGCGAAAACGGAGAAATATCTACATCGCGGATTCGGCCAACCAAGCCGACGCCGACCCGACGAACCGACTGCCATCCGGACACCCACGGAGTCCACGGCAGGACCGGAAGGCCGTGCCCACCAACGAAAAACGTTGCGCAACACCATCTTCAAGATCACCAACAGCCGTAGTTGTTACGCCGATAATCAACACTATGTAAAGTAAAACCTGTCGTACCCGCCTGGCACACTCACGCAATGACCCCGATAAACCCTCCCCTTCGCAGCAAGGGCTGATTCAGTGTTCTGTGTCCAAAGGCTGCGGTGAGTGGAAGCCCCGATCGCTCATGGCTCAGCCCGGGCCGCGGGCTCCCCTCTGTTGGGCGTGCTATCAGCGGGGCCGCCGGGCTCGGCAAGGCCCGGCGGTGGCTCGACGCGCCAACCTGTGGGCGAAGTATCGGATACGCCCTGAGGAATACGACGCCAGGCGCGCCCAGCAGCGGTATCGCTGCGCCATCTGCGGTGTTCACGAGTCCGCGCTCGCACGTGGGAGGACGGCCGCGGAAGGACGGGAACGCGCTCGAGAAGATGCCCTTGGCGGTCGATCATGATCATGCCACCGGAAAGGTGCGAGGACTGTTGTGCCCCTCGTGTAATGCGGGACTGGGCCGATTCGGTGACGACGAAACTCGACTGCTGGCGGCGATCGAATACCTCCGGAAAGCCGCGGCCGAACTTCCGACTCTCCCTCCCGAATAAGCGCGCGTAGGGGTTGAGAATAAGGCCGACGTGCAGGGTATGTCTCGTACACGCATCAACAGACCCGACCGGAAGGTATGCGATGAACAGCAGGCGAATGGCGGCCGTGGCAATGGCGGCCCTGGCGGTGGGCGGATTGACGGTGTTCGGGGCGCCCTCGGCTCAGGCGGCGGCCGTCTGTCCCGGAGCCGGACAGCCCACCGCGGTAGTGGCCAGTGTGCCGGGGGCCGCGTTCGAAGGGTTGACCGTGGACGCGGCAGGGCGGGCGTATACGACGGATCTGGTGACGGGGCGGGTGTATCGGTTCGACTCCCCCGGGGCCGCGCCCGTGGTGGTGGCCACCGTGCCCAGTGGCGGGGCGGGGGCGTTGGCGTGGACGCCCGATAGGCAGTTGTTGGTGGGGTACGGGGCCGATCCGCGGGTGATCGTCGGGGACGGGTTGCGGCATGCGGGGATCGTGCGGGTGGATGTGGGGTCGGGGGCGGTGACGCCGTTCGCGGCGGGGTTGAGTGCGGCGGACGGGTTGGCGGTCGCTCGGGACGGGACGGTGTACGCCACCAATGATTTCGGGGCATTGGTGGGACGGGTGACGCCGAACGGGGCGACGCAGGCGGACTGGGCCCGGTTCCCCAGCGCCAACGGGGCCGTGCTGGGCGGCGACGACGGATACCTGTACGTGTCACGGACATTCGTGAATCCGGGGGTCAGCCGGATCCCGGTCGCCGATCCCGGTGCGCCGCAGTCGTTGCTGGATCTCGGCATCGGTGACGCGCCCGACGGGCTGACCCTCGACTCCCGGGAACGGCCGGTGGTTCCGTTCAACCCCTCGGGCACCGTGGTGCGCGTCGACTCCCCCGGCTCGTACTGCGTGCTCGGATCCGGCCCCGGCACCACCAGCGTGGTGAGCTACGGCCGTGGCGCCCAAGGCTTCTCAGCCGGGCGGCTGTTCGCGGCCACGTTCACCGGCGTCGTGTACGAGGTGCCGGGCGGATTCGACCCCGCCGCCACCACGGCCGCGCCCTGACCCCGAGCCTTCCGGCACTCGAGGCCACGGGCCGACACCCCACGACAGCGCCCTACTTCCGCCCGAGCGCGAAATCGTGTGCGGCGTGGACCAATTCGACCAGTTCCTTCCCGTCCCGCTCGTCGAGCACCGCGAACGCCGGGGCGACGAGCCGATCGGTGAGCTCCTCGGCCGCCTCCCACCGCGCCCGGATCTCGGGGCCGATCTCCTCGAACGGCTCCGGCCACCCGTAGAGCCGCGCCTGCGTCGGCCCGTCGCTGAGCGGTGACCCACCGACCAGCACCGCCTGCACCGGGCTGATCCCGCTGGCGCGGACCGCGAGCAGATGCGATCCGCCCCGGTGCTCGCGCAGCACGTGCGTCAGTTGCAGGACCCGGCCGGGCGCGTCCGCGGCCAGCGGCAGCGCCCGCCAACCGGCGAACAACGGCAACCCGGCCACCTCCGCCGCGCGAGCCACGGTCTCGAGCAGCTCGGCCAGTCGCTCGGCGGCGTCGAAGTCGGCGAGTTTGCGGCGCCCGAAGTCCTGCGCCACCCCGAGATACGCCGCGGCGGCCTCGGCGGCGGGCATCGCCACCGATTCCCAGGCGGCGCGGATGGTTTCGGGCCGGAAGAAGCCGAACGCGGCGGTGACGACGTCCGCGTCGACCTCCCCGAGTACACCGCCGCGGCCGCGGGTGTAGGGGCCGATGAATCCGTCCACGCCGGTGCGCGCGCCGTACGCCTTGGCCTCGCGGGAGAACATGAACGCTCCCCCGAGCTGCTGGATGTGGGTCTTGACCGCGGCGGGCACCGACACGGGCCAACCCCTTTCTCTGCGAACCTGTTTCACCGCGAGCATATCTCGCTATCGTCCACTAAGGCCAGCACTGGAAACCGGACAGCGGAATGCAAAATAATGTCACCCGGAGGTAACGGCTGCCAGCGAGCGGCGATTACCCGCACGAGCGATGACATATTCTCGGGGCCGGGCCCGGGACACCACAGCTGCGAAGCGAGCGACGATGGAACATGACCTCGGCGCGACCGCACCCGAACCCGGTGCCGACCGCGCGACGGCGACACGCACCGCGTTGACGAGTCTCGTCGCGCGCTTCTCCGACCACTGGCACCACGACGGCGAACCCCCCGACCTGTCCGCGCACCTGCCCACCGAACCCGCCCTGCGCCGCACCGCGCTCATCGAACTGATCAAGGTCGACCTGCACGAACGCTGGCAACGCGACCCCGACGCCCCCCGCCTCGCCGACTACCGCGACCGCTTCCCCGAACTCGCCGCCCACCCGCTGCCCCCCGACCTCATCTTCGAGGAGATCACCGCCCGCAGCCGCCGCGACGACGTCGACCTCACCGAATACCGCAACGACTACCCCACCCAGATGGCGCGCATCGACGAAAACCTCGACGCCACCGGCGAATACGCCAGCACCGGCTTCACCCGCGGCATGCGCTCCACCCTGCTCGCCGACCCCACCGCCCTCGACGCGCTCGACACCATCAACCCCGGCGCCACCGTCGACGACTTCGACCTGCTGCTCCCCCTCGGCCAAGGCAGCTTCGCCCGCGTCTTCCTCGCCCGCCAACGCTCCATGAGCCGCCTCGTCGCGGTCAAGATCTCCCACGACCGCGGCACCGAACCCCAAACCCTCGCCCAACTCGACCACGACCACATCGTGCGCGTGTTCGACCAACGCCAGATCACCGAGCACCGCCTCAAACTCATGTACATGCAGTACGTGCCCGGCGGCACCCTGCTCGGCGTGCTGCGGCTGCTGCGCCGCACCCCCACCGCCCGCCGCGACGGCAACCTGCTGCTGCAAGCCACCGACGCCGCCGCCTCCACCGGCGGCGTCTTCGAACCCCAACCCTCCCCCACCCGCAGCCACCTCGAACGCCTCACCTGGCCCGAAACCGTCGCCTGGCTCGGCGCCCGCCTGGCCACCGCCCTGGACTACGCCAACCGCCGCGGCGTGCTGCACCGCGACATCAAACCCGCCAACGTCCTGCTCACCGCCGACGGCCAACCCAAACTCGCCGACTTCAACATCAGCTTCAGCCGCCACCTGCCCGGCGCCAACCCCGTCGCCTACTTCGGCGGCTCCCTGCCCTACATGTCCCCCGAACAACTCGCCGCCTGCCACCCCACCCTCACCGCCAGCGCCGCCGACCTCGACACCCGCAGCGACCTCTACGCCCTCGCCGTCGTACTGTGGGAACTGCTCACCGGCCGCATCCCCTTCGACGACGAACACGGCGCCGGCGAATCCGAACAGTCGTTGCAAGCCATGATCGACCGCCGACGCCGCGGCATCGACCCCCGCTACGAGGCCGACCTCCCCCACGACACCCCCGCCGTCCTGCGCCACGCCCTGCTCACCTGCCTGTCCCCCGACCCCGCCGACCGCTACCCCAGCGGCGCCGACCTCGCCCACCAACTCGAACTGTCCCAGGACCGCGCCGCCCGCGACCTCGTCGACCCGCCCACCCGCTCCCTGCGCGCCCGGCTGCGCAACCGGCCCGTCCCGTTCGTCATCCCCTCCAGCCTGTTCGGGCAGCTGCTCGGCGGGGTGTACCTCGCCGGACACAACCTCACCCTCATCCGCGACACGCTCGGCGCCCACGCCGCCACCCAGATCGCGCGACTGGGCCTGCTGCTGATCGTCATCGGCTATCCCCTCGCCACCGCCGCGCTGCTCTACTGGTGCCGCGCGATGTTCCTGGTGCCCAACGGATTACGCCGCGGCAAGCAGTTCGACCCCGACACCCTCGTCCGCGCCCGCGCCGACACCCTCGCCTGCGGCGACCGCATCGCCCTGGCCACCTTCACCGGCTGGATCGCGGCCCTGGCGCTGTTCCTGTGGCGGCTGCACAGCCTCGGCGACCTGCCCCTCGGCCTCACCGTCGACCTCGTCGGCTCCAACCTCGTCGCCGCCGCCGTCGCCGTCGTCTACACCTACTTCCCCGTCACCTTCTTCGGATTACGCTGGTACTACCCGGGATTGGTCGCCGCCGGACACACCGTGCCCGCCGACGCCGTCCGGCTGCGCCGCCTCATCCGTCGCATCCGCGTGTATCTCGGTGTCGCCGCGTCGGTTCCGCTCGTCGGCGTCCCCCTCGGGCTGATCCTGCTCGACCCCCACCAGCAACAACTCGTCATCGGCTCCATCGTCGCCCTGTGCGTCGGCGGACTTGTCGGATTCGTGGTGGCGCTGCGTACCTTCTACGCCCTCGAATCCGACCTGAACGCGTTGCGGCGCATCGTCGGAGCCCGCTGACCATACCCACCGAACAGCCCACCAAGATCGACTAGGCTCGACCGGTGCTAGGACATTCACATGCGACCAGTGGCGCGCTGGCATGGGCGGGAGCCGCTGCCGCGCTACCACTTTCGGTGCTCACCTACCCCACATGGCATCAAGGCCACCTGCGCACCGTCGACCTGCTGATGGGAACACTGCTCACCGCCGGCGCCGCGCTGCTGCCCGACGCCGACCATCCCAGCGGCACCATCTCGCATGTGCTGGGCCCGATCTCGCACGGCGCCTGCAAACTCATCTCCACCGTCTCCGGCGGCCACCGCCACGCCACCCACTCCCTCGCCTTCGTCGCCGCCATCGCCTACGGCACCTGGGCCGGCGAACACTGGATCGGCCGCTGGTTCACCCTCGGCCTCGTGTTCTTCCTGCTCGCCCTCGCCATCCGCGCCCTCAACCTCTGCCCACCCGGCACCGGCTTCCGCTCCTACTCCACCATCGCCGTCCTCGCGGTCTCCGGCACCTTCGTCATGGACCACTGGATGACCGACAAACCCTCCTGGCTGCCGTTCTGCGTCGGCCTCGGCTCACTCGCCCACCTGATCGGCGACTGCCTCACCGACCGCGGCTGCCGCCTGTTCTGGCCGCTGAAGATCCGCACCAGCGTCGGGCTCATCGACCGCACCGGCAACAAGGTCGAAACCTGGGTCATCTCACCGTTGTTCGTACTCGGCACCATGGCCGTGCTCTGGTACATCATCACCCACCAGCCCTAACAGGGCCAGCGCGTCGCGATCCGGGCCCGGCGCGGCCTGGAACGCGACGAACCGCTGACCGTCGGGCGCGGTGAGGATCTCCGAGGTCAACTCGACCCGACCCACCGCCGGATGGGCGAACATCCGCCGCGCCCCCCGCTTGGTCCGCACCTCGTAATGCGCCCACAATTCCGCGAATTCCGCGCTCGCCGCACACAATTCACCGGTCAACGCCGCCAGCTCCGGCGACCCCGGATCCCGGCCCTGCACCGTCCGCAGATGCGCCACGCAATCGCGCGCCATCCCCGCCCAATCCTCGAACACCGACCGCGCCGCCGGATGGGTGAACACATACCGGATCAGATTGCGCCGCTGCGGCTCCCACGCCGCGATCCCCCACAACAACCGCAGCCCTTCGGGATTGGCGGCCAGCAGATTGCTCACCTGATCCAACACGAACCCCGGCGTCGGCCGCACCGACTCCTGCAACGTCAGCAACCCCGGCCGCGCCGCCACCGGCTGCCGCCCACCAGGCCGCCGATCCGCCACCGCCCGCGCCAGATCCAGCAGATGCCCCCGCTCGTCCTCGGTCAACCGCAACGCCGCCGCCAACGCGTCCAGCACCGCCAGACTCGGATTCGTATCCCGCCCCTGCTCGAGCCGGACGTAATAGTCCACGCTCACCCCCGCCAACGCCGCCACCTCCTCCCGCCGCAACCCCGGCGTCTGCCGCCGCCCCGCCCCGACCGGCAACCCCACCTCCGACGGACTCACCCGCCCCCGACACGCCCGCAGGAAATTTCCCAGCACACGACGATCACTCACGCATTCAGTCTGCCCCCACCCCACGCCGCCGGGGTGGCCCCCTCAGGGCCAGGGGCCGCCCGTGGCTCCTCGGGCCCGCGGCGGCCTCGAGCGCCCGAGGGTCCGAGGCCAGGGGAAGGGGGTGCCCCCTGGGCAAGGGGGGTGGCCCTCGCAGGACCAGGCCCCACACGGTCTCCCCGCACCGGCCGCCAGGCCCGAATGTGGCTGTCATGACCGATCTTTCGCACACCCTCATCATCGGCGGCGGCTCCGGCATGGGGCTGGCCCTCGCCGCGCGCCTGCGGGACCACGGGCAGGAGGTGACCATCGCCGGACGCAACGCCGAACGGCTCGAGGCCGCCGTCGCCGCGCTCGGGCCGCACGAATCGCTCCATCACCACCGCGTCGACATCGCCGACGAGGACTCCGTGCGGGCGCTGTTCGATCGCTACGAGAGTCTCGATCACGTCGTCGTCACCGCCGCCGATATGCGCACCGGATACGGGCCGATCCGTGAGTTCCCGCTGGCCGACACCCGCGCGGTCATCGACATCAAGATCCTCGGGCCGTGGCTCGTCGCCAAACACGCCGCCCCGGTGCTGCGCGAATCCCTCACCGTCACATCGGGAATCGCGGCCTACCGACCGGCCCCCGGCGGCACCCTCGTCGCGACCGCCAACGCCGCCCTCGAGGGACTCGTCCGCGCCCTCGCCCTCGAACTCGCCCCGCTGCGCGTCAACGCCGTCTCCCCCGGCTGGGTCGACACCCCCATTTGGAACGACTTCGCCGGCGACGCCAAAACCGAACGCCTCACCGCCATGGCCCAGCGCCTGCCCGGCGGCCGCGTCGGCCACCCCGACGACCTCGCCGCCGCCTTCCACGCCGTCATGACCAACCCGTTCATGACCGGAACCGTTGTCTATGTCGATGGGGGCCACCGGCTGGTGTGAACCGTCGGCTACCCTTCACCGAATGAGCGACCGCGAAGAGCTCGGCTGGGACCTGTTCGGTACGGCCAGCAGGGAATTGGCGGAGCAGGTCGCCGCCGACGGATTCGAACCCGATCTGATCCTGTCCATCGCCCGCGGCGGACTGTTCGTCGCGGGCGCTCTCGGCTACGCCCTCGACGTGAAGAACCTGCACGTGATGAACGTGGAGTTCTACACCGGCGTGGACCAGCGCCTCGACATGCCGGTCGTGCTGCCGCCCGTACCCTCGGCCGTCGACCTGGCCGGGGCGCGGGTCCTGGTCGCCGACGACGTCGCCGATACCGGCGCGACCCTCAAGCTGGTGCGAGACTTCTGCGCCGACAAGGTCTCCGAGGTGCGCTGCGCGGTCGTCTATCAGAAGCCGCGCTCGGAGGTCGACTGCGAATACGTGTGGAAGCGCACCGACCGCTGGATCAACTTCCCGTGGTCGGTGCTGCCGCCGGTCGCCCGGCGGCAGCCGCGCGTCCTCGACGCCTGACTCAGACCAGCTGAGCCGACTCGATCGTCACCGCGTCGACCGGCACGTCCTGATGCCCGGCCTTCGACCCCGTGCGCACCTTCTCGATCTGATCCACCACGGCGGTACCGTCGACGACCTTGCCGAACACCGCGTACCCGAACCCGTCCTGGCCCGGGTAGTTCAGGAAATCGTTGTTCGAGGTGTTGATGAAGAACTGGGCGCTCGCCGAATGCGGATCCGACGTCCGCGCCATCGCCACCGTGTACTTGTCGTTGCGCAGCCCGTTGTTCGCCTCGTTCTCCACCCGCTGCGGCGCCGGCTTCTGCTGCATCTCGGGCGTCATCCCGCCGCCCTGCACCATGAATCCGGAGATCACGCGATGGAAGATCGTCCCGTCGTAATGGCCCGACTTCACGTAATCGACGAAGTTCGCCACCGTCTTCGGCGCCTTGCTCTCGTCCAGCTCCAGGGTGATGTCCCCCGCTGACGTTTTCAACAGCACTTTGGTCATTCGGCCATCGTAGGTGCCGCGCCCGGTGGCCCTTCACAGCGGCTCGAGACTCTCGGGTCTGCTTGCGCGACTTCGGCTTGCGACGTGCGCGACACGAAGTTGTGAAAGTTGCTGATACATGCATGAATACGCACATGCCAATGGGGCACTGAATAATTCGGCCCTCACAGTTCGTACAGCTCCAGGGGCAGATCATCCGGATCGAAGAAGAACCCGAACCGCTTCCCCGTGAACTCGTCCACCCGAACCTCCTCGGTCCGCACTCCCCTCCCCCGCAACTCCGCCAGCGCCGCCGCCACATCCCCCACCCCGAACGCCAGATGCCGCAACCCGCACGCCTCCGGCCCCGACACCCGCCGCGGCGGATCCGGGAACGAGAACAACTCCACCTGCGTCCCGTCCGGCAACGCCAGATCCAGCTTGAACGAATCCCGTTCCGCCCGATAGTTTTCCGCGACCACCCGCAACCCGAGCACCTCGGTGTAGAACGCCTTCGACACGGCGTAATCCGAGGCGATGATCGCCGCATGATGAATCCGCTCCAACCGCACCCACCCGACGCTAGCCCACCCGGCCGCGGCCGCTTCCCTCCCCTGTCTATGCTTCGTCTGTTTGGCGAGTCGGCTGGGACTTGACGGTGGGACATGAGGTGAATTCATCAGTAGATGCGCATATGCCCATTTAGGTATTTTTTTAACAAGAGAGCGGGCGGTCTCAGAGGATCGCCCGAGCCGCCTCGAGGGTCATGGCCCGATACGAGCCGCCGAACAGAACGACATGCACCAGCAACGGGTACAGCTGATGCAGCGGAACCCGTTGGCGCCAGCCCGCTTTCAAGGGAGCGACCTCGTCATAGGCGGCCAGGATCCGATCGAGATGAGGAGCGCCGAACAGGGCCAGCATGGCCAGATCCGTCTCCCGGTGACCGCCGTGCGCGGCGGGATCGACCAGGCGCGCGCCCTCGGCGGTCCACAGCACATTGCCCGACCAGAGGTCGCCGTGGATGCGGGCGGGTGGTTCCGGCGGCCCGGCGAGGGTGTCGATCTCGGCGATGACGCGTTCGACGAGCCGCACGCCCTCCTCCCCCAGCGTCGGCGCCGCGCGGCGCAGCAGCGGACGCAGGCGGTGTTCGGCGTACCAGCTCCCCCACTCCCCCGTCGTCGGCGAATTGTCTTGCGGCAGTGAGGCTATGAAGCCGGGCCAGGGCGCGCCGAAGGAGTCCGGGGTGCGGGCGTGCAGGGCGGCCAGGTCGCGGCCGAGTCGTTCGGCGGCTGCGGGGCTGGGCGCGGTTTCGGTCAGCCACGGCAGCACGAGGGTGTCCGCGTCGGCGGCGAGCACCTCGGGGACGAGTCGGTCGCCCTCCCCCAGCCAGCGCAGGCTCGCGGCCTCCGCGGCGAGGGCGTCGGCGGCGTCGGGACGGCCGGGGTCGAGGGCCTTGACGAAGACGTCGCGACCGTCGGTCAAACGGGCGCGGTGCAGGGTCCACGCGTGCCGGTGCCCGAGGTCGGTGACGGCGGCGACGGGCACGCCGAGGAGGTTCGCGAGTCGGTTCATCGGCCGGATTCCGCTCGCTCGCGCAGGAATCGGGCGGTGGCGGGGTCGGCGGGGAAGAAGGATTCGATGGCGAGTTCGGCGACGGTGACGTTCATGGGGGTGCCGAAGACGGTCATGGCGCTGAGGAAGGTGAGTTCGGTTCCGTTGTGGCGCAGGCGCAACGGGACCACGGCCTGTTCGGGTTCGGGCAGGCCGGGTGGTTGTTCGCCGCCGGGGTAGGCGCGCAGTTCGCGGTGCAGGGCGGCGAGGTCGGCGGAGCCGGAGATCTCGATCTGGCGGTGCAGGCGTTCGAAGAGATGCCCGCGCCACTCGGCGAGGTTGACGATGCGGCTCGCCATGCCGTCGGGGTGCAGGCTGAGGCGCAGCGCGTTCACCGGTGGGGCGAGCAGGTCGGCGGGGATGCCCTCGAGGAACAGGTCGACGGCGGTGTTGGCCTCGACCATGTTCCAGGCGCTGTCGACGGCGAGGGCGGGGACGGGTTCGTGGCCGGTGAGGATCTGGCGGAGGGCGGAGCGCACGGGTTGCATCTGTGGGGTGTCGAGGGCGGGTTCGGCGTAGACGGGGGCGTACCCGGCGGCGAGGAGGACTCGATTGCGTTCGCGCAGTGGGATTTCCAGGTGTTCGGCGAGGTGCAGGATCATCTGGCGGCTGGGGGTGGCGCGGCCGGTCTCGATGAAGCTGAGGTGGCGGGCGGAGGTTTCGGCGCGGCCGGCGAGTTCGAGTTGGCTGAGGCGGCGGCTGGTTCGCCAGTGGCGGATCAGGTCCCCGGCGTTCTGGGTGGGCACGGGGTCGATCGTACGGAGCGGGTGGGGGTGTGCCGATTACCCGAGGGGTAGTGGGTTCGGGGCGTGGGCGTAGGGGTGGGGTTTCGGGCTATCCGAGGGTGGAGACGGCGACGAAGGGGTTCTGGCATGGTTGCGGATATGAGGACGATCCTGATCACGGGGGCGACATCGGGTATCGGGCTGACGGCGGCGCGGCAGTTGGCGGCCGCGGGTGATCGGCTGGTGCTGGTGGGGCGCAATCCGGCGAAGTTGGCGGTGGCGGCGGAGCAGGTGGAGGCGGCCGGGGCGGGGGCGGTGGATACGCTGGAATGTGATGTGTCCGTGCAGGATTCGGTGCGGAAGCTGGCGGCGGAGGTGCTGGATCGGTACACGCGGATCGATGTGCTGGCCAATAACGCGGGCGGGTATTTCGGGAGTCGGTCGGAGACGGTGGACGGGGTGGAGTCGACATTCGCGACGAACTTCCTGGGCGGGTATCTGCTGACGGAGTTGTTGCTGGATCGGTTGATCGCGAGCGCGCCCGCGCGGATCGTGTTCACGGCGTCGGTGTTGCATTACGGGATGCGGCTGGATTTCGCGGATCTGGGTCTGCGGAAGGGGTATTCGGGGCAGCGGGCCTACAGTCGGTCGAAGGTGGCGGCGGTGTTGTACACGCGGGCGTTGGCGCGGCGGTTGGCGGGCACGGGGGTGACGGTGAACGCGTTTCATCCGGGGGCGGTGGCGACGGGGATCTGGGATTCGATGCCGTGGTTCGCGCGGCCGGTGCTGGGTCCGGTGAAGCGGGTGTTCATGATCTCCGCGGAGGAGGGTGGGGAGCGGTTGGCGTATCTGGCGGTGTCGCCGGAGGTGGCGTCGGTGTCGGGGTGTTATTTCCAGCGGGATCGGGTGAAGGAGCCGGGGCGGGGTGCGCGCGATGACGCGGCGGCGGAGCGGTTGTGTGCGGTGAGTGCGGAGTTGACGGGGTTGTCGTCGCCGTAGGGCGGGGTCGGGGGCGGGCGGCTATGGTGGCGTACGTGTCGTTGGTGCAGCGGGGACTGGATCGGGTTCCACAGCGTTATCGGGCGGTGGTTCTTCAGCATCAGGAGTTGTTGAAGTTCGCGGTCGTGGGGGCGATCACGTGGTTCGTGGATACCGGGACGGTGTACGCGCTGAAGTTGACGGTGTTGCAGGACAAGCCGTTGACGGCGCGGGCGTTGGGGGTGTTGATCGCGACGATCGTGTCGTATGTGCTGAATCGGGAGTGGTCGTTCAGTGCGCGGGGTGGGCGGCAGCGGCATCATGAGGCGGCGTTGTTCTTCGCGGTGAGCGCGCTGGCGATCGTGGTGACGGTGGTGCCGCAGGCGGTGTCGTTGTATGTGTTCGATATCCGGGTGCCGCATGTGAGTGCGCCGACGCAGGCGGTGGCGAATTTCGTGTCGGGTCAGATTCTGGGTGTGTTGTTGGCGATGGGTTTCCGGTTCTGGGCGTTGCGGCGGTTCGTGTTTCCGGAGGATCTGCGGGAGGCGGAGTTGGAGACGCTCTGAGGTCCGTGCGGTGCGGGTGGGCTGCGCGGAGGCAACGGTGGCGTAGCGGGTGGGTGACGGTTGGGGTGATCCTGGGTGGACGTGCTGTCTTTCGGGATGCGGATTTTCGGTGAGCGCTTACGATGACCTCGCCGGGGGCGATCCGCGAGGAGGCGAAGGTGATGCTGGATCATCAAGTGGCGCAGGCGTTCACCCGTTTCGTGGCGTTGGGGGACAGTCAGACCGAGGGGATCGGGGATCCGGACGGTTCGGGGGGTCATGTGGGGTGGGCGGATCGGTTCGCGGCGTTGTTGGCGGGGGTGGGTCCGGGGTTGGGGTATGCGAATCTGGCGGTGCGGGGGCGGCGGGCGGCGGAGATTCGGGCGGAGCAGTTGGGTCCGGCGTTGGCGTTGCGGCCGGATCTGGCGGCGGTGGTGGCGGGGATGAACGATCTGATTCGGCCGCGGTTCGATATGGAGGCGGTGCTGGCGGAGATCGATGCGATGTTGGCGGCGTTGACGGCGGCGGGGGCGCGGGTGGTGACGTTCACGTATCCGGATATCGGTGGGGTGGCGCCGATCGTTCGGCCGTTGTCGGCGCGGGTGCGGGCATTGAACGCGCGGGTGCGGGAGTTGGCGCGGCGGCCGGGGGTGGTGTTGGTGGATTTCGAGCCGGTGGCGGCGGCGACGGATCGGCGGGTGTTCGCGGAGGATCGGTTGCATCTGAATCCGCTGGGGCACGAGTTGGTGGCGCGGGCGGTGGCGGAGACGTTGGGGTTGCCGGGGGCGGATGGGGGGTGGCGGTCGCCGTTGCCGCCGTTCCGGCAGGGGTGGGGGGATGCGGTGGTGGCCGAGTTGCGGTGGGCGGCTTTGCATATGGCGCCGTGGATCGGGCGGCGGTTGCGGGGGATCTCGACGGGGTCGGGGTTGACGGCGAAGCGGCCTGAGCTGGTTCCGGTGGTGTCGGGGGCGGTCTCGCCGGGGTGAGCCGGTGCGGGATGGCAGGGTGTGCGGTCCCGCACCGGATGCGGGTCAGGTCCAGAGGACGGCGACGAACACGTTGGCGATGGCGAGGATGCCCGCGGTGTGGGTGAGGGCGGGGATCACCTTGTCGCGCTTGGCGTCCGCGCGGCCGATCTCGGCGCAGCCCGCGACGGCGACGGCGATGACGAGTTTGACCACGATCTTGGCCATGTCGGGGTGTTTGTCGAGGGAGCCGATCGCGTCGGCCATGCCGACCAGGACGAGTCCGGTGATGATCTGTGCTCGCGCGCCCCACACCATGACCTCGTTGACGCGGGGTTGTCCCGCGGCGTAGCCGCCGATGACGGCGGCCAGGCCGAGGATGTGGGTGACGACGATGAGGTTGTAGACGACCGTCATGGGGTCTCAGCGTAGTTGATCTCCCGCCGGTTTACGACGGAATGTAGTAGGGAGTCGGGGTCAGCGGCGGATCGCGGCGAAGGTGCCGATGCGGGGGTCGGGTTGGGCGACGTCGCGGCCGAGGGGCGCGGTGAGGTCGTTCCAGCTGTGGAATGTGGTGTCCCAGCCGAGGTCTCGCAGCCAGTTCTCGATGTCGAAGTCGGCGGTCACGGCGGCGGGGGTGACGTCGGCGGCGACGAGCTGGCGCATTTCGCGGTACGGGGCGCTGTCGGGGTCGACGGTGACGCGGGCGGCGCCGAAGCGGCTGCCGGGGGCGGACAGGTCGGTGAGGGTGGTGACGACGCGCCGGTTCCAGTCGCGGGTGAGGGGGCCGAGGGTGCCCTCGTCGATCCAGCAGGTGGGGAGGTCGGTGCGGAAGCCGTTGTCCAGCAACGGGTTTGGCCAGTCGTCGCGCAGGTCGGCGGGGACGACGCGGCGGGCGCAGGTGGGTGTCGCGCGGGCTCGGGTGAGTACCGATTCCTTGAAGGCGAACAGTTCGGGCAGGTCGATCTCGTACACGGTGGTGTCGGGTGGGAGGTCCATGCGGAAGGCTCGGGTGTCCAATCCGGCGCCGAGCAGGACGAATTGGCGGATGCCGGCGTGGGCGGCGGCGCGGACGCGGTCGTCGACGAGGCGGACGCCGACGGTGCGGCCCGGGTAGAACTGGTCGGCGAGGGCGAGCAGGCGTGTCCATCGGTCGGTGTCGAAGCCGGGTTGCGCGGCGTCGACGAAGTCTTCCGCCAGCGGGTCGGTGTAGAGCCGGTCGGCGCGTCGGGTCTCGCGTGCCCGGATGACGGCGACGCCGAGGGCGGTCACCGCCACGCCTGTCACCGGAACCGGTGGGGTGTCCCCGCCCATGAACCCTCCCAGAATTTTACTTGCCGCCCGGCTAGGTATTCGCCGGTGGTCCACACGGTAGGCTTCCGCCTTGCCGGTCGTCAAGCAAGGCATGGGGATTCGATGGACAAGCGACGCAGTGACACCCGGGAGCGGATCCGCGCGGCGGCGATGGAACTGTTCGCCGAGCGCGGCTACGAGCGCACCTCGCTGCGCGAGATCGCCGAACAACTCGGCGTCACCAAGGCCGCGCTGTACTACCACTTCCGCACCAAGGAGGACATCGTGGTCAGCCTCGCCGAGGACCTGCGCCGCGGCGTCGACGACATCATGCGCTGGGCCGAGACCACCCCGCCGGGCCCCGCCCGCGCCCGCGAGATCGTCCTGCGCTACGGCGCCCTGCTGCACGGCCTCGGCAAGGACATGATGCGCTTGTTCGCCGACAACCAGGCCGCCTTCCGCGACCTCGGCATCGGCGCGAGCCTGCGCTACGAATTCCGCGAACTGGCCGACCTCATGGCCGCCCCCACCCCCACTCCCCTCTCCGTCTTCCACGCCCGCCAGGCCCTACTGGCCATCAGCTGGAGCGTCTCGATGATGGGCGATGTCGACCTCGACGACGACCAGAGCCGCACCGCGGCGACGAGCATCGCCCTGGACATCGTGGGGCGCATGTGAATTCGGTTCCCGCGCAACGCCCCACCGAACGAATCACCCCCGCCGCGATAGGCTGGAGGACTTGCCCTTTCGAGCGAGGGAGGTGACGTGGTGGGATTTCCACCCGAGGTGACACAGCGACTGGTGAGTACGCCCGAGCAGATGGCGGCCGCGTGGGTGGGTGGGCCGCCGGACGAGCGGGCGATCGTGATCGCGCCCTACGATGCGCGGTGGCCGGAGCTGTTCGCCGGGCAGGCGGAGGTGATCGGGCGGGCGGTGCCGGGGTGGATCGCGATCGAGCATGTGGGCAGTACGGCGGTGCCCGGGCTGGCGGCGAAACCGATCATCGACATCGACCTCATCGTGCCCGATTCAGGCGACGAGGCCGCGTACCTCCCCGGCCTCGAACGGGCCGGATTCCGGCTGGTGCTGCGGGAACCCGAGTGGCATCAGCATCGCATGCTCACCCACGGTGAACCCGCGGTCAATCTGCACGTGTTCGGCGTCGGAGCCGCCGAGCACCTCCGACACCTGATCTTCCGGGACTGGCTGCGCGCCCACCCGCGGGACCGGGAGCGGTACGAGCGAGCCAAGCGCGCCTTGGCAACCCGCACGGCCGCCACACCGGGCGACTACAACCTGGCGAAGAATCCGATCATCGACGAGATCTACGCCCGCGCGTTCGCGGCTGTCGAGGGTCGGTGATCAGACACTCGCGACGGCCGTCAGTTCGCGCGGAATGAGCGTGATGAGGGCCCGCCCCCGCCCGGCGCGCTCTTTCGGGAGGGTGGCGCCGAGGTACTTGGCGCGGATCCGGTCGGTCCACACGTTGTCCGTGTCGGGGGCGACGGTGGCGTCGCCGATCACACGGATCTGCTTGTTCGGCCGCTCCCCGTCCGCACGCAACGCCGACTCCACATCGATGACGAGCCCCACACGCGGATTGCGCATGATGCGGTTCAGGTGTGGGCGGCCCACATAACTGGTCAGGTGGAACGTGCCCGCGGCCCACACGAACCACAACGGGGTGACGTGGGGATAGCCCTCGGCGTCGACGGTCGCCATGCGGGCGAGGGCGTCCGAGGACAGGAGTTGCTCGATCTCGGGATCGTGGAGTCGGCGCATGGCGGTCAGCGCAGCGGGAAGCCTTGGGCGGCAAGGTGTTCGCGGAGGCGGTGGCGGCCTTTGAGGGCGGCGGTGGAGCCGAGGCGGGTGAGGACGCGGTCGATCCAGGAGTGGGGGAGGTTCTGTTCGGCGTAGAAGTCTGCCAGGCGGGTTTCGTAGCGGGCGGCGTATTCGGTCTGGCCGGCGGCGTCGTAGGTTTCATGGTGCAGGACCGCCTCCTGGGGCAGGCGCGGCTTGACGCGGGTGTCCTCGGTGGGGTCGGGGGTGCCGACGACCAGCCCGACGACCGGGAAAACGCCTGGGGGCAAAGCCAATTCGGCCGCGACCTCGGCGTGGTTGTTGCGGATCGCGCCGATGTAGACCGTGCCCAGTCCCAGGGACTCCGCCGCGACGACCGCGTTCTGCGCGGCCAGCGCCGCGTCCAGGAACGCCACGTAACTCGACTCCAGATAGTCCGCCCCGTCGAGCGGCACGCCCCGCTCGGCCGCCAGGCCCCGCGCCCGCGCGAGATCCGCCGTCCACACCAGCAGCACCGGGGCCTGGCGGATGTGGTCCTGGTCGCCCGCGAGCTCCGCCAGCCGGGCCTTGCGGCGCGTATTGCGCACGGCCACAACGCTCCACGCCTGGAGATTCGACGACGTCGGCGCGGACTGCGCCGCCGACACCAGCACCCGCAGCACCGCGTCGGGCACCGGATCGGGGCGGTAGCGCCGCACCGACCGATGCTCGTGCAGCACCTCCAGCACCGGATTCCAGGCCGCCGGTTCGACCGATTCCGCGGCGCCGTAGCGGCGGGCCACCGCCCGAGCGGGCGAGGAGACGATTCCAGTCATGGCGGCCATTCTCGCCGCCGGACCGGCGCGGGTCAGGGGTTGCCCGCGGCGCGAGTCGAATTCGGCACACCGGACACCGCGCCCGGCGCGAAAGTGAGCACGCGCACAGCAGTCCGCGTCGCGAATACCCGATTCCCCCTGCGCGTTTCGGACGTTCGCGCAGGTCACACCGTGCTTCCGCGACCACATCGGCGGCAGGTAAAGAAAAGTAGAAGGTGAGTTCGCGTGCGACTTACCGTTGCTGACATGCGTAACAGTCGGTTACACCTGCTGCTCGCACCAGCGCGGAAGGAAGGGCGACGATGACCACCGACACCTCGGACCGGACGGCCACACCGTTCTCCGCGCCGCTCGCGGACGTGCGCGTGCTCTCCGAGCGCATGGTCGCACAGGTCCTCGACCCCGGCTCGGCGGACAGTGCCGAACTCACCCAGGCGTGCCTGCGGCTCGTCGTGGCCATGCTCGAGGGAACCGACGTCCCGGGCCGCACCCGCGAACTCGACGAGGCCGCCGCCGGGTGGGCGCGAGACGGCTTGCCGCTCAACCAGATCCACCACGCCGTGCACGAAGGATTCCGGCTCGGACTCGACCTCGCGCGCCCCGACCACGGCATCATCGAGGGCACACGGCGGGTCGTGGAGATCCTCGGCTCGATCACCACGACGGTGTCCGCGGCCTATCTGCGCGAGCTGCGCGCGATCCTCGACGAACAACACACCGCCGTGCACACCGTCGCCTCCGCGCTGCTCACCGGGCGCGTCACCAGTTCGCTACCCCGCGAATACGGGATTCGCATCGCGTCGCGCTACGCCGTGCTCGCGCTGCACATCCCGCACGACGACCACGCCCCCGACGACGAACACCTCGCGCGGATCCGGCTGCGCCGGGTGCGCCTCGCGGTGAGCAACGCCTGCGACGCGGTGCTCCCGCTGCTCGACGGCGACGGCGGCACCCTGCTCGTCCCCGCCGACAGCATCGACCTGGATCGGCTGCTCGCCGCCCTGTCGACCGCGGCGCGAATCCCGTTGACCGCCACCGTCGTCGACGCCGACACCGACGACATCCCCGACGCCGCCCAGCAGGCGCACCGCCTGCTCGAGGTCGTGCGGCGCGCGAAGTCCCGGCCCGGCCTCTACCGCTTCGACGATCTGGCCCTGGAGTTCCAGCTCACTCTCCCCGGCCCCGGCCGCGAACATCTCAGCCGGCTCCTCGACCCCCTCGACGACCACCCCGAACTGCTCGCCACCCTGCACCACCACATCGACAACAACCTCAACCGCCAGCGCACCGCCCGCATCCTGCACCTGCACCCCAACAGCGTCGACAACCGCCTCAAACGCATCGCCACCCTCACCGGCTGCGACCCCACCCACACCACCGGGCTGTGGTATCTGCGGGCGGCGCTGGTGACCCGCGACCACAAGGCGGGCGCGGAGCAGCGGATCGCGCGTTCGCTTGCGGCGCAAGGAGATCCGGTGGAGTGAGGCACGGCTCCGGGACGCGCGGCGGCGGCGCGCGGCGCGCGGGGATCGCGGCGGGTTAGATTGAGCGCTGCACGCTCGCATCCGCTGTCCCCGAGGGAGATCCGTGACCACGACCGACCGGCCGCGCTCGGCGCTGACGGCCTGGCTGCTGGAGGGCGCCGAGCAGGATCGGCACTCGCATCATCCGGGGCCGATGGCCAAGTCCGCGCACACGACCCACCAGCGGTCGTGGTGGCAGGTGATGTGCCTGACCGGCGTGGACTACTTCTCCACCCTCGGCTACCAGCCGGGGATCGCGGCGCTGGCGGCCGGGGTGCTCTCGCCGATGGCGACGCTGGTGCTGGTCGCGTTGACCCTGCTGGGGGCGCTGCCGGTGTATCGGCGGGTGGCGGCCGAATCCCCGCACGGCGGTGGCTCGCTCGCGATGTTCGCCGAGGTGTTGCCGCGGTGGACGGGCAAGCTGTTCATCCTGGTGCTGCTCGGCTTCGCGGCGACGGATTTCGTGATCACCATGACGTTGTCGGCGGCCGACGGCGCGGCGCACATCGTGGAGAACCCGTTCGTGCCCGAGGCGCTGCGCTCGCACGCGGTGGCGATCACGCTGGTGTTGCTGGCGCTGCTGGCCGCGATCTTCCTCAAGGGGTTCGCCGAGGCCATCGGGATCGCGGTGGTGCTGGTCGGCAGCTATCTGGCGTTGAATCTGGTGGTCGCGGTCGTGGGCCTGTACCAGGTGGCGACCGCGCGGGAGCGGGTGGTGGACTGGTCGCACGCGCTGACCACCGAACACGGCAGCGTCGTCGCGATGATCGGCATCTCGCTGCTGGTGTTCCCGAAACTCGCGCTCGGGTTGTCCGGTTTCGAGACCGGGGTGGCGGTGATGCCGCAGATCAAGAGCGCGCCCGGCGAGACCGAGGACGCGCCGCGCACCCGCATCCTCGGCGCCCGCAAACTGCTCACCACCGCGGCGCTGATCATGAGCGGCTTCCTGCTGGTCACCAGCTTCATCACCGTCGTGCTCATCCCGGAGAAGGACTTCGAATCCGGCGGCCCCGCCAACGGGCGCGCGCTGGCGTATCTCGCGCACACGTATCTGGGCAGCGGATTCGGCACCGTCTACGACGTGTCCACCATCGCGATCCTCTGGTTCGCCGGGGCCTCGGCGATGGCCGGTCTGCTGAATCTGGTGCCCCGCTACCTGCCCCGGTACGGGATGGCTCCGGAATGGGCACGGGCCACGCGCCCGCTGGTGCTGGTGTTCGCGCTCGTCGCGTTCGGGATCACCTGGTACTTCGACGCCGACGTCGACAAGCAGGGCGGCGCCTACGCCACCGGGGTGCTGGTGCTGATCACCTCGGCGGCGGTCGCGGTGACGATGTCGGCGGCCCGGCGCGGACAACGCGGGCGCGTCCTCGGATTCGGCGCTGTCGCAGCGGTTTTCGTGTACACGACGGTCGCCAATGTCTTCGAGCGGCCCGAGGGGGTACAGCTGGCGTCGCTGTTCATCGTGTCGATCGTCGTGGTGTCGTTCGCGTCGCGGGCGCGGCGGGCGTTCGAGCTGCGCGCGGTGGAGGTGCGGTTCGACGACAAGGCGGCGTGGCTGATCGACCGGATCGCCGCCAGCGGCACCATCCGCATCGTCACCCACGACGTCGAACACACCCGCGACCGGATCCCCGAGGACTACCGCGACAAGGAAGCCGCGCAGCGCGTCGAGAGCCACATCCCGGCCAAGGATCCGATCCTGTTCCTCGAGGTGGTCGTCAAGGACGCCTCGGAGTTCTCCAGCGACCTACGCGTCACCGCCGTCGAACTGGACTCCTACAAGATCCTGTCGGTGGAGGCGGCCGCGGTGCCCAATTCGATCGCCGCGATCCTGCTCGCCATCCGCGACCGCACCGGACTCGAACCGCACGTGTATTTCGAATGGACCGAAGGCAACCCGATCGTCAACCTGCTGCGGTTCCTGTTCATCGGCGAAGGCGAGGTGGCCCCGGTGACCCGGGAAATCCTCCGCCGAGCCGTACCCGACCCGCACCAGCGGCCGCACGTCCACGTCGACTCGTGATTCGAGGGGTGCGAGGGGTGCGAATCCCCCTGCGGCACAACGACTCTCAGCGCGTCGGCCAGCCGGAGTCGCTGAGGATGGTGGCGGCCTGCTCGGCCTGGCGGACACCGGATTCGTAGGCGGGGGCCAGGGCCGCGGGGTTGAACAGGTCGGGGCCGAATGCGGCGATGGACATGGTGTCGGGCACGATCGAGACCGCGGTGGCGCCGCCGAGGTCGCCGTCGGAGGGCAGGTGGCCGAACAGGTGGGCCAGCGGCTCGATGATCACCACCAGCTCCGCGCCCGCCGCGAGATGGGCGTTGATGGGTGAGCCGATCCCACCGTCCATGTAGTGGGTCGCGCCGATCGGGATCGACGGGAACACCCCCGGCACCGCCGTGCTCGCCGCGACCGCCTCCGGCAGCGACACCCCGTCGGCGGCGGTGAAACCGCGCAACTCACCGCTGGCCGTGTCGACCGCGGTCACGATCAACTCCCGCGCGGGCCACATCGTCGCGCCGACCAGCTTCTCCATCCGCGCCACATGCTCGGCGGGCGAGTCCACCAGCGGTTCCCGCGCGGCGAGTTCGGCCACCTTGCGTCGCGCCGCCGCCAGATCCAGGCCCGGCTCCCGCAGCGGGGCCAGCACGTCGAGGTTCACCCGTTGCGCGGGCCGCGGCTCGGCCGTGGGCGCGGGCGGGGTGAGGATCTGGGTGAGGTCCCCGCCATTGGCGAGCACGGCCGCCACGATCGCCCCCGCCGAGGTCCCCACGAGCCGCTCCGCCGCACCGAGATGCACCCCGTAGCCCGGGAGCGCGGCGGCCAGCCCTGCCAGCCACGACAAACCGACCGGGCCCCCTCCCCCCAGTACGAGCGCGGTCCGAGAAGAGTTGGGCGACACAGGCTCCGACATGCCCCCTACCCTACCGATCGGTGCCGTCGCCACGTCCGGCGGCCGGGCGCGCCGATCCGGTTTCCGTGCAGATCACTCACCCCGCCCGCCGCGGCTGGGAGATGTGCGCGTCGCTCAGCGGCCCTGCCACACCGGCGGCCGCTTCTGCGCGAACGCCAGCACCCCCTCCGTCGCGTCGCGCGACGACAGGGCGGTCGCCGCGACCTCGCCCTGACGGGTGAACCCCTCGGCCGTGGACCAATCGGGGCTGGCGTCGACGATGCGTTTACTGGCCGCGATGCTCAAGGGAGCGTTCACGGCGATCCGCTCGGCCAGTTCCAGAGCGGCGTCCAGCGCCTTGCCCGGATCGACGACCGCGTTGACCAGCCCCAGTTCGGCGGCCCGGGCGGCCGGGATCGGGTCGCCGGTCAACGCCAGCTCCATCGCCAAGGCGCGCGGCAGACGCTGCGCCAGGCGCAGCACACCGCCGCCGACGGCGACCAGTCCGCGTTTGACCTCCGGCAGCCCGAACGTCGAATCACGCGCGGCGACAACGAGATCCGCGGCCAACGCCAGTTCGCAACCACCCGCCAGGGCCGGACCCGCCACCGCGGCGATGAGCGGCTTCTCCGGCGGCCGGGCGGTCACACCGAGCGGGCCGCGGCCCTCGGTCATGGGCATCTCGCCGCGGGCGGCGGCCTTGAGATCCATTCCGGCGCTGAAGAATCCGCCCGCGCCGGTGAGGATCGCGACCCGCGCGGCGTCGTCGGCCTCGTAGGCGTCCAGGGCGCGTTCGAGGGCGACGGCGGTGGCGAGATCGATCGCGTTGCGGACCCGCGGGCGGTTCACAGTGATGATCGTGACGTGGCCGCGGCGCTCGACCAGGACGGGCGGTTCCGGCGGGGCGGGCAGCGGCACCCGCCGGTCGCCCTCGACGCGGATCGCGTCCCCGTCGAGGGCGACCTCGAGGCCGAGCAGGTCGCGCTCCAAGGCGGCGGCGACGGTGTCGGAGTCGGTGCTGCGCACCAGGATTCGCTCACCCGCGGAACCGATCAGGCTGAACACCGCCGCCTCGGGAACGCCGTCGCGCGTGTAGGGGACGGTGTAGGCCTCCACGACGGCGCGGCCGGTGACGGTCGAGCGGGCCGGGCGGGCGGGCGGATGGTCGATGATCGGGGTCAGATGCCGGTAGGGTCGCCGCGGCGGGCGGGTGGAGTAGACGCCGAGCGCGTGTTTGGTGACGTACCAGCCGAGCGAGGTGGACAGGCCGTAACTGCCGGGATCCTCGCGCAACTTCCGGACCAGGGTCGCGACGGCGTGGCCGCCGTAGTTGTTGCCGGGGCCGCCGCCGAAGGTCAGCCCGCCGGTCACCGACAGCGGGCGGTCCGGATCGTCCAGGGGCAGACCGAGTTCGCGGGCGGCGATCTGCACCGCGACCGGGAAGCACGCGTACAGGTCGACGTGCGCGAGGTCGCCGGGCTCGATGCCGGTGTGGGCGAGCGCCGCCGCGCCCAGGGTGCGGATGGCCGGGGACGCGGCGAGTTCGGCGCGTTCGCTGGTGAACCACTCGTCGTGGCCGGAGGCGCCCGCGTGCAGGAACACCCAGCGGTCCTGCGGGATGCCCGCGGCCTGGGCGGCGGCCGCGCTGCACACCACGATGCCGCTGGCCATGTCGACGGTCAGGTTGGCGCACTCGAGTTTGGTGTAGGGAGTGGAGACCATGCGGTTGTCGGCCGATACCGCCGCGATCCGCTCCGGGGTGAATTCCTCGGGCTGCCACGCGTATTCGTTGCTCGCGGCGACCCGGGACAGGCGCGACCACAGGGCGGCGACGGCGGCGGCGTGCTCCCCGGCGTCGCGGCCGAGGCGATGGCGGTTGGCCGACTCCATCAACGCGTACATATTGATGGGGGCGATCAGCCCGGCGGCGGTCTCGGCGGCGTTGTTGGCCGGTTTGTCGATGCCGACCGTGCGGGTCGGGGAGATCGCGGAATCCTGTGTCGGCCAGGTCAATTCGTGGCCCTCGCGCTGGGCGGCGGACTGGGTGGCGCCCGCCTCGGCGCCGGTGACCAGGACGATCTCGTAGTCGCCCGCGGCGATGGCGGCGGCGGCCTCGTTGATGACGAGCTGGCCGCCGTCGCCGCCGAACGTGCTCGACTGGACGGTGTCGACGCCGCCCGCGCCGACTCGCGCGGCCACCTCCGCGCCCAGGTCGCGGTACTGCCACGACGCGCAGGCCACCGCGAACACGGCATCCGCGCCGCGCAGCAGCGACTCGCCCGGCCCCGCGTCGTCGGCGGCGCGGCGCAGCGCCCGGGCGGCGAGTTCGGCCGGATCGGCGGCGAACTCGGGGGTACGGCCCACGTACTGACCCACCCCCACCAGGACGGGGGTGCGCGGATCGAGATCCTCCCCGGAGGCGTCGTGCCGGACCGGGGCCTGCGCCACGCGGGCGCGCAGCGGGCCCGCCGCGGCGACGGCCTCGGGCAGTTTCGCCAGCGACGCGGTCATCGCCTCGCCCAGGCTGCGGGTGACCGAGCCGCCGAGCGGGCCGTCCACGGGCGGGCCGCCGATACCGGCGTCGAAGGACACCAGGGTCTCGGAACCGGTGGCGGACACGGTGATCCAGTACCCGAGCCGTACCTGTTGCGGGGCTCGGCCGCGCAGTTCGAAGCGGTGGCCCTCGACGGCGGCCACGCGCCATTCGATGTCGACGGGCAGGCCCATCACCAGCGCCTGCTGGACGAATTCCAGGCCCGGCCGGACCGGGCCCGGGGATCGCCCGCGCCAGCCGGTGTGGGCGGTGAACCACTCGCCGAGGCGATCGAGGTCGCTCAGGTAGGCCCACACGGTGTCGAGGTCGGCGGCGAGAGACTGCTCGGCGTGGGCGGTGCGGCTGAATTCGGCCAGGCCCGCCGGGGCCTCGACGCTCGCGACCGGCGCGGGCTGGGGCTGGTCCGCGCCGCCGATCAGGCCCCGCACCAGATCTCCGGCGATGCGTGGATCCTTGCGCACGGCGTCCAGGAGCGCGCCCGTGGCGCGAATCCCCTTGCGCGCGGCGCGAATACGATCGAAACCCGGCACAGCCGACACGATTCCACCTCCACCTCGAATGTGAGACCATTAGATGTCCAATAGTCTCACCCCGTCAAGGGGTGCCGCGAAGGGAGCCGCCGCGTGACCAGACCCGGTGCGCCGCTGCCCAATCTGTTGCGCCGCGCCGCGGGCCGCGCCTTCGCGGGCGCCCGCCCCGCCACCGGCGACACCGACGCCGCCATCCTCGACGCCGCCGTCACCGTCCTCGCCCGCCGCGGCACCCGCGCCGCCACCATGGCCGAGGTCGCCGCCGCCGCGGGCGTCGGCCGCGCCACGGTCTTCCGCCGCTTCTCCGGCAAGGACGAGTTGTTCGAACGCGCCCTCACCCGCGAGATCACCGCCCTGCTCGACGCCCTCGCCGCCCGCCTGGCCACCATCGACGACCCCGCCGAACAGGTCGCCGCGGGCTTCGCCCTCTGCCTCGGCCTGCACCGCCACCCCCTCCTCGCCGCCGAGGCCACCCACCGCGGCGAACTCCTGCACGCCCTCACCCACGGCCCGCACGCCCCCATCACCCTCGCCCACGCCCGCGTCACCGCCCACATCTCCCGCGCCCAGGCCGAACACCAACTCCCCCCGGGCAACCCCTCCGCCCAAGCCGACGCCCTCATCCACATCACCCTCGGCTACCTCCTCACCCCCAGCCTCACCGTCGACCTCACCGACCCCCACGCCGTCGAATACCTGGCCCACGTCGCCATCGCCCCGATCCTCACCGGCCCACCCCCATAACCCCTTTACGACCTCCCCGCCGACGAACCCAGCCGCACCCCTTATTTGGATCCGCACCCGTTACATAGCCCTGCAACGGGTGCGGATTCGAATAAAGGGTGCGGCTGGGTTGCCGGGCCTGGGGTCAGAGGGGGATGCCGAGGAGGGCGTCGGCGGCGTTCTTGACGAGGGTGGGGGCGGTGGGGTCGGGGCCGCCGTAGGTGAGGGATTGGTGGGCCCAGTTGTCCAGGGCGGCAAGGGCTTTGGGGGTGTCGAGGTCGTCGGCGAGGTGGTGGCGCAGGCGGGCGAGGGTGTCGCCGGCGGGGAGGGCGGTGGGGAGGGCGGCGGCTCGGCGCCAGTGGGCGAGGCGGGACTCGGCCTCGGCGAGGACCGTGGCGTTCCACTCGCGGTCCTGGCGGTAGTGGCCGGAGAACAGGCCCAGGCGGATGGCGGCGGGGTCGGTGCCCGCCGCGCGGAGGGTGGAGACGAGGACCAGATTGCCCCGGGACTTGGACATCTTCTCGCCGTCGAGGGCGATCAGGCCCGCGTGGACGTAGTGGCGGGCGAAGCGGCGATGCGCGACGACGGCCTCGGCGTGGGCGGCGGAGTACTCGTGGTGGGGATAGATCAGGTCGCTGCCGCCGCCCTGGATGTCGAATTCGGGGCCGATGCGGTTCAAAGCGATTGCGGCGCACTCGATGTGCCAACCGGGACGGCCGGGACCGAAGGGCGCGGGCCACGACGGCTCGCCGGGGCGGGCCGCGCGCCACAGCAGTGCGTCGAGGGGATCGCGTTTGCCGGGACGGTCGGGGTCGCCGCCGCGCTCGGCGAACAGCCGTTCCATGGTGGCGCGGTCGTAGCCGGACTCGTAGCCGAACTGTTCTGTCGCGTCGTGGCGGAAGTAGATGTCGGGATACTCGTCGGCGCGCACCACATACGCCGCCCCGGAGGCCAGCAGCTTGTCGACCAGCTCCACGACCTCGTTCACCGATTCGACCGCGCCCACGTAATCGCGCGGGGCCAGCACCCGCAACGCGGCCATGTCCTCACGGAACAACGCGATCTCCCGCGCCCCCAGATCCCGCCAGTCCACCCCGTCGCGCGCCGCCCGCTCGAACAGCGGATCGTCGACATCGGTGACGTTCTGCACGTAGTGCACCCGATGCCCGGCGTCGCGCAACACCCGATTGACCAGATCGAAGGTCAGATACGTCGCCGCGTGCCCGAGATGGGTGGCGTCATAGGGGGTGATGCCGCACACATACATCGTGGCGACCGCGCCGGGCGTGACCGGACGCACCTGCCGGTCGGCGGTGTCGAACAACCGCAACGGCGGTCCGGATCCGGGGACGGTCGGGACGGCGATATCGGACCAGGACTGCATGATTCGAGGGTAAAGGTCAGATCGAGACGCCGCCGCGCCGACCCCGCCCGACCCCCGCGCCGACCACCCCGGCGATATGGCACGACCTGCCGATTCGCAGTCGATGCCGGAAGTCAACCGTTGCAATCCCCGCGCACCGATACCCCGAGGCGATCGCGCGGCGCCCGGCCGCTCAGAACGCGGGCCACGGGATCGGCCGCGCGCTCACCGGCAACGGCATCACCGGGTCGTCGAGCAGCCGCCGCCCGCGCCGCCCGAGCGCCTCGATCTCCGCGTCGGTCAGATGCTCGGCCAGATCGTCGCCGACCTCCCCGGGAAGGGTCTTGACGAATTCCGCGACATCGGCAAGGAGCTCCTCGGCCACCGGCTCCCCCGCCCACCCCCACAGCACCGTGCGCAATTTCGGCTCACTGTGCAAACAGATCCCGTGATCGACCCCGTACACGCCGCCGTCGGCGCCCTCGAGCGCGTGCCCGCCCTTGCGATCGGCGTTGTTGAGCAACACGTCCAGCACCGCCATACGGCGCAGCCGCGGATCGTCGGCGTGCACCAGCGCCACTTCCGCACCCGACCCGTCCACGGCCCGCAGCACCTCGCGGAACCCGTCCGGAACCGCGCCCACCGGAACCAGATCCACCAGATCCAGCCGCGCCGGATCCGCCGAATCCACCGACTCGACCCAGCGCTGCACCATCCCCGCCCCCAGCGGTCCGTCGCGCAGGATCGTCTCCGGGATCACCGCCCAGCCCAGCGCCCGCGACACCAGATACGACGCCACCTCCCGCCCGGCCAGGGTGCCGTCGGGGAAGTCCCACAGCGGCCGCTCCCCGCGCACCGGCTTGTACACCACCCGCTCGCCGCCGTCGCCGACCTCGCAGACCAGAGTCAGATTGCTGGCGGTGGTGATTCGTCCGATCACCGACAGCTCTCCGGTGTGGAACGGGTCGCCGTCGGCGCTCACCGGATCATTCCTCCTCGAGATCGGCCGCGCCGAAGATGTCGCCGCGCTTGTAGCCGTTGGTGCGCACGCACATGTGCCCCTTCACCGACAGCGGCTCCCCGCACAGCGGACACGGCGGCCGCCCGGCCGCGATCACCTTCGCCGAGCGCAACGCGAACTCGCGCGCCTGGATCGGGGTCAGGAACACCCGCACCGCGTCGGGGCCCTCCTCGGTGTCGTCGAGCACCACCGACTCGTCGACCTCGGTCTCGGTGATCGCCAGCAGCTCGACCACCACCGCCCCGGCGTCCGCGTCCCAGCCCAAACCCATTGTGCCGACCCGGAATTCGGCGTCTATCGGGGTTTTCAGCGGCGCGGTGTCGGACACCTCCTCGGCCTGCGGGGGCACCGGCGCGCCGAAGCGGCGCGCCACCTCGTCCAGCAACAGACCCATCCGGTCGGCCAGCACCTTCACCTGCTGCTTCTCCAGCAGCACGCTGACCACGCGGGGCTCCTCCACGGCCTGGAGATAGAAGGCGCGATCGCCTGGTTCACCGACGGTCCCGGCGACGAAACGATCGGGGGTGCGAAACACATGGATTGCTCGGGCCATCTGCACCTCCTGATACCGACTGCACTACTCACTACGCGCATCGGGGCGTTGCGCATTCCCATTATCCGTACTCGCCGCCGCGCCGACCTCTCCGCCGGGGACCGGTTCCGACGCCTTCTCCCCGTGTTGCTGCGCGATAGCGGCCAGGGCCGACAGATCGGTGCCCGTATCGTTGACCCGCCACACGAACGGGGCCGTCGGCGTGTACCGGATCACGCTGATCGAGGCCGGTTCGACCACGATCCGCTGGAAGCCGTCCAGATGGATGCCGAACGCGTCGGCCAGCACCGACTTGATCACGTCGCCGTGACTGCACGCCAGCCACAGCACGTCGCGCCCGCGCTCGGCGGCCAGCGCCCGATCCCGCGCCCGGATCGCCGCGACCGCCCGCTGCTGCACCTGCGCGAGCCCCTCACCACCGGGGAACACCGCGCCCGACGCGTGCCGCTGCACCACCTTCCACAGCGGTTCCTTCACCAACTCCTCGAGCGCGCGGCCTGTCCACTCACCGTAGTCGACCTCGACCAGCGCCTCGTCGACCTCCGGCTCGAGCCCGAGTTTCTCCGCCAGCGGCGCCACCGTGCGATGGCAGCGCAACAGCGGGGAGGCCACGACGCGCTCGATGGGCAGCGCGCCCAGCCGGGCCGCCACCGCCTGGGCCTGCTCGCGGCCGCGGTCGGTCAGATCCACCCCCGTGCTGCGCCCGGCCAGCGTGCGCGCGGTGTTGGAGGCCGACACCCCGTGCCGCAGCAGGATCACCGTCATGGCACCCAGCCTAGGCGATCATGGCAGGGGGCGTGCCGGAAGATCCTGCGGCGCGCGCAATCTGGCAGCGAACGCCACGGAAGCGCTTGCCCCGCCCGGCCGCACGCGTCGGCGGTTCGCGGGCCCATAGCCCGATCCGAACCGCTTGGGGCCCTAGGCTCTACACCCGTGACGGAAGTGCAGGCACGGTGATGGAACAGCGGACGGTCGGGCGCAGCGGGTTACGGGTGTCGCGGATCGGGCTGGCGACGCACACCTGGGGCAAGCACACCGACGCCGACGACGCGTCGGTGCAACTGGTGGCGTTCGTGGAGGCCGGGGGCACCCTGGTCGACACCTCCCCCGCCTATCACGGCGGCGGTTCGCAGCGCATCCTCGGCGGGCTGATCGGGGAGCTCGTGCCGCGCGGGGATCTGGTGCTGTCGGGTTGCGCGGGCCTGGTTCCGGTGCCCGGGGTGCTCGACCCGACCGGCACGCCCGCCGCGGAAGTGCCCTGGACCGTGGACGCCTCGCGGCGCACCCTCATGCGTCAGCTCGACCACACCCTCGCCGAACTCGGCACCGACTACCTCGACGTCTGGAGCGTCGCGGCGTGGGATCCGCACACCCCGCTCGAGGAGATCGCGACCACCCTCGAATACGCCGTCCGCTCCGGCCGCGTCCGCTACGCCGGGATGCGCGGGCACAACGCCTGGCAGCTGGCCACCCTCGCCGCCGCGGCCCCGATCACCGCCGCGTCGGTGCCGTACTCGCTGCTCGCGCGCGGACCCGAACGCGATGTCGTGCCCGCGGCCGAACACCACGGCGTCGGGCTGATCGCGACGCACGCGCTGGCCGGGGGCATCCTCACCGGCAAGTACCGCGACGGCGTGCCCGCCGATTCCCGCGGCGCGGACGAGGCGACCGCCAGCGAGATCACCGACCGGCTCGACGACCACGCCACCCGCGTGGTGGACGCCCTGGTCACCGCCGCCGACGGGCTGGGCACCTCCCCGCTGGCGGTGGCGCTGGCCTGGATCCGCGACCGGCCCGCCGTGGCGAGCCTCATCGTCGGCGCGCGCGACATCGCCCAGCTCACCGGCATTCTCGCGGCCGAGACCCTGGAACTGCCGCGCGCGATCGCCGCCGCCCTCGACGACGTCAGCCGGGGGTGACGGGCACGCCACCGGAGACGGGTCGCCGACCGGCCGCCCCGCGCACCTCTTAGGCTTGCCTCATGAGCCGTGCCGACCGAGCCCGAACCCCGCGCGAGAACCGCCCCCGCTCGGCGCCGCGAGCGCTGCTCGTGCTCCTCGCCGTCGCGCTCGTCGCCGCGGTGAGCGCGTGCGCGGACTCCGGGACCGGTACGGCGAACGGACGGGGCCCGGCGACCGCGACGCTCACCGACCCCGACCCGGTCCCCATCGGACCCGCACTCGCCCCGCGGCTCCCCGCGACCGTGCCGTCCTTCGACGGCGGGCAGGTCACCGTGACCGATGCCAGCCGCATCATCGCCGTGGACCGGTACGGGACGCTCGCGCAGACCGTGTGGGCGCTCGGGCTCGGCGACCGCCTCGTCGGCCGGGCCTCCGCGGCGACCCCGGCCATGCAGGGGGTCACCAACGTCGCGGGCGGCAACGGCAGCATCAATGTGGAAGCCGTTGCGGCGCAACGGCCCTCGGTGTTCCTCACCGACACCGTCAGCGTCACCCCGACCCTGCGCGACCAGCTGCGCGCGCTCGGCATCACCGTGGTGTTCTTCGATCCGCAGCGCAGCCTCGACGGGGTGGTGCCGCAGATCCGGGCCGTCGCCGCCGCGCTCGGCGTCCCCGACCAGGGCGAGCGGCTCGCCCGGCGCACCAGCGACGAGATCGCCGCCGCGAGCGCCGCTGTGCCGCACCAGGATCCGAAACCGCGCATCGCCTTCCTGTACCTGCGCTCGACCGCCATCACCATGATGGGCGGGCGCGGTTCGGGCGCGGACGCGCTCGTGACCGCGCTCGGCGGCGTCGACGCCGGGACCGCGGCCGGGCTCACCGAACCGTTCACGCCCATCACCAGCGAGGCCATGATCGCCGCCGCGCCCGACGCGTTCCTGGTCATGACCGACGGGCTGGCCTCCATCGGCGGCGTGGACGGGCTGGCCAAGATTCCCGGCATCGCCCAGACCCCCGCGGGGAAGAACAAGCGCGTGGTCGACATGGACGACAAGGTGCTGCTCAGCTTCGGGCCGAATACGGGCCGGGTACTGACCGCGCTCACCAAGGCCCTCTACGGCACGGCGGCATGAGCGCGACCGAGACCGAGGAAACCGGTTCCGCGCCACCGTCTTCCGAGCCCGGCCCGGCGTCTCCTCGACGCTGGTCGCGGGTGCTGGTCGTGGCCGTCGTCTCGGTCGCCGCGCTGATCCTGCTCGCCCTCGCCTCGGCCGCCATCGGCCAGGTCCCCACCACCCCGGCGGAGGTGGCGGGCAGCGTCCTGCACCGGATCGGGCTCGACTGGGGGCCGATCCCGCACCACCCCGCCGGGGAGGTGACGCTGTGGCAGGTGCGTTTCCCGCGCGTGGTGCTCGCCGTGCTCGTCGGCGGGGCCCTGGCGACCGCGGGCGCGTTGTTGCAGGGTGTGTTCGCCAACCCGCTCGCCGAACCCGGGGTGATCGGTGTGTCGGCGGGCGCGGCCGTCGGGGCGGGCATCGTGATCGTGGTGGGCGGGGCGTTCGCGGCGGCCTGGTCGGTGGCGGGCGGCGCGTTCGTCGCCGGACTGCTGACCACGCTGCTGGTGTATCTGCTGTCACGGGCCAACGGGCGCACCGAGACCGTGACGCTGGTGCTCACCGGGGTGGCGGTCAACGCGTTCGCGGGCGGGCTCATGTCGTTCCTGCTGTTCGTCGCCTCCCCCGCCGCGCGCGATCAGATCGTGTTCTGGCAGTTGGGCAGCCTCAACGGGGCGACCTGGCAGGCCGTCGGCGTGGTCGCGCCGCTGACCGCGCTCGGCGTGGCCGCCGCGGTGCTGCTCGCGCCCCGGCTCGACCTGCTGGCCCTCGGCGAGGCGGCCGCGCGGCACCTGGGCGTGGACGTGGAACGATTGCGGCGCAACGTCATCGTGATCGTGGCCGTCCTCGCCACCGCCGGGGTCGCGTTCACCGGCATCATCCTGTTCGTCGGCCTGATCGTCCCGCACGTCGTCCGGATGCTCGTCGGCCCGGCCCACCGCGTACTCATCCCCCTGTCCGCGATCTTCGGCGCGATCGTCCTCCTGGCCGCCGACATCGGCGCGCGCAGCCTCGTCCCCAACGCCGACCTCCCCCTCGGCATGCTCACCTCCCTGGTCGGCGGCCCATTCTTCTTCTGGCTGCTACGCCGCACCCGAGCACGCGCGGGAGGCTGGGCATGAGATCGGTCGCGCCCCGAAACCACTGCGCCACAACCCCAATTCACGCCGGGCCCACAGCCTCGGACGCGGCCCGTATTACAACGCATTCCACCGCGACGGCACACGCCAGCTCGACGCCCACGAAAGGGGCCTGTGCCACAGCGCTTTTCACGACGACCACGCGGGGCGGGTTGGCGGCCACGAGAGCGGGCGGGGTGCTGTTCGAGGGGACGGGCGGCGACACGCGGGACCGGGAACCGGACGACCGCTCGGTCCGGAGGGGAGCCCGATGACCACCCTGCTCACCCGCGGCCTCGATCGCCTGCTCGGCCGCGCCCACGGCGTCCCGCCGCACCCCGCGCCCGGCGAGGTCACCCTGCGCGCTCGCGCGGTCGCCGTCGATCGCGGCGGGGGCCGCCGGATCCTGACCGATGTGGACCTCGAGGTGGTCGCCGGGCAGATCCTCGCCCTCGTCGGGCCCAACGGGGCCGGGAAGTCCACGCTGCTGGCCGCGTTGGCGGGCGAACTCGAACCCGCCAGCGGCGCAATCGAACTCGACGGGCGCCCGCTGCGGGAGTGGACGCCGGTCGACATGGCCCGGCGTCGCGCGGTCCTCCCCCAGACCCATCAGGTCAGCTTCCCCTTCACCGCCCGCGAGGTCGTCGCCATGGGGCGCTCCCCCTGGGCCCGCACCCCGGCCGCCGAGCACGACGAGCGGGCGATCGCCGCGGCCCTGGCCGCGACCGATGTGGAACATCTTGCGGCGCGGCCGTTTCCGGCGCTGTCGGGCGGCGAACGCGCCCGCGTCGCCCTGGCCCGGGTACTCGCCCAGCAAACCCCCACGCTGCTGCTGGACGAACCCACCGCCGCGCTGGATCTGGGCCACCAGGAACAGGTTCTGCGCCTGGCGCGCGACCGGGCGGCCGCGGGTGCGGCGGTGGTGGTCGTGCTGCACGATCTCGGCGTGGCCGCCGCCTACGCCGACCGGGTCGCCGTCCTGCACGACGGCGGGATCGCCGCCGCCGGAACCCCGCGCGAGGTGCTGCGCACCGAGCTGCTCACCCGCGTCTACCAGCACCCCGTCGAGGTTTTCGATCATCCCGTCACCGGCGCGCAGCTGGTGCTGCCGGTTCGTCGATGACGGGTCAGTCGTCGGCGGGTTCGTCGTCCTCGTCGGGGCGGGCGTGGTCGGGCCGCCCCGGCGTGGGATCGCGATCGAGGTCGATCAGCGGATGCACCCCTGCCCCTTCGGGTGCGGCGTGGCGGCCGTGGCTGGTCTGCTGAGCATCTTCCGGGTGTGTCACGGACCCTAGGTTAACGGGGGTTGGCGCGGACCCCGGCATCGGCGTGGCGAATCCGCCCGCGCGCACGGCCTTTTCACACCTGCCGCCACCACACCCGCAACGCGCCGTTGACCGCCCACGCCGCGAACAACACCAGCGCCACCACCGGCGACCACGCGAAACCCGCGAGCACCGCGCCGCCGCCGAACCACCCCAACTCCACCGCGAACCGCCGCCACCCGTACTGCTGATGCGGCGCCTTGCCCCCGGCGGCCAGCTGCGACCACACGAGCACGAACACCGCCACCACCGCCGCGGCCGCCAGGATCCGAACCGCCAGCGCCGCATCGAGACTCAGCCCCCACGCGATCGCCGAGGCCAGCACGCCCAACTCCAGCACGAACATCAGCGCCATGTTCGCGCCCTTGACCACCGTCATCCTCACCGCCATACGAGTTTCAGCACCGCCGGTGTCAGCAGCATGCGAATCACCGTGGCGTCCAACACCAGTGCCGCGATCATGCCGTAGGCGATGTACTTCATCAGCACCAGGTCCGAGAAACCGAACGCGCCGGTCACCACGATCAGGATCGCCGCCGCCGAGGTGATCACCCCGCCGGTGTGCGCGATGCCGAACCGGATGGCCTCGGGCGGGTCGGCTCCGTTCGCGCGCGCCTCGGCCATCCGCGATTGCAGGAACACCTCGTAGTCGGTGGACAACCCGAACAGCACCGTCACGATCAGCACCAGCACCGCGAACATCAACGGCTGCGGCGTGAAGTCGAACCACCCGGCCCCGTGCCCCTCCACGAAGATCCACGTCAGCACCCCCAGCGTCGCGCCGAGCGACAGCGTGCTCATCACCACCGCCTTCACCGCCAGCACCAGCGAGCGAAACGCCGCGTACATCAACCCGATCGCCGCCGCCGCCAGAATCGCCGCCAGCAGCGGCAGCCCCCGGATCAGGCCGTGGATGGCGTCGCGTTCCAGCGCGGGCACCCCCGCCACCATCACCCGCACCCCCGGCGGTCGCGGAATCGCGCGCAGCGACGCGATGGCCGCGTCGGCGTCGCGTTTGCTGCGCAGACCGGTGGACAGCACGTTGATCCCGTCGGTGGTCGGCGCGGACGCCTCGAACGGCCCGGTCAGCCCCGGCGCGAAATTGGCCTGGAACCGGATGTCGGACAGCTGCTCCGAATTCGCGCCCACCACAACGAGTTTCAGCGGTTCGGTGCGGAACGCGGGGAACAGCGCGTCGAACCTCTCCTGCGCCACCCGGGCCGGATTGTCCCGCGCCAGATAGCGTTCGCTCAGCCCGCCGAACTCGATCTGCCGGAACGGGATCAGCAACACCAGCAGCCCCAGCACCACCGGCACGATCACCCGCGCGGGCCGCCGCATCGCGAACAACGCCAGCCGCGAGAAGAACCCGCGATCGATCTGCTCAGCGGTGCGGATGCTCGCCAGCCGCCCCCACCCCAGCAGATCGATGCGCCGCCCCACGATCGACAGCGCCGCGGGCAGCGCGGTCACCGACAGCACCGCCGCCAGCAGCACCGAGGAGATGCCGCCGTAGGGCACCGACCGCAGCACCCCGTTGGGGTAGATGAACAACGCCCCCAGACTCACCGCGATGATCATCGCCGAGAACACCACCGTGCGCCCGGCCGTGGCCACCGTGCGCGCGGTCGCCTCCTCCACGCTGCGCCCGGCCGCCAGCTCCTCCCGGAACCGGGTCACCGCGAACAGCCCGTAGTCGATCGCCAGCCCCAGACTCACCAATGTGACCACCGCCGAGGCGAACACGTTGACCTGGATGTGCCCGGTCAGCAGCCGCATGATGCCCTGACTGCCCAGGATCGTCATCCCGCCGATGAGCACCGGCAGCGCCGCGGCCACCACCCCGCCGAACACGAAGTACAGCAGCACCGCCACGATCGGCAACGCGATCAGCTCCGCGCGGTGGATGTCGTGCTGCATACCGATATTGATGCCCTCGACCACCGGTTGCAGGCCCGCCAGCTCCACCGTCGTGCCGCCGGGTCCGCCCCCGGGCCGCCCCGCGCCGATGTCGTTCTCGATGGCGAGGTAGTTGTTCACCGATTCGGTGTCCGCGCCGCGCAATCCGATGCTGGCGAAGGCGTGGGTGCGCGAGGCGTCGGCGAACTGGCCCATCATCGGGCCGTCGAAGTAGCTGTCGATCTTCTGGATGCGGTCGGGATAGGTCTCGCGCAACCGTTCCAGCGCGGCGGTGATCGGGATCCGCACCGCGGGATCGTCGACCGTGGTGCCCGGTGGGGCGGTGTAGAGGACGATGACGTCGGCGTCGCGGTCGCGGCCGAAGGTGGTGTCGGCCAGTTTCGAGGCCACCACCGATTCGCTGCTCTCGTCGAACCACCCGCCCTGGGTCAGCCGCGACCCCAGATCCCGTCCGTAGAGTCCGCTCAGCCCGACCAGGATCACGAAGACCGCGAACACCGGGTAGCGGTGGCGGTGGACGAATCGGCCCCACCGCAGCGCCTGCTCCCGCATCATCGGCTCAGCCGCAGGCCGGGGTCTTGTAGTCGGCCGAGCGCAGGATGCCGCACAGGTCGGTGCGCGAGATCTTCCACCGGCCGTCGACGTCGACGAAGTGCACGATCGTCGTGCGCACATTGGTGCCGCTGCCGTCCTTGTCCAGGCGCATGGTGGCGGTCAACGTGCCGTCGTGGTTGTCGAAGACCGGATCCACCACCCCGTACACCGCGCGCGGATTGTCGTGCAGCGCCTTGTACATGTCCGGGATGGCGTCCTTGAACGCGGCCCCGTCCTCGATCAGATCGGTCCGCTCGGAGTCGGGCAGCGCCGGATCGAGGGCCCGCTTGATCTGATCGTCGAGTTGCGCGGCGGTCGGGATCGGCGGCCGGTTCGCCCGGCTCACCGCCGCGGCCTGCGACGAGGAGGTCAGCGCCGCGTAGGCCGAGGACCGCGCCGCGTCCACCGACGCCTCGTCGGCCCCTCCGCCGCAGGCCGCCGCCAAGATCGCGGGCACCGCCAGCGCCGCCGCCATGCGCACCGAACGTCGCACCATTCCCGTCCTCGCCGCGTCGAAAGTTACCGGTAGTTCTACTACAGTCTGTCACGGCGGGCGACGATCACCGCGCAGCGGCGTGGCGGAAGCGGATCGTGTTGTCCCGCAAGGTGTTTCGCGACAGCGGCCAGCGGCGTCCGGCGAACTCACCGTTCGGCACGCGCCCGGGCCCGGCGATCTTCCGGGTCGGTGGACGCCGAGTCGGCACGGCCGCGATTCGTCGGGCACGCCGGGCCGAGCGCCCGAGTCAGCGCCCGTCCAGCACGGACCCCAGCCGATGCCACAGCGCGCGCACGCCGGGCGCGCGATCGACGCCCGCCGCGACGGGAATCAGGTCACGAACCAGAGCCGTGATGCTGCGCGGATCGTCGAGGTCGATATCGGTGACCCGGGCGGTGGCGACGGCGGCCACGTCATCGGGACCGGGTACGGGAGTGGCCGGATCGGGGCGGTAGATCTCGACGGTCAGCGTGCCCGCGACCGTCCGGAACGCGAACGACCGCCCGTCCCCCGTCACGCCGAACCCGTGCGCGAACGGACCGACGGTAAGGTCCTCCAGCACGAATCCTGGCGAATGGTCCGTTCTCAACCGGAACTCCCTGCGTCGGTTGCTGGTCAGGTGTCCACGGTAACCCCGACCCCCGACAATCCGACCGCGGGTCCCTTCTGGCCGGAACGATCCCGGAACGACCCCGGTGCACGGCCCGCCTCGGTCACCATGGTCAGATGACAACGGATGCGTGAGTGTGGCGGGTGCGAAGGAGTGCGGTGGATGCGGGGTCCCCAGGGGAACCGACCGGTCCGGCGGTGGACGGTGCTGTTGATCGTCGCGGCGCTGCTGAGCCCGGGCCTCACGGCCTGCGCGAAATCGGATAAGGACCCGGACGGCCCGGCCGCCGGAGCGCCCGCCACCGCCGCGCTCGCCCCCGCCGCCGCGACCCCGCCC
>NZ_JBSFPI010000028.1:0-79441 GCF_053588115.1 Nocardia sp. NPDC003482
GTTCAGCGGTCGAAGCGCATGCGCGAAGCGCGAGTCTCGACCGCTGAACGGCGAGACTCAGGGCCACGAACACGCCGAAGCGAAGCGAAGGCCAAAGTCACGGCACGTAGCGGCGGAGCCTGCGGGCCGCGAATTCGCGGAAGTAGGCGACCTTCTCCTCCGGGACGATGGAGGGGAGCAGGAAGTACCAGACGCGTTCCATGCGGAGGGCCATCTGGTCGATGGAGTCGGTGCCGACGGCGGTGATGTGGACGCCCGCGGTCATCTCCTGGAGGAGCAGGCCGATGGTCTCGGGGTCGAGTTCGGGTTTGAGGTCGCCCTGGGCGATGGCGCGTTCGGCGAGTAATCGGTGCGTCTCGCCCCAGGTCTTGGCGATGTTCTCGCCGGTGGCGCCGCGGTAGTCGCCGATCTGGTGGGTGAGTTTGAGCATCGCGCCGACCATCGGGTCGTTCATGGTCAGATCGGCCACCACGTAGGTGATCCCGATGCACGCCTCGAGCGCGGGCACCCGCGGGTCGAAGAAGCCCTGGCACGCGCTGACCAGTCGTTCGTTGCCCTGGTCGACCACCGCGCGGGCCAGCTCCTCCTTGGAGCCGAAGTGAAAGTACAAGGCGCCCTTGGTCACATTGGACTGCGCGATGATCTCGCTCAGGCTCGCGTTCGCGTAGCCCAACCGCAGAAAGACATCGGCCGCGCCGGCGAGGACGGAATCGCGGGTGATCTCCGCACGCGCTTGCCTAGCCATCAGATCCGCCTGTCATCAAACCAGCCATCCTGAAGTAGACCGACATCCCGAAGTTGACCGACATCACAGCTCGAACAGCACTGGAAGGATGGGTGAACCGTACCACCCGACCGGCCCGCGGCAGTGGAATCGAGCATTCAGACCAGCCTCCGTCGCAAATTTTGGGTTAACTGTCCAGTTCCACCCCCATTACCCCCGGTACGGTTCGAGCACCCCTCAGGTAGTGGTTCCGTGCGGCCACTGCGAGGCCAGTTGGGGGTCGGCCTCGAGATGGGTCAGCCCGTTCCAGCACAGGTTGACCAGATGCGCGGCGACCACCTCCTTGGAGGGGCTGCGCTCGTCGAGCCACCACGTCGCGGCCGTCGCCACCATGCCGACCAGCGCCTGCGCGTAGAGCGTCGCGAGACTGGTGTCGAAGCCGCGGCGTTCGAAATCCCCGGCGAGGATGTGCGCGACCTGATTGACCGCCTCGTTGAGCAGACTCGAGTAGGTGCCCTCCGCGGCCGAGACCGGTTGGTCGCGCATGAGGATTCGGAAACCGTCGGTGCGCTCCTCCATGTAGGTCAGCAACGCCAGTGCCACCTGTTCGAGCCGCACCCGGGAACGGTTGCGGGTGAGCGAGGACGTGATCATGTTCAGCAGCGTCGACATCTCCCGGTCGACCACCACGGCGTAGAGCCCCTCCTTACCGCCGAAGTGTTCGTACACAACGGGTTTGGACACCTGCGCGCGTTGGGCGATCTCCTCGATGGACGTCGCGTCGTAACCGCGTTCGGCGAACAGCGCCCGGCCGATCTCGATCAACTGCTGACGCCGTTGGGTTCCCGTCATGCGCTGGCGCGCCGTGCGGCCCACCTCTCCCGACGTCATCGATGCACCCGCCCTTCGCCTCCCGATCACCTGCGATGATTCTTCCAACCGTCTGTACCCTATCGACACGGGCACCGGAAAACGGAGAAGCGGTTCGACGTTTGGGCCTCGGCGTGCGAGGATCATTCCGCGTGCCGTGGCGCAGCGACGGATCCGAGCGATCCGCCGGTGTGGCAATCCGCCGTAGTGTAATGGCAGCACCACTGATTTTGGTTCAGTTAGTCCAGGTTCGAGTCCTGGCGGCGGAGCTCGGGGGCGCAGGCGTATATCGTGTGTCCGCGTCCGATCAGCCCGACCACGACAGCCCCACCAAGCACGATGACAGGCAGCCGAGGGAGATCCATGCCACAGCAGACCGCCGTCGTCGTTCTCGCCGCCGGTGCCGGAACCCGAATGCGGTCCAAGACCCCCAAGGTGTTGCATGCACTCGCCGGCCGCAGCATGCTCGCGCACGCGCTGCATGCGGCGAACGAGATCGACCCCGCGTACCTCATCACCGTGATCGGACACGATCGGGATCAGGTGGGCGCGGCGATGAATTCCGTTGCGGCCGAACTGCGTCGCGAGATCACCGCGGCCGTGCAGGAGGAGCAGCTCGGCACCGGACACGCCGTGCAGTGCGCGCTGTCGGCGGTGCCGGAGGACTTCACCGGCGACCTGCTCGTCACCTCCGCGGACGTCCCGCTGCTCGACGGCCACACGCTCTCGGCACTGCTGGCCGACCATCGCAGCTATCGCGAGCGGTCGGCGGTGACGGTGCTGACGTTCGTGCCCGAGGACCCCAACGGTTACGGCCGCATCGTGCGCGACGCCGAGGGGCATGTGCTCGAGATCGTCGAACACGCCGACGCCACACCGGAACAGGCCGCCATCAACGAAGTCAATTCGGGCGTCTACGTTTTCGACGTGACCGTGCTGCGCACCATGATCGGGCGGCTCACCACCGCCAACGCCCAGCACGAGCTGTATCTCACCGATGTGCTCAAACTCGCGCGCGAGGCGGGCCATCCCGTGCACGGCGCGCGACTGGTCGACGCCAACAAGGTGACCGGCGTGAACGACCGCGTGCAGATGGCCGCGGCCGCGCGCACCCTCAACCGCTACATCCTCGAGCGCCACATGCGCGCGGGCGTCACCGTCATCGATCCCGCGAGCACGTGGGTCGACGCCGGGGTGCGCATCGGCCGCGACGCGGTGCTGCGGCCGGGCGTGCAGTTGCTGGGCACGACCGTCATCGGCGAGGACGCGGAGGTCGGCCCGGACAGCACCCTCACCGATGTGGTCGTCGGCGACGGCGCGAAGGTGGTCCGCACGCACGGCGAGGGCGCGACCATCGGCCCCGGCGCGAACATCGGACCCTTCGCCTACCTGCGGCCGGGCACGCTCGTCGGCGAATCGGGCAAGCTCGGGGCATTCGTCGAGACCAAGAACGCGAGCATCGGCGCGCACTCGAAGGTGCCGCATCTGAGCTACGTCGGCGACGCGACGATCGGCGAGTACAGCAACATCGGCGCGTCCAGTGTCTTCGTGAACTACGACGGGGTGAACAAGCATCACACGGTGATCGGTTCCCATGTGCGCACCGGGAGCGACAACATGTTCGTCGCCCCGGTCACGGTGGGTGACGGCGCCTATACCGGGGCGGGTACTGTGCTGCGTAGAAACGTTCCGCCCGGGGCGCTCGCCGTGTCGGGTGGAGCACAGCGCAATATTGAGGGCTGGGTGCAGCGGAACCGAGCGGGTACCGCTGCGGCGCAGGCGGCAGCGGCGGCGACAGCGGCCGACACGCACGCGAGTCAGGCAACCGAGCAAAAGGATGGCGACAGAGAGTGACCGCGTTCTCGACGGATAACCAGAAGAACCTGATGCTGTTCTCGGGGCGCGCCCATCCCGAGCTGGCCGAGCAGGTCGCGAAAGAGCTGGACGTCTCCATCACCCCGCAAACCGCTCGCGACTTCGCCAACGGCGAGATCTTCGTCCGGTTCGAGGAGTCGGTGCGCGGCTCGGACGCCTTTGTGCTGCAAAGCTTTCCGGCCCCGCTGAACCAGTGGGTGATGGAACAGCTGATCATGATCGACGCGCTCAAGCGCGGTTCGGCCAAGCGGATCACCGCGGTGCTGCCGTTCTACCCGTACGCCCGGCAGGACAAGAAGCACCGCGGCCGCGAGCCCATCTCCGCCCGCCTGATCGCCGACATGCTCAAGACCGCGGGCGCCGACCGCATCATCACCGTCGACCTGCACACCGATCAGATCCAGGGCTTCTTCGACGGCCCGGTCGATCACATGCACGCGCTGATCCAGCTGTCGGAGTACGTGCGCACGCACTACACCCTCGACCACATCACGGTCGTCTCCCCCGACGCGGGCCGCGTGAAGGTCGCCGAGAAGTGGGCCGACGCGCTCGGCGGCGCGCCGGTGGCGTTCATCCACAAGACCCGCGATCCGCTGGTGCCCAACCAGGTCAAATCGCATCGCCCGGTCGGTGACGTCGACGGCCGCACCTGCATCCTGATCGACGACATGATCGACACCGGCGGCACCATCGCCGAGGCCGTGCGCGTGCTGCGCGAGGCGGGCGCGGGTGACGTGGTCATCGCCGCCACCCACGGCGTGCTGTCCTCCCCGGCGGCCGAGCGGCTGGCGGCGTGCGGCGCGAAGGAGGTCATCGTGACCAACACGCTGCCGATCACCGAGGACAAGAAGTTCCCGAGCCTGACCGTGCTGTCGATCGCGCCGCTGCTGGCGCGCACGATCCGCGAGGTCTTCGAGAACGGCTCGGTCACCGGGCTTTTCAACGGGAACGCCTGACCTCGGGATCGATGGGCTTCACCGGGTTCCCCGTCGCCGGCCTCGACTTCTACGAGGATCTCGAGGCCGACAACTCGAAGGCGTTCTGGACCGCGCACAAGCATGTCTACGACACGGCGGTACGCGAGCCGATGGTCGCGCTGTGCGCGGAGCTGGAGGCGGACTTCGGCGAGCCCCGGATCTTCCGGCCCTATCGGGACGTGCGGTTCGCCGCCGACAAGCGGCCCTACAAGAATCATCAGGGCGCGGTCGTGCGGATCGCGCCCGGCACCGGGTGGTACGTGCAGGTCGGCGCGCCGGGGCTGCTCGTGGCGGGCGGATTGTATTCGCCCACACCCGAACAGCTCGCGCGGCTGCGCACCACGATCGATGACGAGGTGCGCGGACCCGAGCTCGAGCAGATCCTCGCCGGGCTCGCCGCCGTCGGATTCACGATCGGCGGCGAGCGGTTGAAGACCCGGCCCAAGGGCTTCGCCGCCGACCACCCGCGGATCGACCTGCTGCGGCACAAGTCGCTGCGGGTCAGCAAGGATTTCGGCGCACCCGATTGGCTCGAAACCCCGCGTGCCGCAAAGGAGATCCGGCAGGCGTGGGAGACGCTGCGGCCGCTCGTGGAGTGGCTCGGCGCGGTCGTCGGGACCTGACCGCCGCTCAGCGTCGTTCGGCGAGCACCAGCGCGAAGCGCTGTAACGGATCGGTCCAGGCGTGTTCGGTGGTGAATCCGGCGCGGTCGAGTTCGGCGGTGAGACCGTCGACGCGGAATTTGGCGGAGATCTCCGTGCGCATCTGCTCGCCCGCGGCGAACCGCACGGTCAGATCGAGATCGGCGACGGTGACGGTCATATCGCGGGTCGCCTCGAGGCGCATCTCGATCCACTCGTTCGCCGCGTCCCAGATCGCTATGTGGCGGAACGCCTCCGGATCGAAGTCGGCGCGCAGCCGGGAGTTCAGGACATAGAGGACGTTGCGGTTGAACTCGGCGGTCACCCCGGCCGCGTCGTCGTAGGCGGGGACGAGCACCGACGGGTCGATGACCAGGCCCGCGCCCAGCAGTAGTTGTTCACCCGGCTCGAGGACCTGCGCGATGGCGGTGAGGAATTCGGCGCGTTCGGCGGGCGCGAAGTTGCCGATGGTGCCGCCGAGGAAGGCGATCATGCGGCGGCCGCCGCGCGGGAGGTTGTGCAGCGTGTCGGTGAAGTCGCTGACCACGCCGTGCACCGCGAGGCCCGGGAATTCGGCCGCGACCTCGGCGGCCGCGCCGCGCAGGGCGGATTCCGAGACATCCTGCGGGACATAGGTTTTCAGCGGTCCGGCGGCGCTCAGCGCGTCGAGGAGCAGGCGGGTCTTGGCGGCCGAGCCGGAGCCGAGTTCGACCAGCACCTCGGCCCGCGCGATGCGGGCGATCTCGCCGACGACCTGTTCCAGGAGGGCGCGTTCGGTGCGGGTCGGGTAGTACTCGGGCAGCTGGGTGATGGCCTCGAACAGCTCGCTGCCGCGCGCGTCGTAGAACCACTTGGGCGGCAGGGACTTCGGGCTGGCGGTGAGCCCCGCGCGGGCATCCGACCGGAGGGCGGCGGTCAGGTCGTCGTCGGTGAGGTGGATCTCCAGCGTCGGAGCGGTCATGAAGTCGGCCTTTCGGATTCATCGGGATCGAGCGGTGCGACGGTCAGCGTCCCCGGCCGGGCCGTCACCAGCCGCCGGTCGGGAATCGCCCGCCAGCGCGGGTCGTCGTCGTAGGGTTCGGAGGCGATCACCGCGACCTTGTCGGTGACCAGGACCGACAGCGCGTGGTGAACGGTTGTGGCCCAGAGGGTTTCGCCGTCGCCGAGCAGCAGGTTGAGGCGGGCGTTCGGGGCGTGGGCCAGGACCGCAAGCGCCGCCTCGCGCAGGATCGCCGCGACGCGATCCGGCTGTCGCGCCGGGCTCGGCGACAAGACCTCGGCGTTTCTCGCCGCACCGATGTCGCCCGGGACATCGGGGGCGGACCCGGCGCGGGCATCGCGGGCGGACTCAGCCCGAGCGCCGGGGGCGGAGTGGGCGCGGACATCGGGGGCGGAGTGGGCGCGGGCGGCGGGTGCGGGCTCGGCGACGTTGCGGTCGGCCTCGCGGTCCAGCAGGCCGCGCAGGATGACCCAGAACGTGGCGGAATCGGTGCGGGATTCGGCTTCGATCAGCGGCGGGGCGTCGAACCGGGCGGCGACGGCCGTGAGCGTGGCCTGCCAGTCCTGGATGACGCCGTTGTGGCTGAAGGCCCAGCGGCCGTGGGTGAACGGCGCGCAGGCGGTGCGTTCGACGGGCATGCCGACGGTGGCCGAGCGGACGGCGGCCAGGACGGCGTGCGAATTCAGTTGCGGCAGTACCTCGTCCACGGCCGGATCCGACCAGATGGGGGCGGGGTTGCGGTACCGCGTGGTGACCGAACCGGCGGCGGAGGTGGGGGCGCCACCCGAGCCGCGACCGTCGAGCGGGCCACCGTGGGCGCGGGCGCCGATGTTCTCGGTCTCGCGACCGGGCGCGGGCGCCCACCACGCGACGCCGAAGCCGTCGGCGTTGATGGTGCCGCCGCCGCGCATGTCGCGGGGCGCCCACGCCTGGGTGCGCAGCGAATAGTCGCCCCGGGTGAGCAGGTCGCCCACGGGAGTCGGCGGGCCGAGGTAGCCGAGGTGTCGGCACATCAGCGTTCGTCGGGGGTCAGGTCGCGGGCGAGGCGGAAGCCGGCGAAGATCTGGCGGCGGATGGGGTGGTCCCAGTTGCGGAAGGTGCCGCGGCAGGCGACCTGATCGGTGCCGAAGGAGCCGCCGCGCAGGACCTTGTAGTCACCGCCGAAGAAGACCTCGGAGTACTCGCGGTACGGGAACGCCTCGAAGCCGGGATAGGGATCGAAGCCCGAAGACGTCCACTCCCACACGTCGCCGATGAGCTGATGCACCCCGAGCGGGGACGCGCCGAGCGGATACGCGCCCACGTCGGCCGGTTCCAGATGCCGCTGGCCCAGATTGGCGGTCCGCTCGTCGGGTTCGGCGTCGCCCCACGGATAGTCGCGGGACCGTCCGGTGGGCGGATCGAAGCGGGCGGCCTTCTCCCACTCCGCCTCGGTCGGCAGCCGCTTCCCGGCCCACCTCGCGTACGCCTCGGCCTCGAACCAGCAGACGTGCACCACCGGCTGCTGCGGGCGGACCAGGCGCATGGTGCCGAAAACCCTGCGCCACCAGCGGCCGTCGCCGTCGCGCTCCCAGAACTGCGGCGCGACGAGGCCCGCCTCGGTGCGATGCGCCCAACCGCGTTCGGACCACAGCTCGGGTCGCTCGTAGCCGCCGTCCTCGATGAACTCGATGTATTGCGCGTTGGTCACCGGGGCCGCGTCGATGGCGAAGCCGGGCACGAACACCGGATGGGCGGGCCGCTCGTTGTCCAGCGCCCACGGGTCGGTGGAGGTGCCCATGGTGAATTCGCCTGCGGGAACGACGATTTCGCCCGTCACCGGCACCGCGGCGGACGGGGCCGGGGACGCGGTCAGGACGGTCTTCCCGGTGCGCAGCTGATGGGTGGCGAGCATGGTCTCGTCGTGCTGCTGCTCGTGCTGGGCGATCATGCCGAAGGCGAAGCCGCCGTCGATGAGGCGGGCGCCGCGTAATCGATTGTCCGCCAGCACATCCCACACCTTGTCCCGCACCGAGCCGACATAGCCGCGCGCCTCGGCGGGATCGAGCAGCGGCAGGGCGGGCCGGTCGGCGCGCGGATGCTGGAAGGCGTCGTAGAGGTGGTCGATGTCGGCGCGCACCGGTTCGCGCCCGCCGACGTCGCGCACCAGCCACAGCTCCTCCTGGTTGCCGATGTGCGCGAGGTCCCAGACCAGCGGGCTCATCAGCCGGGAGTGCTGCGCCACGAGTTCGGCCTCGTCGACGCAGTCGGTCAGGGCCGCGGTGCGGGCGCGGGACCGGGTGAGGGTGCGCGCGATCTTCTCGCGCAGGCGCTCGGTCTCGGCACGGTCGGTGCCGGTGAGATGGGTGGTCATGAACTCGCTCCGAATCGATCGCTGTCTTCCTCGGTGGGCATGCGGCCGTCGCGACATCGGCGCACCGCCGCGGCCAGTTGGTCCCGGGCCGCCGCCGAGCGCGCGTTGTCGGTCGCCAGTGTCAGCAATCGCACTGCCGCCGAACGGATTTCGGGGTCGGCCAGGCCGCAGCGGGCGGCCTCCAGCCAGCGGTCCGCGACCGGTTCGGCGAGCCTCGTGGCCTCGGCGACCACGGCGGGCGTGCACAGCAGGGCGTCGATGACGTGGATGGGGACCGTCCAGCCGTCGCCGGGCTGGGCGTCGATGTAGCGGACCTCGAAGTACCCGGACGCGCGCACCGGCGGGAAGACCGTGGTCAGGTGGTAGTCGAGATCGGCGGCGTCGGGCCGGCGGCCGACCTCGTCGTCGAGCGCGCCGCACAACCAGTCGGCGAAGGTCGCGCCGGGCGGGGCGGCCCAGTCGACCGCGCCGTCGTCCTGCCGCACGCACAGCAGCGGCACGTCCAGCACCCACCGCGCGTACTCGGCGATGGGGTCCGACCAGTGCCGCACGGGCGGGCGGCTGCGAATGTGGTCCAGCCGCAACCAGGTTCGCATGCGCTGGGAGGCCCAGTTGCCCACCGGCGCACCGTGCAGGACGGGGGAACAGGCGAAGGCCGCCACCAGCGCGGGGCCCACCGCGTTGAGCGCGGTCCAACGGGCCGCGATGTCGGTGGGGTCGGCCCCGGCGTCGACGCTGACCTGCGTCGCGGCCGTATTGCACATCATGAGTTTGCCGAACGGGCCGATACCGGCGAAGGCCCGTTCCATGGCCCGGTATCGGGGCAGCTGCAACAGCCGCTCGGCCGGGCGCTCGGAATCGGCCGCGGCGGAACGGATTCGGACGGATCGGGAGCGGAGCAGACGCTCCAGCAGGCGGGTGTCGTCCCGCAGGCGCTCGCACAATTCGACGGCGTCGTCGAACGGGGCGCTGGAAAGTTCGATCTGGCCACCGGGTTCGATCGTGACCCGGCTGCCCCCGGGCAGTGGCAGCGCCGGGGATTCGGGGGCGATGGACCGCGGCGCGTGCGGCCCGAGTGCGTCGGCCAGCCCCCCGAGGCTGGGACGCGATCCAGGCGCCGACGGCTCGTCCCGCGCGGTGAGCCACTCGAGTTCGGCGCCGATGAGCGCGGGTGGGCCCTGCTTGAAGCAGACACCGCCGACGTAGGCTTCCGCCGCCGCCCGCGACGAGAAACCCGAACCCGCGTCCGAGGGCGCTCGCACCGCCGTCACTGCCATGCCAACCTCCGAAGGCGATCTCCAGCCGACCGACCAAGCGTAGCGGCGGCTACCGACAAGATTTCTGGCGAATCCGTGACAAATAGGGCAGGCCCGCGGGAAAACCGCAGCTGAACAAGGCTCCGGAGAAATTTCCGGCACCGGTTCCACGCGGTCTTCTAAGGTCGAGGACGTGCTCGATCAGACTCGCCTGCGCGCCGACATCCCCGCCTACACCGACGCGACCCGCGCCGCGCCGATCTTCCTCGACAGCGCCGGATCGTCGCTGCCGCCCCGGATCGTGCTCGATACGGTCATCGCGCATCTGCGCCGGGAGGCCGAGGTCGGTGGCTACCGCGCGGCGAACGAGCGGCTCGACGACCTGGCGGCGGTGAAGTCCGCGATCGGGGCGTTGATCAACGCCGATCCGGCGGGTATCGCCCTGAGCGACAGCGCCTCTCGATCGTGGGCGGATTTCTTCTACTCTGTGCCGTTGCGGCCCGGCGATCGGATCCTGGTGTCCGGCTCCGACTATGCCAGCAATGCCATCGCCGCACTTCAGCGCGCCCGCGCCACGGGTGCGACGGTCGAGGCGATCCCGGGCGACGAGTCCGGGCAGATCGACCTCGACGCGTTCGCCGCGATGGTGGACGAGCGGGTGCGGCTGGTGTCGCTGGTGCACGCGCCCACCAACGGCGGGCTGCTGAATCCGGTCGACGAGGTGGTCGACATCGCGCACAAGGCGGGTGCGCTGGTGTTGCTGGACGCGTGCCAGTCGGCGGGACAGGTCCCCCTCGATGTGGTCGAATTCGGGGTCGACGCGCTGTCGGCGACCGGGCGCAAATGGTTGCGCGGGCCGCGCGGCACCGGATTCCTGTACGTGCGACCGGAATTGGCGGCCGCCATGGAACCGGGGCGGCTGGATCTGCACAGCGCCGAATGGGTGGGGCCCGAGGAGTATCGGCTCGCCGCGGGGGCCACGCGCTTCGAGTTCTGGGAGTGCGATGTGGCGGCCCGGCTCGGGCTGGGCGCGGCGGTGCGGTATCTGCTGGACGCGGGGCCGGAGCAGGTCTACGCGACCGTCGCGGCGAACGCCGCGCATCTCCGCGCGGAGCTGCCGGGGATTCCGGGGGTCACCGTGCGCGACCTCGGGACGCGGCACAATGGGATCGTGTCGTTCACCGTCGCGGGGCTGGCGCCGGTCGAGGTGCGCGATCGCCTTGCGGCACAGGACATCACGGTCACGGTGAGCCATCGCGGATCGACCTTGCTGGACATGTCTGCGCGCGGCCTGGATTCGGTGGTGCGCGCCTCGCCGCACTGCTTCGTGACGATCGAGGAACTCGACCGGTTCGTCGACGCCGTGGCGCGGCTGGCCGGTCAAGCGTAGAGGGTGCCGCCGTTGACCGAGATCGTCTGGCCGGTGATGAATCCGTTGGTCACCACCGCACGCACGGCGGCGGCGATCTCGTCGGCGGTTCCCATGCGCCCCACCGGGATTCGATCGGCGACGCCGGAGCGTTTCAGCGGTTCGGCCATATCGGTGTCGACGGGTCCGGGGGCGACCGCGTTCACGGTGATGCCGTCGCGGGCCAGGCGGGCGGCGTAGCCCCGGGTCAGGCCCTCGAGTCCGGCCTTGGACGCGTTGTAGTGCACGCCGACGACACCGGGTCCGCGCGCGGCGGCGGAGGACAGGTTGACGATCCGGCCCCATCCCGCGGCCCGCATATCGGCGAGCACCGCCTGGGTGCAGACGAACGCGGAGGTCAGGTTGGTGCGCAGGGTTTGGTCGAAAATGTCCTCGGTGAGGTCGTCGAGTTCGACGACGGGGCCGATGCCCGCGTTGTTGACCAGCACGCCGATCGGGCCGAGCGCGGCGCGCACCCGATCGATGAGGTCGCGGGCCTGGTCGGGGATGGAGACGTCGCCCGCGAAAGCCGTGGCGGTGCCGCCTCGTTCGCGAATCTCGGCGACCACCTGTTCGGCCGCGTCCGCGCGGGATCGATAGTTGACCGCCACCACCGCGCCCGCGTCGGCGAGCGCCACGGCGATCGCCCGGCCGATGCCGCGGGAACCGCCCGTCACCAGGGCGACGCGATCGTTGATGTCCGACGGGTTCGCCATGCGTCCTCCTCGCAACTCGCGAATGAACCGGTTCGCGATCCCCACCGTATAACGATGCGGCGGGGTCGAGCGGGACCAGCCCACGCTCCCGCTCGCCCCGCTCCGCAAAGCTTGTGGCTCAGTGCAATTGGTTCTGAGCGGTCTCCAGGTCGGCGCGCAGCAGCAGCTCGACCGCGTCGGCGGCCTGTTCGACGATGACCGGGAGTTCCTTGCGCTCGGGACTCGAGAAGGGTTTGAGGACGAAGTCGGCGGGGTCCTGGCGGCCGGGGGGACGGCCGATGCCGAAGCGGACGCGCAGGTAGTCCTTGGTCGTCAATGAGCTGGAGACCGAACGCAATCCGTTGTGGCCGCCCTCGCCGCCCCCGCGCTTGAGGCGGATCGTGCCGAAGGGCAGGTCGAGTTCGTCATGGACGACGATCACCTCGGTGGGCGGCACGGAGAAGAAGCGGGCCAGCGCCGCGACGGGGCGGCCCGAGACGTTCATGAACGAGCGCGGTTTGGCCAGCAGCACCTTGCGCCCGTCGAGCCGGGCCTCGAGCAGGTCGGCGCCCGACTTCTTGTGCACGGTGAACCGGCCGCCGACGCGCTCGGCGAGCACGTCGGCGACCAGGAAACCGACATTGTGCCGGGTGCGCTCGTATTCGGGACCGGGGTTGCCCAGTCCGACCACGAGCGCGGGCCCGGCCTCCGACGATGTCATCGAAAACCGTTGGCCTTCGGGATTATTCGGCGCTCTCGGCCTCGGCCTCGCCCTCGGCGGACTCGCCCTCCTCGGCGGCGGCCTCGGCGGCCGGGGCCTCGATGATGTTCACGATCAGGGTCTCGGCGTCGACCGCCAGGGTGACGCCCTTGGGCAGCGCGATCTGGCCCGCGAGGATCTGGGTGCCGGCCTCGACGCCCTCGATGGAGACCTCGATCTGCTCGGGGATGTTGAGGGCCTCGGCCTCCACCGACAGGGTGGTGGTGTCCTGGGTGACCAGGGTGCCCGCGGCGGCCTCACCGGTCAGGGCGACCGGCACGTCGGCGGTGACCTTCTCGCCGCGGCGCACGATCAGCAGGTCGGCGTGCTCGATGTAGCGGCGGATCGGGTGCACGACCACCGACTTGGTCAGGGCCAGCTGCTTCTTGCCCTCGATCTCGAGGTTCAGCACGGCGTTGGCGCCGTGTTCGCGCAGGATCGCGGCGAACGCCTGAGCGTTGACCGACAGATGCTTGGGGGCCTCGCCGTGGCCGTACAGCACGGCGGGCACATTGCCGTCACGGCGGGTGCGGCGCGCGGCACCCTTGCCGAACTCGGTGCGAACGGCGGCTTCGAGGACGCTGACGTCGGACATGACAGATAACTCCTACGGCTTTCCGGGCGGTCTGCAACAGTGGCCAGGGACTGCCCTGGCAATGGGTCTGCTCGTCGGGCGAAGACGGCGACGACGGCCGGAAGCCGAGCCGCGTCGATCACGGTGCGCACCGAAGTGCCTCACCCTCGCCGAGACAACCCGAAGAGAATAACACGCACGTCCAGTTGCCCCGAATCGCCGCCCCGCCCCGGCGAAGAGCGTGCCGGGGACATGGAGGGGGGGCACGCCGGGGACAGGCTCGTGGTTATCGGAAGGTGGTGGCGTACTGGTCCACGTAGTGGTTTCCGGAGCGGTTGGCGAGGTCGCGCATCAGGGTGTCGGTGGCGGTGCGGACGGCTTCGGGGGTGGTGGGGAGGAAGTGGCGGGGTGGGGCGAATTCGATTCGGACTCGGGCGAAGCGGAGGAGGCGGCGGTGGCGGGGGTTGACTCGGTCGGTGCCGGTGAGGGCCACCGGGACGACGGGGGCGCCGGTGCGCATGGCGACGCGGATGACGCCGGTGCGGCCGCGGTAGGTGCGGCCGTCCGGGGAGCGGGTGCCCTCGGGGTGGATGCCCCAGATGCCGCCGGATTCGAGGATGCGGGCGGCGGCGTCGAGGGCGTCTGCGGCGGCCGAACCGCCGGTGCGGTCGACGCGGACCTGGCCGGTGGCGGTCATGACCCAGCGTTCGACGCGGCCGCGCAGACCCGTCGCGGTGAAGTACTCCTGCTTGGCGATGAACGTGATGCGTCTCGGGAGGACCAGCGCGAGGTACAGCGAATCGATCGCGGCCAGGTGATTGGCGGCCACGATCACCGGCCCCTCATCCGGAACATGGTGCAGCCCAATGACTTTGGGCCTCCCGAGCAGCCGCAGCAGCGGGCCGAGCAGGACGTACTTCAACAACCAGTACCACATGGAAGCCCCTTCGAAAGCTCGCGTAGACAATGTCTACTACACCCTTGTAGACAATGTCTACAGCCGCGCGCGAGAATGACCGCCATGGACGAGCGCTCCCTGCGGGAACGTCTGGTGAACGCCGGAGTCGACCTCCTGGAGGAGGTCGGCGCGGCCGAACTCGGCCTGCGGGCCATCGCGCGCGAGGCGGGCGTCTCCCACGGCGCCCCCCGCCGCCACTTCCCCACCCACCGCGCCCTGCTCGCCGCCGTGGCCGCCCGCGGATTCGCCGATCTGCGAACCGAATTCGCGACCCACACCGACCCCGACCCGCGCACCCGGGTCGACCACCTCGCCCGCACCTACCTCCGCTTCGCCGCGCACCGCCCGGAGATGTTCACCCTCATGTTCCGCCACGACCTGCTCGAGGGCTCCGGCGAGAACCTGCGCGCCCGCACCCTGCCCCTCTACCGCGACTGGATCGATCTGATCGCCGCCTGCGACCCGGACCGCCCGCGCGAGACGGCCCTGGAACTGTGGGCCAACCTGCACGGCATCGCCACCCTCGTCGCCAATCGCAGCATCGAACTCATCGCCCCGGGCACCGACACCGAGGCGCTGGTCCGCACGACCGTCGCCCGCCACCTCGACCGCAACTGAATCGCCCCGTCCAGTACCCTGGAACGGTTGCCGACCCGCGAAAAAGGAGCCGCTCCCCGTGAATTCCCCTTCCGCCACCACCACGCCCGGGCGGCTGGCCGAGGAGGTCGCGCGGCGGCGCACGTTCGCGGTCATCTCCCATCCCGACGCCGGTAAGTCCACGCTGACCGAGGCGCTCGCCCTGCACGCCAAGGTGATCTCCGAGGCGGGCGCGATCCACGGCAAGGCCGGGCGGCGTTCGACGGTCTCGGACTGGATGGAGATGGAGAAGGCACGCGGCATCTCGGTGAGTTCGACCGCGTTGCAGTTCGACTACGGCGACTGCGTGATCAACCTCGTCGACACCCCGGGCCACTCGGACTTCTCCGAGGACACCTACCGCGTGCTGACCGCCGTCGACGCCGCGGTCATGCTCATCGACGCCGCCAAGGGCCTGGAACCGCAGACGCTCAAGCTGTTCCAGGTGTGCCGCCACCGCGGCATCCCCGTCATCACCGTGATCAACAAGTGGGACCGGCCCGGCCGCGCGCCGCTGGAACTGCTCGACGAGATCAGCGAACGCATCGGCCTCACCCCGACCCCGCTGTTCCTGCCGGTCGGCATCGCCGGTGACTTCCGCGGCCTGCTGCGGCGCGGAACCGACGGCGCCGCAACGGAATACATCCACTTCACGCGCACCGCGGGCGGCGCGACCATCGCCCCGGAGGAGTCCTACACCCCCGAGCAGGCGGCCGAGCGCGAGGGCGAGGCGTGGACCACCGCGGCCGAGGAGAGCGAACTGCTCTCGGCGACGGGCCAGGACCACGACGAGGAGCTGTTCCTCGCCGGGCAGACCTCACCGGTCATCTACGCCTCGGCCATGCTGAACTTCGGCGTGCGGCAGCTGCTGGAGACGCTCGTCTCGCTCGCGCCCGCGCCCGGCCCGCGGCTGGACGTGCAGGGCCACCCGCGCGAACCGGTCGAGCCGTTCTCGGCGGTGGTGTTCAAGGTGCAGGCCGGAATGGACGCGGCACACCGGGACCGGTTGGCCTTCATCCGGATCGTGTCCGGGGAGTTCGAGCGCGGCATGGTCGTCACCCACGCGCAGACCGGGCGGCCGTTCGCGACCAAGTACGCGCTGACGGTGTTCGGCCGGGAACGGTCGACCGTGGACACGGCCTATCCGGGTGATGTGGTCGGCCTGGTGAACGCGACCGCGCTCGCGCCCGGCCACACGCTCTACGTGGACAAGAAGGTCGAGTTCCCGCCCATCCCGTCCTTCGCGCCCGAGCACTTCGCGACCCTGCGGGCGCGCAGCGCGGGCAAGTACAAGCAGTTCCGCAAGGCCATCGATCAGCTGGACTCCGAGGGTGTGGTGCAGGTGCTGCGCAACGACACCCGCGGTGACGCCTCGCCGGTGCTGGCCGCGGTCGGCCCGATGCAGTTCGAGGTGGTCACCGCGCGCATGCAGGCCGAGTTCGGGGTGGAGACCCAGCTGGACTTCCTGCCCTACCAGCTGGCCCGGCGCACCGACGCCGCGTCCGCGCCGGAACTGGACCGCCAGCGCGGGGTGGAGGTGTTCACCCGCACCGACGGCGCGATCCTCGCGCTGTTCAGCGACAAGTGGCGGTTGCAGTACATCCAGAAGGAGATGTCGGAGCTGACCCTGGAACCGCTGGTGGCCGCGGCCGACTAGCCCATGGTCTCGGCGGAATCCGGTCCGCTGCCGTCGGGTTCGGGCCGCACCCCGGCCTCCTGACCGAGCATCCCCCACCGGCTCGAGGTGAGCCGCAGGCTGGGCAGATCCGACAGCGACAGCACGACCTCGTAGGTGCGTTCGTAGCCGGTGTGCGCGATGCGCCAGCGACCGTCCTGACAACGGACGTACCGGTCGGAGTAGAACGCCGCCCCGCGCAGCAGCATGTTGTGGCCGGGAATGAGCACGGTGTCGGCCAGATACCAGGTCCCCGTCGCGGTGTCGCCGTCGACGTCGATCTCCGGATGATCGCAGCGATGCTCGGTGATGACGTGCGGCCCGAGGGTGTTGCGCATGAACGCCAGGAACGCGTCGCGCGATTCGAATTGCAGGTACTCGCTGTAGGTCGCCGTCGCCTCCGGGATCATGGTGTCGGCGAAGTCGTCCCAGGACTTGGTGTCGAGGGCGCGAAGATATCGGAACTTCAGCCGATTGATCGCGGAGACGGCGTCGGAGTCCATACTTCAACAATCCCACCGGATGCCGAAGATTCGCACGGATCGCGAAATCTGTATCGGATCGCGATCTCGCACGCCTCCCCGGTGTCCTCAGACGCCCTCCCTCTGTGTCCCGGCACGCTTTTGGCCGGGACCCTTCCCTATCCCCCGTTGATCGTGAAGCAGGTCCGGCAGAAGTCCTCACCGAACTCGGTGAGCCGCAAGCTCTTTCGCACGATCTTGGGTGCCCGCCCGGCCTTCTTCAACGCGCTCTCCACATTGGGCTGGACCTCGAGGACCATGTACCGGCTCAGCACCACCGGATCGTCGGAGGTGACCAGCAAACCGAGGCGGTTGAGGTTGATCAGGTAGAGCCGGGCGCGGTCGGGGTAGCGCACCCCGGCCTGTTCGGGCACCGAGGTCAGATCCCCGGCGACGAGTTCGGACCCGATGCCCAGCGGCCGGTTGGTGCGCACGTCCACCGACGGCTGCGGCCCGTTCAACGCCATGAACCGCAGGATGCGGGCCTCGTCGGGCGCGAGCTGATCGAGGATGCGGTCGTAGGCCGGATGCACGTCCTCGGTGAAGTACACGTCCGCCGACCGGGCCAGCAGCGCGTCCCCGCGGCGGCGCAGATCCGCGAGCGTGCCCGACCGGACGTAGCCCGCGGTGATCGCGGCCTGCTGCGGCTGCCCGTTGCCGGACGACGACGAGGAGGTCGGCACGTAGCTGACGATCTCCCGCACCGAACCCTCGGTCACGCCGAGAATGTTGCGGGCCACCGACTGCAACGCGGTCCCCGCCCGGTCGGCGATCTCCGCCGAGGACTCCCCGTCGAGCGCGGCCTGGGTGATCTGCTTGCCGACCTCGTAGGTGGTGCCGACGGCCCACTGGCCGCCCCGGACGGCCGTCCCCGCCGCGAGCCCGGCGGCCCGGAACACCCCCCGAATGAGGCGGGCCTCGTTGCTGATCTGCCGCTTCTCCACATCCGAGCTGCGTTCCACGGCACGGGACCCGGGTCGGACCACTTCCCGGCCGGTCCTGTCGTCTGCCACGTGCTTCTCCGAAATTCGTCGTTACGGCCGAAGTCTTCCACCCTCGACCCCGGTGAACCAGTTCCCTCGCCAGAATTGGACCGGTTTCCTGAATCCACAGTAAGGTCCAGCGTGCCGACGGGGTACGTTGAGGTGCCGGTGTGGCGGCGGTCACCCGTTACGGGTCGGCAGGAGGGTGTCGTGCTGGAGAGTGTGTTCGAGGTGGGGCCGTCGTGGTGGCTGGAGTTGATCACCATCCCCCTGTTCACCGGAGTGATCGGCTATATCACCAACTGGACCGGCATTCTGATGCTGTTCAAGCCCTTGCGTTTCCACGGAGTGCACGTTCCCGGATTGCGGTGGCTGTTTCCATACCTGCCCAAGCGTGTCCAGGTGCTACCGCTGTTGCAGTGGGACGGCCGGGCGGGCTGGCAGGGCATCGTGCCCTCCCGCGCGGACAAGATGGCCTCGATCGCCGTGGACAAGGGTCTGTCCAAACTGGGCAGCGTCGCCGACTTCTATCGCGAGCTCGAACCCGACGCGCTGGCCGAACACCTGACCGCGATCGCGCAGGACCAGATCCGCGACATCGTCGAGGAGATCGCGATCCGGGAGCATCCGCAGCTGTGGTTCAACCTGCCCGCGCAGGTCCGCGAGGTCGTGCACGATCGGGTGCGCGACCAGCTGCCCGACATCCTGCGCGAGCTCACCGAGGAGCTGGGCAACAACATCGAGCAACTGCTCGACGTCAAGCAGATGGTGATCCGCTACTTCCAGTCCCGCCCGCAGCTGCTGAACATGGTGTTCCAGGTGCTGGGCGCGAAGGAGCTGCGGTTCATGCAGAACTTCGGCTTCTACTTCGGCGCGCCCATGGGCGTGATCCTGGTGTTCATCCTGCACCTGTACCCGCACCCGCTGATCGTGCTGCCCGTCGGCGGCGTGATCATCGGCTGGGTGGTCAACTGGATCGGCCTGAATCTGATCTTCGCCCCGGCCTATCCGAAGTGGTGGTGCCCGTGGCGGCAGGGCCTGCTGATCAAGCGGCAGCCCGAGATCACCGAGGGCTACGCGGATCTGGTGGCCAACCAGATCATCACGATCGCCAACGTCGGCGACGAACTGCTCAACGGCCCGCGCTCGGACCGGACCATGCAGGTGCTCGAGGACACGCTGCGCCCGGCCACCGACCGCGCGCTCGGACCCGCCCGGGGCGCACTGAAATTCGTGATCGGCCGCAACGACTACGAGCACCTGCGGACCCGATTCGCCGACGAGGCCAAGAATCTCGCGCCGGTCGCCTTCGCCGATCCGGCGTTCAACGCGCAGCAGAGCAAGTCGGTCAGTCAGTACATCGCCAAACAGATGGCCGCGCTGTCGCCGCCGGACTTCGTGGATATGTTGCGCGCGGCGATAAAACAGGATGAATGGCTCTTGTTCGTCCATGGCGGCGTGTTGGGCCTGCTGGCCGGTTACGCTCATATCCTGATCTTCGGAACAGGAGTAGCCCCATGGCCGTGGTGAACCACTCGGACGACGACGAAGGTCCCGAGTATTCCACCGAACTCGTGCCCCGGGCCGCGGCGGAGGTCGCCCCGCGCTCCGTCGGTCCGGTGCGCACCGCGACGGGCGTCGTCTGGGTGGCGGTATCGGCGGTGACGGATGCGACCGCGTGGGGTCTGGGCACCGCCCTCGGCGTCACCGGCACGGTGGTGCGCGGCAGTATGGCCGGTCGGCCGACGCGCGAGGTGCTCTCGGATGCCGGTGAGCAGGTACGGGATTCGGTGCGGCGCGCGCTCGGCATCCCCCGCCCCGATCCCGCCGGCGCGGTTCCCGGTGCGCAGGCCCTGCGCGAGCGGGGGGCCGAACTGCTGCGCCGCTCGGCCGATGTGCACGCCGTCGACGACGATCATCCCGCCTTCGCGCGCATCCTCGCCGAACTCGCGCCCGACGAGGCGCGCATCCTGCGGCACCTGTATCTCGACGGCGCGCAGCCCGCGCTGGAGGTGCGGCTCGGGCGCACGGAGCGAACGGGTATGGGCCTCACCATGATCGGCGAGGACGCCGCCGTCCGCTTCCCCGAACGCTGCGACGCCTACCTGACCAATCTGCGGCGGCTCGGGCTGGCCGACCGGTCCCCCGACGCGCTGGACAACCCGACCCGCTACCAGCTGCTGGAGTCGCAGCCGGAGGTGCGGAAGTTGCTCAAGCGCAGCGGGTTCGGGACCAAGGTGTTCTATCGCAGCATCGCGCTCACCGGCTTCGGCGCGCATTTCGTGCGCGCCTGCCTGCCGGTGCCGCCGCTGGATCAGGCGCTGTAGTCAGCCGACCTGCTCGGCGAGTTCGAGCCAGCGCTCCTCGGTCGAATCCTTCTCGGCCTGAACCTGTTTGAGCTCCGCGCCGAGCGAGACCAGGCGGTCGGGTTCGGTGGCCGCCTCGGCGAGGGCCTGGTGCAGGCGCTCCTCGCGTTCGGTGAGTTTCTCCAGGGCGCGTTCGAGTTTGGACAGTTCCTTACGGGCCGCGCGGTAGGCGGCCGAATCGGTCGCGGGCGCGCTCGCGGCGGCGGTCTGGGCGCGACGCGGGGCCTCGGCGAGGGCGGCGCGACGGCGCAGGTACTCCTCGATGCCGCCGGGCAGATTGGTGAGTTTCCCGTCGCCGAACAGCGCCCAGGTGCTGTCGCAGATGCGCTCGATGAGGTAGCGGTCGTGGCTGATCACCACGAGGGTGCCGGGCCAGCCGTCGAGCAGATCCTCGAGTTGTTGCAGGGTGTCGATGTCGAGGTCGTTGGTGGGCTCGTCGAGCAGCAGCACGTTGGGCTCGCTCATGAGGATGCGGGTCAGTTGCAGGCGGCGGCGTTCGCCGCCGGACAGGTCGCCGACGGGGGTGCGCTGTTTGGCCGGGGTGAAGCCGAGCCGTTCGGCGAGCTGCCCGGCCGATATCTCCTTGTCACCCAGCGTCGTTCGCTCGGCGACATCCGAGACCGCTTCCAGCACACGCATATTCGTGGGCAGATCGTCGAGTTCCTGCCGGAGCCAGCCGATCCGGACGGTCTGGCCCTGGATCCGCTTGCCCGCGGCCAGCGGCGCGTCCCCCGCCAGGGCGCGCAGCAGGGTGGTCTTGCCGGAGCCGTTCACGCCGACCAGACCCGCGCGTTCGCCGGGGGCCAGCCGCCAGGTGAGGTCGTGGACGAGTTCGCGATCGTCGGGGGTGGTGAGGGTGACGTCCTCGAGTTCGATCACCACGCGGCCCAGCCGCTTTCGCGCGAACGACGCCAGCTGCACGGTGTCGCGCGGGGGCGGGACATCGGCGATGAGGGCCTCGGCCGCCTCGACGCGGTAGCGGGGTTTGGAGGTGCGGGCCTGCGGTCCCCGGCGCAGCCAGGCCAATTCCTTGCGCGCGAGGTTGCGGCGGCGGGCCTCGCTGGCGTCGGCCTGGCGGGAGCGTTCGGCGCGGGCGAAGATCCAGTCGTTGTAGCCGCCCTCGTAGCTCTCGACCCTGCCGCCCACGACCTCCCAGGTGCGGGTGGCGACGGTGTCGAGGAACCAGCGGTCGTGGGTGACGACGACCAGGGCGCTGCGCCGGGAGAGCAGATGTTCGGCCAGCCACTGCACGCCCTCGACGTCGAGGTGGTTGGTGGGTTCGTCGAGGACGAGCAGATCGAGTTCGCGGACCAGGGCCGCGGCCAGCGCGACCCGGCGGCGTTCGCCACCGGAGAGGTTGGTCACGCTCGCGTCCATCCCCAGGTCGGCGATGCCGATGCCCTCGAGTACGGAACGGATACGGGGATCGGCCGCCCACTCGTGTTCGGCGATGCCGTCGGTGCGGGCGTCCTCGGCCAGCCCGGCCAGCACCACCTCGCCGACCGTCGCGCCCTCGGGCAGCACGCCGCGCTGGGTGACCACGGCCATGCGCAGGCCGTTCACCCGGCTGACCCGGCCGCTGTCGGGCTCCTCGATCCCGGTCAGCACCTCCAGCAGCGTCGTCTTACCGCCGCCGTTGAGACCCACGACCCCGATCCGCTCGCCCTCCTGCACGCCGAGCGAGACGTCGTCCAGCAACGGCTGCACGCCGAAGCTCTTGTGGACTTGTTCGAGATTGATCAGGTTCGCCATGGGTCCTCGGTGTCGTCGGTTTCGTGCATCGGCCAGGGTACTGGGGGTCGCGACTTGCCAAGGCGCGCAGGCCCGTCCTATGGTTGCGGCAATCCGACGGGTGTTCCCCAGAAGTACTGCCGCAGAGCGGGAACCCGGCCTCGAGCGAGGTCAGGAGTGGGCGGCGAGCGTTGCCCTACCCACTTCACGTAAGGATTTCTCATGCGTATCGGCCTCGGCCTCCCCATCGCCGACCCCACCATTCTCCCCGAATGGGCGCGTCGCGCCGACGCGGGCCCCTTCAGCACGCTCGGGCTGCTCGACCGGCTGGTCTACGACAATCCCGAACCGCTGGTCACCCTCGCCGCGCTGGCGGGGATCACGACCCGGGTGAACCTCCAGACCGAGGTCCTGCTGGCTCCGCTGCGCGACACCGCCCTGCTCGCCAAACAGGCCGCCACGCTGCATAGGCTCTCCGGCGGCCGTCTGATCCTCGGAGTGGGGGTCGGCGGTCGGGCCGATGACCACGAGGCGTCGGGGACCGAACTGCGGACGCGGGGGCGGCGGTTGGACGAGCAACTCGGCTTGATGCGAAAGCTGTGGGCCGGTGCGCCGTACAGCGACACGTGCGGACCGATCGGCCCGTCGCCCGACGAGCGCCGCTCGACGATCGCGCCGTACGGCGGCACCTCGTCACCCCGGCACACCCCCGACCCAGGCCCCGAGCTCTTGTTCGGCGGCTTCCAACCCGCCGCGCTCGAACGCGTGGGGCGATGGGGTGGTAAATTCCTCTGTGCCGCACCGCCTTCCTGGGCCGGAGGGCTCATCGAGACGGCGCGGCGTTCCTGGCGGGAGCACGGGCGGCCCGGCGAACCGCGCGTCGTCGCGCAGGTGAACGCCGCGATCGGGCCGGATTCCGTTGTCGAACAAGCGACTTCGGCCATGCGCGCCTACTACGAGTTCAGTGGGCGGGCCGATTTCATGGTCGAGGGAATGATCACCTCGGCCGACGGAATACGCTCGGCCATAACGCGATTCGCCGATCTCGGGGCCGATGAACTGATCTTCTACTGCTACGGTACGGATCCCGATCAGGTCGATCGGATCGCGGATATCGTCGGCTGACCGTCAGGCGTGGTGCGGCGCGTCGCCGACCACCCGGGCGCCGGGCACCGGGCCCGAGGCCGTGCGGACGCTGCGGCACACGCCCGCGCCGGACAGTTCGGCCGAGACGGCGACGGCGGTGGATTCGTCGGCGCATAGGAAGGCGCAGGTGGGGCCCGAACCGGACACGATTCCGGCGAGGGCGCCCGCCTCGACCCCCGCGCGCAGGGTGCGGCGGAGTTCCGGTTTCAGCGACAATGCCGCCGCTTGCAGGTCGTTGCCGAGCAGGGGGGCCAGCTGGTGTGGATCGCCGGAGGCGAGGGCCTGGAGCAGTTCCTGGGGTTCGCCGAGGCGCGGCGGGTTGCCCTGCTCGCGGAGCCGGTCCAGCTCGCGGAAGACCGCGGGAGTGGACAGGCCCCCCTTGGCGAGGGCCAGCACCCAGTGAAAAGCCTTGCGGGACAACACCGGAAGCAGCTTCTCCCCGCGCCCGCGACCCAGCGCGGTGCCGCCGTAGAGGGCGAAGGGCACATCACTGCCCAATTCCGCGCCGATGACCGCCAGCTCGTCCCGGCTCAACCCCAGATCCCACAGCTCGTTCAGACCGACCAGCGCCGCGGCCGCGTCGGCGCTCCCCCCGGCCATCCCGCCCGCGACCGGAATGCCCTTGCGGATCGCGAACTCCACCAGCGGCGCCCGGCCGCCCAGATGCGCCAGCCGCACCGCGGCCTGCCACACCAGATTGGTCCGGTCGGTCGGCACCTCGGCGGCGCCCTCGCCGACGACGCGGACCGCGAGCGAGGCCGCCGGGGAGATCTCCAGGTCGTCGCCGAGCGACAGGGCCTGGAAAACCGTGGTCAGCTCGTGATATCCGTCCGCGCGCACCTCACCCACCCCCAGGTGCAGATTCACCTTGGACGGGGCCCGCACGACCACGGGACTGGGCACAACTGAGAGCACGAGCCCCAAGCGTAATGCGGACCCCGCCCCCGTGCGGCGGCCACTTGCCTCAACTACCCCCCAGGGGTATCTTCATTCCTAGCGGCGAGATACCCCCTCACCGTATCGAAACCGAGAACGAGGAGATGCTCATGGCCACCAGCACCTACACCGTCACCGGCATGACCTGCGGACACTGCGTGGCATCGGTGCAGAAGGAGATCGGTAGGATCGACGGCGTCACCGCGGTCGAGGTCGATCTGGCCACCGGCGCGGTCCGGGTCGAATCCGCCACGCCGATCTCCGACGACGCGGTCGCCGCCGCCGTCGACGAGGCGGGCTACGAGGTGGCGAATTCATGACCGACAGACTCCGGTTCGCCGCGTTCGGCGGCGGGCTGGTCGTGCTGTTCGCGGCCGCGCTCGGTCTCGGCGCCCTGGTGGGCGACCGGACCGGGGCGGCCCCCGGGCACGACGATTCTCATTCGACGCAGGCAGGCGAGGCGATGAACACCGGATTGCGCACCACCGAGGCGGGCTACACCCTCGACGAACTCTCGGCCCCCACCGAGACGAATCGCCCGGGGACGCTGAGTTTCCGGATCACCGGGCCCGACGCCGCGCCGGTCACCGCGTTCACCACGCTGCACGAGAAGCAACTGCACCTCATCGTGGTGCGCTCCGACACGGCCGAATACCGCCACGTGCATCCGCGGCTCGCCGCCGACGGCACCTGGTCGCTGGACTGGAAGTGGGCCGAACCCGGCGCCTACCGCGTCTTCGCCGACTTCTCCCCCGCCGCCGGACCGGGCGAGCTGGTGCTCAGCCGCACCCTGACCGTCGCCGGGACGAGCACGCCGCGCCCGCTGCCCGCGCCGTCGAACACCGCCGAGGTGGATGGTTACCGCGTCACCCTGAACGGCGAATTGACCACGGCCGGAAGCGAATTGACCTTCACCGTCACTCGCGACGGCACACCGGTGACCGATCTCGAGCCCTATCTCGGCGCGTACGCGCACCTGGTCGCGTTGCGCGGCAGTGATCTGGCGTACCTGCACGTACATCCCGAGGGCGAGGTCGGCTCGACCCCCGCGGGCCCGCGGGTCGCCTTCCACGCCCAGGCCCCCAGCGCCGGGACCTACCGGCTGTACCTGGACTTCTCGCACGGCGGCGCGGTGCACACCGCGGAGTTCACCGTCGAAAGCTCCGGCGGCGCACCGACTTCCGGCGGCCACGACCATCACGAAGGAGGTCATCAGTGAGCGCGCCCACGAACGAACGCTCGGTCGAACTCGATATCGGCGGGATGACCTGCGCCTCGTGCGCGGCCCGAATCGAGAAGAAGCTCAACCGGATCGACGGCGTCACCGCGACGGTCAACTACGCGACGGAGAAGGCGCGGGTCGACTTCCCGGCGACGGTGACGCCCGCGGATCTCATCGAGAAGGTCGTCGACGCCGGATACACCGCGCACCTGCACGAGGACGCGCCCGCGCCGACGACCGCCGCGTCCCCGGCCCAGCTGCTGCGGCAACGGTTGCTGATCAGCCTCGCGCTGGCGGTGCCGGTGATCGTGCTGGCGATGGTTCCGGCGTTGCAATTCCGCAACTGGCAATGGCTTTCGCTCACCCTCGCCACGCCGGTGGTGTTCTGGGGCGGCGCGGCGTTCCATCGGGCGGCGTGGGTGAACGCGCGGCACGCGACGGCCACCATGGACACGCTGATCTCGCTGGGCACGCTGGCGGCCTACGCCTGGTCGGTGTACGCGCTGTTCTTCGGTGACGCCGGAATGCCCGGGATGACACACGGTTTCAGCTTCGCGGTCGACCGGGGCGGGGCGGCGTCGGACATCTACCTCGAGGTCGCGGCCGGGGTGATCGTGTTCATCCTCGCGGGCCGGTACTTCGAGACCCGCGCCAAGGAACGGGCCGGTTCCGCGCTGCGCGCGCTGCTCGAGTTGGGCGCCAAGGACGTCGCGGTGCTGCGGGACGGCGGCGAGGTGCGCGTGCCGGTCGACAGCCTGCGGGTCGGCGAGCGGTTCCTGGTGCGACCCGGGGAGAAGGTTGCCACCGACGGCGTTGTCCTGGAGGGCAATTCGGCGATCGATATGAGCATGCTCACCGGCGAGTCCGTGCCGGTGGAGGTCGGTCCCGGCGATGAGGTCGTGGGCGCGACGGTCAACGCCGGTGGGGTGCTGACGGTCCGCGCCACCCGGATCGGCTCGGACACCCAGCTGGCGCAGATGGCGAAGCTGGTGGAGCAGGCGCAGAACGGCAAGGCCCAGGTGCAGCGGCTGGCCGACCGGGTGGCCGGGGTGTTCGTGCCGATCGTGATCGCGATTTCCGTTGCGACGCTGGGGTTCTGGCTCGGCACCGGAATCTCGGTGGCGACGGCGTTCGGTGCGGCGGTGGCGGTGTTGATCATCGCCTGCCCGTGTGCGCTCGGATTGGCCACGCCGACCGCGCTTCTGGTGGGGACCGGGCGTGGGGCGCAGCTGGGAATTCTGATCAAGGGGCCGCAGGTGTTGGAGTCGACGCGGCGGATCGATACCGTGGTGTTGGACAAGACCGGGACGGTGACGACCGGGAAAATGAGTCTGGCGCAGGTGGTTCCGGGGGCGGGTGTGGATGCCGGGGAGCTGCTCGCGGTCGCGGCGGCGGTGGAGCACGGGTCGGAGCATCCGGTGGCTCGAGCGGTGGTGGCTGGCGCTCGTGAGCGGGGGCTGACGCCGGAGCCGGTGCGGCAGTTCGTGTCGCACGGCGGTAAGGGTGTGCAGGGTCTCGTGGGTGAGCGGGCCGTGGTCATCGGCCGCACCGAGCTGCTGGAGGATTGGGCGATCACGGTCCCGGACGCTTTGGCGCAAGCCAAGTCCGAGGCCGAGGCCGCCGGAAAGACCGCCATCGTGGTCGCTTGGGACGGCGTGGCTCGTGGCGTGCTGGTGATCGCCGACGCGGTGAAGCCCACCAGCGCGGAGGCCATCACCGACATGCGGGCTCTGGGCCTGACTCCGGTGCTGTTGACCGGGGACAACAAGGCCGCCGCGCGGACCGTCGCCACGCAGGTCGGGATCGACGAGGTGATCGCCCAGGTCCTGCCCAGCGACAAACTCGACGAGGTCAAACGCTTGCAGGACCAAGGCCGAGTGGTCGCCATGGTCGGCGACGGCGTCAACGACGCTGCGGCCTTGGCTCAGGCGGACCTCGGCCTCGCCATGGGCACCGGCACCGACGTCGCCATCGAGGCCGGTGACATCACCCTGGTCCGCGGCGACCTCCGCACGGTAGCCACGGCAATCCGCTTGTCCCGAGCCACCCTCCGCACCATCAAGGGCAACCTCTTCTGGGCCTTCGGCTACAACGTGGCCGCCATCCCCCTGGCAGCCCTGGGCCTGCTCAACCCCATGCTCGCCGGCGCCGCCATGGCGCTGTCCAGCGTCTTCGTGGTGAGCAACAGCCTCCGCCTCAGAGCCTTCCACTGAGTTCGGCAACCCAGCCGCACCCTTTATTCGGATCCGCACCCCCTGCAAGGTGTGCGAGGCCCGATAAGGGGTGCGGCTGGGTTGGTAGGGCTATTCGGTCCTTGTCTCGAGTGCGTACCGGATCAAGGCGCGGGCGGCTTCCCCGGTTACCGACTGTCTGGCGAGCACATCGAACGCCCTGCCGTACTGGGCTATCTCCCGCGGTTGCGTAACCGTGAGCTTCGCGGTAGAGCCTTCTTCGGTCACCAACCGGTTGTCGTACATGACGAAGTTATTGAACAACACTCGTGCCTCTGCGGTCAGCGGAATTATCCCGAATGTCACTCGCGGGAGGCTTCCCGCCGACAACAAACGGTCGAGTTGCCCGACCATCACCGAGTCGTCTCCTACCGTGGTGTAGAGGGCTTGTTCTCCGATCAGGAAGTGGAAACGGTGGTTTCGCCGGTACAAGACTTGTTGCCGTTCCATTCGGACGGAAACGGCTTGTTCGACGTCATCCGGTATCTGGTAAAACTCCGAAACCCACCGAATCATCGCTTCGGCATACTCCGGAGTTTGAAGTAGACCGGTTACGATATACGGCTGATAGTTGCGAATCAGACGGGAATCCGCTTCGAGCTTCAGAGTTTTTTGCTGACCGGATTTAATTCCAGTTCCGAGATGCCTCCGCCATTCGACGTATGCGGAGTCAATATTGTGTACTGTGGCTAAAAGATCTACCAGTTGGTCTTCAGCGTTCGAATGTTTGCAGTACGCCCGAATATCGGCGTCGGAGGCACGTAGCTTGCCGTATTCGATCTTCGATACTTTGGACTCGTGCCAACCTTCGCGACGAGAAAGCTCCCGGCCGGTGATATCGGCGCGTTTCCTGATTTCACGGAGACGCTTACCGAGAGCTTCCCGGGCTTCCTGTACCGAACTGCTCACGGACGAGACATCATCCGTGCGTATTCGACGTATGGAGTCGCTTCAGACCATAACCGGTCTCTTTCGGTTCGACAGTAGGCGACGATATGCGGGTCGGTGGTAACTCCAACTCCCCCGACCGCCCTACCTTCCCGGTCTGCTAACGGATACGCAACTGTTTCATTGTCCAGCAACCACCAATCGTCCCTCGGTGTTTCCCCCGCGTCGTGTCGGGGCAGGTATCGGATATCCTCGCCTGCCTCCACGTTGAGAGCTGCGAGCGTCAGCAACCAATCGTGATAGTCGGTGTGCGGAACGGTGAGGACACGTACGCGCCGGATGGTCACACCCCGCGCGGATTGTTCTTGTACGAAGTCGTACCAGTCTTGAAACCATCCCCGCAGATCGAACGGTTCATTGTTCAAGAACCGCTGCATTGGTTCTTGTTCGCCTGGTACCCCGTACGAGTCTCGAACTTCTAGCCGGAATGCTTCACGCTGACACTGCCGCAAGAGTTCGCGCGTCTGCCGGAACTCCACCGAAGTACGTCCTTTCAGGTTTCGGCACTTTAATAGCTGCCTCGCAGTCTTCCATCTTCAACTCTTCGAGCGTCTCGGGATCGGTGACCGGTTCGCCGCTCAGAGTGAAGGTGCCGCGGCCGGTGTCTGTCATCGCTGCCCCGATGAACGTTCGGGACTCCACGAACCCGAGCAACAAGTGTGGAATCTCGATGGTGCCGACGCGACCGGTCCGCCAGCCGACGAGCAGATACCGGCCGTCGTCGGTTGCGTAGACCGCCGGGCAGTCATCCTTGCCGGACCCACCTTTGCCGAGAAAACGCAAGCACATGGCGCTACCTCCTGCACACCCGCGTGCAACTACTTGCTGCACGTCAACCATGGTGACGTGCCGAAGTACAAACCGCGCCGAAACGGTCCGATGTGTGCAAGTTCTTCCAAACTCCTAGCTTGCCGGGCCGGCTGGTTCGTAGCGTCAGATGTAACCCCTGTGGCGGTGACGACCACCTGCTACGGGGTGCCTGCCAACCACGGGCTACAAGGGGGTGCGATGTCGTTCGATTGGTGGCGCGAGAACGCCAACCACGAGGAAGCCGGGGTCAGCGTCCACGAGATCCAGGACCGAATCGGGCAGGAACAGCAAGCGGTCGGATGGTTGCACAATGCTCCCCACGGACCACTCACCCCCGACCAGGCACACAAGATCACCCAGCAGCACCGCGACTGTGTACTCGAGGATTGCCCGCGTAAGCAGGCCGCGTTGCGGACGCTGATCGAAGCGGGTCGAATGAAGCCGGATTCGGGACGTATCCGTACCCTCTTGTTCGACCGGTGCGACGACGAGGAGTGATCAGCATGGGAGATTTTCGGCCCTATACGAAGGCGGAACTCGAGCAGATCGAACGGGACCAGCAAGACCCGAAATGGCTCGAATGGATTTCGAGTGAATTGATGGAGTCCCAGCTTCGCACGTTTTTGACGGAGACGCTTCCGGACATGCCGGGAAATCCGTGGTCGGCCGAGGGGTTGGATCGGGCGGAACGCGCAGCACTCGAACGCTTCACCTCCATTACCAATGTAGACCTTCCGCAGAATAGCGGTATAGCAGATCAGTTCACCCGATTTATCGGCGAGGTATTCGTACGCAACTTCGAGGGTGAATGGTTCAACGTGCCCGATTATCACGGCGATCGCTATTCAGGTTTCGGCCCAGTGGTCCGGGAAGACTGGACAGAAGCGTATTTGGATGTCGCAAATTTGATCACAGCTGCTGTTCACAGAAAGATAGGCACCTATTGGTCCGGAATATTCGCGAGAAGTGAGCAGACTTATAAGTCCTGGGTGCGGGCCGGTAGGCCGCCGCTCGATGAGTGGATGAACATGCCGAAACCCTAGCCCGCGAGTCCTCGGGGGGACGCGATGGTCGAGTGGAACGACCGGCTCGAGCAACAATATCGCCGATACGGCGGCGATAAATGGATGCAAGGGCTACCGGCACGAGGCCGGGCGGACTGGTACCGGGCGAGAACGCAATGGATTCGTGCCCGCGAGGTGGGTAACCGATTCCGTGACGGCATGGCTGCTATACGCGGCCAGACTCCCGAACTCGGGTATAAAAAAGAAGTTAGATCGAAAACCCAATTCAGTGACCGCGTACACGACGTAGCCAATCAGAAGCTTCGCGAAGCGACCGAATACAAAGCGGGTAGAGTCGATAAAGAAAAGTCTTTACCGCAACTCGCCAAAGACGAGGTCGCAATTCGGCAAGGCTACACCGTGGAGTGGGTGATAGTAGAAGGCGCGCGAGTCGACAAAGAGGTTCAAGAAGAGATCAGAGAGCTTCAAACAAGGTATCCGGGTCAGTTTGTCGTCAAGGAAATCACCCGTGAACAGCTTCGGACGGCACTCACTGTCGCCAAGAGCCTCGAGAAGAGGCGGCTGGCGAAAGAGAACGAAGCGAGGGCGTTAGAGAAGGACAAGGAAGAGAAACGGCGTCAAGCCGAGAAGGCCAAAGCTCTTGAAAAGCGGAAAGAAGCCCTAGCCAAGGCAGTGAAGGAGAACGTCCAACAACTCGCCGTCGCTGAAGAAAGAGCGCTCGACGCCAACGACGTAACTCAGACGTACAGGTCGGTGACCAAGGAACTTCGATCCGTGCGTAAGGCTGAACGATCCCAGACGAAAGCCATGCTCAGGGAGATGGGCTTGGATGGCGAACAAGCGAGGATAATGGAGGAGATCCTTGCTCGAGGTCGCGAGAATCAACGCCAGGAACTCACTCAGGGTATCGAAGCCATAGGGAAGGTCGCTGAGCGCGAAGCGCAGGCGCAAGCGGCCCGCGAAGCCGCTCTCGAGTGGCAGCAGCAGCAATTGGAGTTGGCGAGGCAACGTGGATACGCGCCCGAGCTGCAAAGAATAATGGAATTGATGAATAAGGGTAGGCCAGCGCCGGGCGTGGCCTTGCCGGGCGCGCCGATCCAGGCTCCCGAGGTGGTTCGCGATGGCCGCGCGAAGCAACAAGCACTGGAATTGGAGAGGAAACGCGGTCTCGAGCCACGCGGACGCTAGGTATCGCGGACCGCGGGTGAGCGGTGTTTCCGCTCGGGGGATACCGGCCCGAATGCCTTGAGGCAGGCCACAGCCTGCCTGGAGACCGAGGAATAGCGATTACCGGGCGGAAGATTGGGAGGCCAGTTCGACGTACTCGCCCGTCGTCAACGTCTCCCCCCGAGCAGCGGGATCGATCCCCGCCGCCCGAAGCCGCGATTCGGCTTCAGCCGCGCTACCCGCCCACGATCCAAGGGCCGCTCGAAGGGTCTTGCGGCGCTGGGCGAATGCGGCGTCTATGACGCTGAAGACCCGCTGGCGATGCGCGGCGTCCTGAGGCCACGGTGGAGTCGGGTATCGATCGATGCGGACGAGGCCCGATTCGACCTGCGGAACAGGCCAGAAGACCTGGCGGCCAACGGAACCAGCCCGGCGGACGGTGCCGAAATAGCCCGCCTTCACACTGGGCACACCATACACCCGCGAACCCGGCTCGGCGGCAAGACGTTCCGCCACCTCCGCCTGCACCATCACCAAAGCCGTTCTGATGGAAGGGATTTCGGCCAGCAGATGCAAAAGAACCGGAACCGCCACATTGTAGGGCAGATTGGCCACCAACGCGGTGGGAGTACCGGGGAGGTCGGCGGCGGACACTCGAAGGGCGTCAGCCTCGACGACGTCCAGGCGGTCGGTGAGGTCGGGCGCGCGATCGGCGACTGTCCGAGGAAGGTGGGAAGCCAATACCGGATCGATCTCCACCGCGATGACCCGGTCCACGACGTCCAGCAGCGCGAGGGTCAGCGAGCCGAGGCCCGGCCCCACCTCGAGCACCACATCCTCACGCCCCACCCCGGCCGCCGCGACAATGCGCCGCACCGTGTTGGCGTCATGCACGAAGTTCTGCCCGAGCTGCTTGGTCGGTCGCACGCCGAATCGCTCCGCCAGCGCCCTGACCTCGGCGGGACCGAGTAGAGCGGCCTGGCCACGGGCGGCGACGACGGGTTCGGACACGTCGACAAACTATCAAGCGGGGTTCAGGAGGCACGCGCCCGATCGAGGAAGTCGTCCAGTGCCGCCCGCATCTCTCCGTTCAACTGCATGTGCCGACCCGCGCCCCACACCACCCGCTGATCCGCCCCGCCCGCCGCCAGCCGCGCCACCAACGCGGCGTGCAACGGGGACGGGGCGGTCGTATCGAAAGCGTTGAGCAACAACAGAACAGGGCGGTCGTAGCCGCTCGTCGGCACGCCCAGATAGTCGGCGATCACCGCCCGGAAGTGCTCGTCTCCCAGCGGCTCGGCCAGCAGATCGCTGATTCCGATACCGGCCACCAGGTCCGCGATCTCGTCCAGGCACCGTTTGTCGACGGCATCGAGAATCCGACGACCACGGGGCGTGAGGTAACCCTCGATATCGATATCCGGCCGTGCGACCCGCAACCCGGCGAACACGCTCACCACGAACGCCGTCAGCGCGTCCCCATAGGCACTGGGCAGATCCGGCCCCCCCGGCCCGGCCATCGGCAACAACGTCTCGATATCCGACCCCGGGTCGATCACCACGCTACCGCGAAAATCCAAGTCCGGAGCCAGTTTTCGCGCCGAACGCGCCGTCCCCAACGCCGCCTGCCCGCCCTGCGATCCACCCAGCACCACCCACCGCCGACCCAACTCCGGATGCGCCGCCCGGGCCGCGCCGACCATGTCCACGGTCGCGCTCGCCTCCGTCTTCAACTCCAGATACGGATGCGTCCCGGTGTCGAACCGGCCCAACCCCAGATAGTCGGGAGCCACGACGGCGAAGCCCTTGGTCAGGAATCCGCGCAGGAAGACGTCCTCCCGCACCCGCTGTTCCACCCACGGCCCACGCTCCGGCTCGGACTGTCCGCCGCAGCCGGGACCGAGACCCAGCGAACCGTGATCGAAGGCGAGGATGGGCCACCCACCCTCGGGTACGGGACCGGACGGAATCAGTACCGCGCCCGTAGCGGGGAGCACCGAACCGTCCGAGCCGGTCGTCCAGTACTCGAGCGCCGACCCGGTGCCGGGCATATCGCGCCACCCGGGAGGCCGAGCGACGACCGCGATCGGCGTACCGGGCGCCGGGCCCGCGCTCGTCGCCGGGGTCGCGCCCGCCAGCACCGTCACCCCGGCAGCCAATGCCGCCGCCACCCGCCCGGGAACCCCGAAAAACCGCATCCAGCACCACTTTCCATCAGGACGAGCAGACCAGACCGATCGGAATGAGAGTACACATTGACGCCAACTGATACACGTTCTAGTTTCGGTGTGTCGCCAGAAGGTCCCGCAGAGAGTTAGGACGAGCGCAATGCAGCGTAGATTCGACGGACGACGGGTGCTCGTCACCGGCGCGGGTTCGGGCATCGGCCGGGCGGTCGTCCACCGGCTGCTCGACGAGGGCGCGACGCTGGTCGGCGTGGACGTGTCCGAGGCGGGGCTGAAGGAGACCGTCGAGAACGCCGCCGCGGACTCCCGCTCCCGCTTGCACACCGTGGTCCTGGACGTCTCCGATCCCGAATCGGTCCGCTCGGGCAGCGCCGCGGCCGTCGAATTCCTCGGTGGCCTGGACGTTTTGGTGAACGCCGCCGGAATCCATCGCTCCGCGCACACCCACGAGATGTCGCTGGAGTCGTGGAATCAGATCATCGGGGTCAATCTCACCGGCACATTCCTCATGGTCCAGGCCGCGATCCCGCATCTGCTCGCGTCGAGCCACCCGGTGATCGTGAACTTCTCCTCCACCGCCGCGCACGGCGCGCATCCGTACATGGCCGCCTACGCCGCGTCCAAGGGCGGCGTGAACGCCATGACCAAGGCCATCGCCCTCGAGTACTCCAAGCAGGGCCTGCGGGCGGTGAACATCGTCCCCGGCGGCATCGCGACGGGCCTCACCCAGAGTTTCTCCGCTCCCGACGACGCCGACTGGAACCTGCTGTCCCGCCTCACCGGCTGGCTGAACAACGGCGCGTTCGGCGAGCCCGAGGACGTGGCCGCCGCGGTCGCCATGGTCGCCTCCGACGACGGGCGCTACATCACGGGTTCGGAGATCCGGGTCGACGGCGGGGCCTTGATGTAGGGCTCACCCGATCCCCAGCCGACTCGTGCACGCGGGCCAGGCGCCCCAGCCCTGCCGCGCCCGCGTCACCTCGGCGATGGCGATCTGCTCCTCGCGTGTCGCCATATCCGCGCGCGGCGCGTACCGGAGACCGCCCTGCCGTTCCCACGTGCTCTGGTCGAACTGGATGCCGCCGTAATACCCGTTGCCCGTATTGATCGCCCAGTTGCCATTGGATTCGCACCGAGCCAGGGCGTCCCAGATCGCGCCGTCGCGCACGGGCGGGACCTCGGTGCCGGGCTTGGCGCCCTTGCGGACCGTCTTGGGTTCGGCGGGGACGATGATCTTGCTGGCGATCGGATCCTTGTCCGCGTCCTGGCCGTTCACGATGGAGACGGCGAACGTCACGTCCTGCACGCCCGCCTTGCCCGGATTCTCGACCACCGTGCGGCTCATGTTCATGGTCGGATCCTCGATGACGTTCTCCGGCGGATCCAGCGGCACGCGCTCGACGCGGTTCTCCACCCGTTTGCGGGTGACGGTGATCTTCATACCGATGGTCAGCTTGGTGTCGGGCGCGGGATCGACCGAATCCTGGTTCACCAGTGCGGCATTGCGGCCCTGCAACAACTCGCCCACGGTCGGCGCGGCGATGCGCACGATCTCCGCGGGCTGCGCGCCATCGGTCAGCAACACCGTGCGCGGGCTCGTGATGGCCAGCGCCGCGCCCTCGAGCGGCAGCGGCGTCGGGCGCGGCGGGGAGACGAAAACGTCTGTGGGGATCTGCAATTGGGTCAGCGCCTCGGCGACCGTGTAGCCGGTGGTCCACAGCTCGTGCACCTTGCCGTCGAAGGTGACCGACACCGGCCGGGCGCGGTTCAGCGTGATCGTGCCGCCGTCGACCACCGCGGCGTCCGCTCCGGGCGAGAGCGCGTCCTTGGCCTTCAGCACGAAGCCCGCCGCCTTGACCACCCCGCCCACCTTGAGCGACATCGTGGTCAGCGTCCGCTGTTCCCCGTCGACGACCAGCGTGACGGTCTTGCGGTGCAGGATCGCCATCGACGCGCCGAGGATCAGCGTGATCAGCAAGGCGGCGATCGCCGCGTACAGCAGCGGCGAGCGCGAGGAGTTGATCCGCTGGAGAGCGGACATCCGAGGCTCCGGCATGGTCACAATACGATAACGACGGGGTCAGGGCCTGACAACCACGAGTCGTGGAACAGGCGTTTTCCACATCACGGCCGGATGACGCGGCCGTGGCCAGATTACGACGCCGTTATGGTAGTGCGCCCGGTCACCGGTCGCTCACCGAACGGTCTCCCTGTGATTCAGGACACTGCCGACGCGCCGATTCCGTAGACGCGTTCGGCATTGGCGGTGGTGATCTCCGCGAGGTCCGCCGGAACCTGTTCGCGCAGTTCGGCCAGGGCGCGCACGGTGTAGGGCAGGCAGTAGGACTCGTTGGGCGCGCCGCGGAACGGGTGCGGGGTGAGGTAGGGCGCGTCGGTCTCGACCAGGATCGACTCGGCGGGCACGAGTTTCGCCGCCGCGCGCAGCTCCCGCGCGTTCTTGAAGCTGACCGTGCCGGAGAAACTCAGGAGGTAACCCGCCTCGACACAGGCCCGGGCCATCGCCTCGTCGGAGGAGAAGCAGTGGAAGATCACCGTGTCCGGCGCGCCCTCCTCCGCGAGCACGGCCAGCACGTCGCGGTCGGCCTCGCGGTTGTGGATCATGAGCGGTTTGCCCAGCCGCTTGGCCAGATCGATGTGCCAGCGGAAGCCCTCGATCTGCTCGGGCGGCTCGGCGCAGCCGTCGAGTTTGCCGGGCCAGTAGTAGTCCAGGCCGGTCTCGCCGACGGCGACCACGCGCGGGTCCGCGGCCAGCTTCTCGAGTTCGGTCCTCGCGGCGTCGTCGAGGACGTTCGCGCGGGTGGGGTGCAGCGCGACCGCCGCGTACACGCGTGGATCCCAGTGCGCGGCCCGCACGGCGAACCGGGCCGAATCCAGATCGTCGGCGACGGTCACCACCCGGCCGACGCCGACGGCCGCGGCCCGATCCACCACGGCCGCAACGGTTTCCGCATCCGAGGCGCCGCAGGCGTCCAGATGGGTGTGCGCGTCCACCAGAGGGGACAGCGGTTCGGGTGCGGCGGGCGCGGGACGTTTGCTAGGCATGGTCACCCGGGATATCGACGCGAGCGGACAGGGGCACTCGGACTACAGTAATAACACCATGACTGACGCCGGACGCCCCGCCTTCTACATCACCACGGCCATCGCCTATCCCAACGGCGCGCCGCACATCGGGCATGCCTACGAGTACATCTCGGCGGACGCCCTCGCGCGGTTCAAGCGCCTGGACGGCTTCGACGTGTTCTTCATGACCGGCACCGACGAGCACGGCCAGAAGGTGCAGCAGGCCGCGAAGGCCGCGGGCGTCCCGGTCGAGGAGTACGCCGCGCGGAACTCCGACGTGTTCGAGGCCATGGACAAGACCCTCGACATCTCCTACGACCGGTTCATCCGCACCACCGACGAGGACCATCAGGTCTCCTCGGTCGCGATCTGGGAGCGGATGCGCGCGGCCGGGGACATCTACCTCGACACCTACTCCGGCTGGTACTCGGTGCGCGACGAGGCGTTCTACACCGAGGAGGAGACGACCGTCCTCGACGACGGCACCCGCATCGCCACCGAGACGCGCACCCCGGTGGAGTGGACCGAGGAGTCGAACTACTTCTTCCGGCTGTCGAAGTACCAGGACCGGCTGCTCGAACTGTACGAGCGGCGGCCCGATTTCATCCTGCCGGGCACGCGGCGCAACGAGATCGTCAGCTATGTGAAGACCGGGCTGAAGGATCTGTCCATCTCGCGCACCACCTTCGACTGGGGTGTGCCGGTGCCGGACGATCCGGCGCACGTCATGTACGTGTGGGTGGACGCGCTCACCAATTACCTCACCGGCGTGGGCTTCCCGAACACCGATTCCGACGCGTTCCGGAAGTTCTGGCCCGCGGATGTGCACATCATCGGCAAGGACATCACCCGCTTCCACACGGTGTACTGGCCCGCGTTCCTCATGTCGGCCGGGGTCGAGTTGCCCGAACGCGTGTTCGTGCACGGGTTCCTGTTCAACAAGGGCGAGAAGATGTCCAAGTCGGTCGGCAATGTGGTCGACCCGCTGGATCTGGTCGACGCCTACGGGCTCGACGCGGTGCGCTTCTTCCTGCTGCGCGAGATCTCCTACGGGCAGGACGGCTCCTACAGCCACGACGCCATTGTCGGCCGCATCAACACCGATCTGGCCAACGAGTACGGCAATCTCGTGCAGCGCAGCCTGAAGATGGTCGCGCGCGACTTCGGTTCGGCCGTACCGACTCCCGGCGAGTTCACCGACGCGGACCGCGAGTTGCTCGACCGCGCCAACGGCCTGCTCGACCGCTGCCGCGCCGAATTCGACCAGCAGCAGATGCATCTCGCGTTGGAGGCGATCTGGCTGACGCTGGGCGAGACGAACCGCTACTTCTCCGCCCAACAGCCTTGGGCGCTGGCCAAATCCGGCACGCCGGAGGACATCGCCCGCGAGGCCACGGTCCTGTACGTGACGCTCGAGGTGCTGCGCATCGTCTCGATCCTGGTGCAGCCGGTCATCCCCGGGTCGGCGGGACGCATCCTCGACCAGCTGGGGCAGACCGGGCGAACGTTCGCCGATATCGGGACGCCGATCGAGGCGGGGTTGTCCCTGCCCGCGCCGGAGCCGGTGTTTCCGAAGTACGTGGAGCCCAAGGACTGACGAGGCTCGACGAGCTCCGCGCCCGCTGCCTCGGTCGGCCCCGGTCCTCGAGGATCGACGGGCCTACTCGTGGGCGCGGGCGGCGAGGACCGCGTCGTACAGTTCACGGCGGGAGGCGCCGGTGGCGGCGGCTATTTCGGCGCAAGCTTCCTTGAGGCGGATGCCCTCGGTGACCAGGGCCTCCACTTCGTCGACGAGGTCGGCGGGGTCGGCCGAAAGGGGTTGGGCGCCTTCGATCACCACGGTGATCTCGCCGCGGGCGTGCTCGGTGGCCCAGGCGGCGAGTTCGGCGAGGGTGCCGCGGACGACCTCCTCGTAGGTCTTGGTCAGTTCGCGGCAGACGGCAGCGCGGCGGTCGGGGCCGAGGATCTCGACGGCGTCGGTGAGGGAGTCGGCCAGTCGGTGCGGGGCCTCGAAGAAGACCACCGCGCGCGGTTCGCGGATCAGGGTGCGCAGCCATTGTTTGCGGGGACCGGATTTGCGGGGCGGGAAGCCGTCGAAGCAGAAGCGTTCCACCGGCAATCCGGACAGGGCCAGTGCGGTGGTGACGGCCGACGGGCCGGGCAGGCAGGTCACCGGGAGGCCGCGTTCCACACAGGCCGCGACCATGCGGTAGCCCGGATCGCTGACCGACGGCATCCCGGCGTCGGTCACCAACAGCACGGTGTGTCCGGCCTCGATCTCGTTGAGCAGCAACGGGATTCGCGCGGTCTCCACATGATCGTAGAAGCTCACCACGCGCCCGCTGATCTCCACCTCGAGGGCCTTGGCCAGCGTCCGCGTGCGGCGGGTGTCCTCGGCGGCCACGACCTCGGCCGAGCCCAGCGCCTCCCGCAGCCGACGCGACGCGTCACCGGGGTCCCCCATGGGCGTCGCCGCGAGCACCAACCGCCCGCTCGGCTGATCGGTCATCACCACTCCCGTCTCGGTTCGGATGCCTTCCGAATCTCCTTCGCAGGGACGGTAGCGAAGGACGGGACCCCGGTGCCAATAGACTCGTGCCGTGACCCAGCTGACCGACGCGCGACCGCCGATCGGTGCGGGCCCGGCCTTGTCGAGTCCGGCGCCACTGCGCCCCTCGCCCGATTTCGGGCCCACGGATCGGATGCGGGGGTGGCTGGTCACCGCCTTCCTGACCGTGATCGCGGGGGTGACCCGGTTTCTGGAGCTGGGCTATCCGACCGACGCGGGTACGCCGGTCTTCGACGAGAAGCATTACGCGCCGCAGGCGTGGCAGATGGTCACCGGCGGCGGGGTGGAGGACAATCCGGCGTTCGGGCTGGTGGTGCATCCGCCGGTCGGCAAGCAGATGATCGCGCTCGGCGAGGCCATCTTCGGCTACACGAGCTGGGGATGGCGGTTCACCGCGGCGCTGTCGGGATGCCTGCTGGTGCTGCTGGTCGTGCGGATCACGCGGCGGCTGACCCGCTCGACTCTCATCGGGACGATCGCGGGACTGCTACTGATCTGCGACGGGGCGACGTTCGTGGCCTCGCGCATCGGCATGCTGGACATTTTCCAGACGTTGTTCGTGACGGCGGCGTTCGGCTGTCTGATCGTGGACAGGGACCACATGCGCGAGCGGCTCGCCCGCGCGGATGCCCAAGGGCGCGTGGGACTCACGGCGTTCGGGCCGCGGCTCGGGGTGCGGTGGTGGCGGTTCGGGGCGGGGCTGCTGCTCGGATTGTCGTTGGGCACCAAGTGGTCCGGGCTCTACTTCATCGCGTTCTTCGGGCTGCTGTCGGTCGGGTTCGATCTGGCCGCGCGGCGCGCCTACGGGGTGCGGCGGCCGCTGCTCGGCACCGCCGTCCGCGATATCGGCCCCGCGCTCTACGCCCTGGTGCTGATCCCGGTGCTGGTGTACCTGGGCAGCTATTCGATGTGGTTCGCCAGCGAGACCGGATACGACCGCTATTCCGTAGGCAATCCGTACGCCGGGAAGAATCCGATCGGCACCGGCGGGACGTGGTCGTGGGTGCCGGACGCGTTGCGCTCGCTGTGGCACAACCAGGGCGAATCGCTGAGTTTCCATGAGGGACTGACCAATTCGGCCGGGAACCACCATCCGTGGGAGTCCAAGCCGTGGTCGTGGCCGATGAGCCTGCGGCCCATGCTGTACTACTACGCCGACAACGGGGTGACCGGCTGCGGCCAGAGCGTCTGCGTCAAGGCCGTGATGCTCATCGGCACCCCCGCGATCTGGTGGCTCGCCCTGCCGATGCTCGCCTGGGCGCTGTGGCGCACCGCGACCCGCGCCGACTGGCGCTACGCCTCGGTACTGGTCGGGTACGGGGCCGGACTGCTCCCGTGGTTCGCCACCCTCGACCGGCAGATGTACTTCTTCTACGCCGTCCCCATGGCGCCGTTCCTCGTGATGGGCCTGGCCCTCGTCCTCGGCGACATCCTCGGGCCCGCCCCGTACACGCGCGGCCCGTACGGACAACGCTGGCTGCTCGTCACCGAACATCGCAGCCTGAGCCTGCTTCTGGTGTGTCTGTATCTCGGGCTGGTCGTCGCCAATTTCATCTGGCTGTGGCCGATCCTCACCGCGCTGCCCATCACGCCGGGCAACTGGCACGACCACCTGTGGTTGCCGAGCTGGAAGTGAGCGCTACTCGTGCAGCGCCGCCCGCACGTATCGCAGCGCGGCCTCGTCGTCCAGGCCGAGGCGGCGGATGATCGCCACGTAGTCGGTGGCCGCGCGCCCGGCGGCGTCGCGGGTGGGATCGCCGGAGGAGGCGATGAAAGAGCCCAGGCGGCCGCGGGTTTCGAGGACGCCGTCCTGTTCGAGTTCGCGGTAGGCGCGGGCGACGGTATTGGGCGCCAGGCCGAGTTGCGCGGCGAGGGCGCGGACCGTGGGGATCTTGGTGCCCGCCGTCAGTTCGCCGGAGCGAACCCGGGCCACGATGCCCTGCCGCAGTTGTTCGTACGGCGGGACCGTCGAGTGGTGGTCGACCGGGATCTCCAGCATGGCCTCACACCTCGTCGCGGGCGAGCGGGCAGGACAGACAGCGCGGGCCGCCGCGGCCGGAACCCAGCTCGGAACCGGGAATGGTGAGGACCTCGATGCCCGCGTCCGCCAGGCGCGCGTTGGTGTTCTCGTTGCGTTCGTAGGCGACGACCACGCCCGGGGCGAGCGCGAGGGTGTTGTTGCCGTCGTCCCACTGTTCCCGTTCGGCGGTGACGCCGTCGAGTCCGGTGGCGATGACGCGCAGCTTGCCGATGCCCATCGCGTCCGCGGCGGCGGGCAGGAACGGATCGGGGCCGCGCATGCTCACCCCGTCCGCGTCCTCCTTGCGAATCGTGAAGGCGCGCAACGAATCCTGGACCGCCGGGTACATGACGACGGCGTCGGTGTCGACCATCGTGCAGACGGTGTCCAGATGCATGGTGGCGCGGTTCTGTGCGATCGGCACCACGAGCACGGTGTGGGCGAGATTGTCCTCGAACAGGCTGCGCGCCAACGCTTCCGCGCCCGCCGGTGAGGTCCGCTCACCGACGCCGATCGCCACCACGCCCGGGGCGAGCAGCAGCACGTCGCCGCCCTCCATCGGGGCGGTGTGCGATTCGTAGGCGCGCCGCACGCCGAGGAAGCGGGGATGGAAGGCGTAGACCAGATCGGTGAGCGAGGTCTCGCGCGCCCGCGCGGGCAGCGCCAGGGAGGTGATCGCCACCTTCGGTCCCACCCAGAACGACGAGTCACGAGTGAACAGCAGATTGGGCAGCGGATCGATGACGAAATCGGTGCCGTGATGCATCCGGCGCACCAGCGAGGTCGCGTCGGGCCCGAACGGCAGCTCGTCGAAGGTCATGCCCGCCATGAGCACATGCGCCAGGTCCTCGGGCGGGACGCCGCGCAGATACGCCTTGAGGTCCTCGGCCAGCGCGTGCCCGACCCGGCGGGCGTCGACCGCCGCGGTGATGCCCATGCTGCGGCCCGGACGGCTCACGGCCAGCGTCTCGGCCAGCAGATCGCGCAGGAGCAGCACCTCGACGCCGCGCCCGCGCAGCACGTCGGCGAACACGTCGTGTTCCTGCTGCGCGCGCTCGACCCAGGGAATGCCGTCGAAGAGGAGCTGATCGTTGTTGCGCGGGGTCAGCCGCCGCAATTCGTCCCCCGGCCGGTGCAACAGCACCGTCCGCAGCGTCCCGACTTCGCTTGTCACGGAAAACGGTCGCGCCGACGGCACCGCCTCTGCTTCCATGAGTTCGACCGTAACCGCCACCGGCCGCATTGGCACGGAATTCGCTGGGCGGCGCGGGTGTGGGGGGTGGGCCAGTTCTACGGAATTCGCTGGGCGGCGCGGGTGCGGGCGGTGGGGCAGTTCTACGGATCTCGCTGGGCCGCGCGGGTGCGGGCGGTGGGCCACTTCTTCCGAACGGTCGTAAACTTGACCTAACCTGAAGTATCGTTCAGCTATGCAGCACACGACCTGGCAGGCCAAGGAGCTCACCCCCGGACAGCTGTCCGAACGTAGCGGAGTCGCGGTGTCCGCGCTGCATTTCTACGAACGCGAAGGGCTGATCACCAGCCGGCGCACGAGCGGTAATCAGCGGCGGTACTCGCGCGAGACGCTGCGGCGGGTGGCGTTCATCCGCATCTCGCAGCGAGTCGGCATCCCGCTCAGCGAGATTCGCAAGGCGCTGGACACGCTGCCGGAGGGCCGCACCCCCAATCGTAAGGATTGGGAACGACTTTCGACGGTATGGCGCGCCGACCTCGATCAACGCATCGAACAGCTGGTCCGCCTGCGCGACAGCCTGACCGGATGCATCGGCTGCGGCTGCCTGTCGCTGGCGTCCTGCCGCATCGCCAACTGGCACGACAAACTCGGCGACGAGGGGCCGGGCGCTCGTGTGCTGGACGTGAACCTCAACTGCGCCAAGGGAATCGAGGATTGCACCGAACCGGAGTCAGCGTAGGAACGAGTCGAACCGGTCGTTGGCGCGGCGCATGACGAACTCGTACGGCCAGGCGAACTTGCGCGCCCACCAGTACCCGAACCGTACCTCGAACGAGGTGTGCACCAGGAAGCTGTTGCGCTCGATTCCGCGCAGGATCTGCTGGGCGACCTTCTCCGGCGAGGCGGCATGCTTCTGAAACATCTTGGTGTACCGCTGAATTCGCGGATCCTCGCGATCGACCCCGGCGATCTCGACGGTCTGCACGAGATGCGTGTTCACCGCTCCCGGCACCACCAGCCGTACGCTGATCCCGTGCCGCTCGAGATCGAACCGCAGCACCTCCGACAGCCCGCGCAGCCCGAACTTGCTCGCGCTGTAGGCCGCGTGCCACGGGAAGGCGAGCAACCCCGCCGCCGAGGACACGTTCACCAGCGCCCCACCGCGCCCCGCCCGCACCATCGGCGGCACGAACGTCTCGATGACATGGATCGGCCCCATCAGATTGATATCGATCATCCGCCGCCACTGCCGATGCTCGAGATTCTCGACGGTCCCCCACGCCGACACCCCCGCCACATTCATCACGACATCGAGACTCCCGTGCCGATCGTGCACCTCGTCCCCGAAGGCCCGCACGGCGTCGTAGTCACTGATGTCGAGCGCCCGCGAGTACAGCACCTTCCCCCCTTCGCGCTCGACGGCCTCCACCGTCCCCGCCAACCTCTCCGCATCCACATCGGTGAGCACCACCTCGGCCCCCGCCCGCGCCGCCGCGAGCGCGGTAGCCCGCCCGATCCCACTGGCCGCGCCGGTGATCAGGGTTTTCTTGCCGCTGACGGACTTCAAGCGATCGCGCACGCCGTTCCTCGATGCTGTGTGTGCTCGGTTGTCTGCTGTGGTGGAGCATACGGGGTGGGGCTGCGTGGGGTTCGGAAGCTCGGGTGAGATGGGAGGAAACCCGCGACATGCGGTTGGCGGGGTCCGCCATCGTCCTGTTCGGCTCGGGTACGGGCGGCGTCAGGGCCGGACGGACGGCCTCCCACCGCGGCGGGCGCTCTCAACCATTCGCAATGCTCGCGTCGGTCTCGAAATTCGACCCGCGACAATTCGACTATGTGTGGATTAGTTAGGACTGATGCGAGTTGACGGCCAATAGAATCTTCGCCATTGTAAATGGCACTATTAGACAAGTTCCTTCTGAGAATAGGAATCTGTCTCTGGCCGCTGCTTGGCTGTACCAGGACATTCAGCCATCGGCAGCTGAGATGGTTGATCTGGTCGATCACATCACATCCCTGGCCGAAGGCTTCGGATCCGACCCGTTCGAGCGTTCCGGTAACGCTTGGCATGCCGTTATCACGGCCGAAGGGGTGTGGTTGGAGAACCTCTACAACCTGGATGAAGGCCCATGGATTCTATCCCACATCGAGGTACTGAATGTCATTCGGCACTATTGGAATTGCGTGTTGGAACTCGGCCGCCTCGAGGTTCTGGAGGACCTACAGAAATGCTTTTCGGGCGACCCACGGCCGCCCGCCCCGCGTCCCCTGGGACTTCTCCAAACCTTTGACCGGAAACAAGTTCGACCGTTAGGCGTTGCGAATTTTATCCGAAGTCGAACGAGCTGATGACCCGAGAGCTGCCCGAATGAAAATGGATGCGGCCTATCAGGGGGGAGGCTGGTCGGGACGATTTCGGCTTCATGCTCGGCCCCTTCGGTCTGCTGGGGTTGCGGACAGCCGCGATCGACAACCGGCGACCCTATGAGGGCATGGGCGTTGACCTCGGGTTTCCTTGCGGGTGTTGACATATCGAGTGTTCTTACGTGAAGCTGGGTGAAGCGCCACAGCTGCGTCTTCTCGACGAGTCGTCGAAGTATCTGCCAGCCAGGATGTTCCGGTTTATGGCACCATCCGAAGCCCCGAGGCCACAAGAACCGGGCACCGGAAGTCAAGACAGCTGCGAAACCTGCTGAGCTCCAGGCTGTTTGGCGTCTTGCGTCGTAACCCGCAGCATGGCTGGCGTCTTCGCCGCTTCCTGAATGCTGGATTTCAAATTCACTGATACCGCCGTGCCTTCGCATCACGGCGGTTTTTTGTGCCGTGAGGTGTGCCGTGTCTGAAGATCTGAGATCGCGTTCGATTTCCGTTACCCCGTGGACGCCCGGGCGGCCTGCGGGGTGGAATCAATCGGAGGATAGAACTGGCGGCGTTGGGCGCGTCTACAACTTTCGTGGGCTCACTCCGGCCGGGGCGGCTCGGAGATTGGAGCGGATCTGGAACGGCCGGGATATGGCCGCCCAGGCCGGTGACATCGGCTACGAGTCCTACGACTTCTCCATCATCGCCCCGAACCACGAGATCAAGGGTGGACCGTTCGCGAGTTCGGCGAAGGCCACGGAGATCAGCGTTCAGCCCTCGAACCCGTACCCCGCGGACAATCCCGGCCCGTTCCCGAACGATGCCCGCAACGACTGGTTCCGCGATCACGACCAGTGGGCCAACGTCGACACCGATCCCAACCGCTACAAACCACCGCGGTCGGAGAACGCGCCCCAAATCCAGTCGACTCCGAGTCCCACCCCGGGGACGACCAAACCGCCCGCGAATCAGCCTGCGCCACAGACAAATCCAGTGGCGCCGCCACAGGAGCAACCACAACCGACCGCAGGGCAGCAAGAACAGACGGTCGTGCCGGTGGTCCAGCCGAAACCGGTGACCGTGGACCCGTTCGGATTGCCGGACACGACCGGACACCGCGAGGGCGACCAGTGGGAGGACACCGTCGGCGGCGTCCGGCGGGTCAACACGATCCCACAGGGCAACGGCACCCAAACGGTGGATCAGGTGATCTACAACGCCGACGGCACCGTCACCTTCTCCCGCGTCGTCGCCAACGATCACGGCGGCTACCAACGCTGGAACAACGACTCCACCGGCACCGCGTCGTATCTGAACAAGGGCGACGCCGGCGCCGACGCCTACATTCAAAGCTTCGACACCGGAACATCCACCTCCGAGCGCCCCAGCCGGGAATCGGGTGCCAGTGGCGATTGGGGCGAAACCTACTCCCCCTCCTACGACACCGACGGAAACCGAGTCGGAGTGGACGTCGGCGTCCGTAACCCACACGGACTCTACGACAACTACCACTACGACAACTACGACAATCTCACCGTCTCCGAAGCCACACCCGACGGAAAGGGCGGTGTCACAAGCAGATTCATTGCCCAACTCGACCGAAACAGCGAAGGCTGGCAACGCGGCCCGGACGGAGAATCCTGGCAAGTCGGCAGGGACCTACAAGGCCGAATCACCATGGGCCGCACCACACAGGACCGCGACGGCACGCACGTCTATTTCCGCGACGCCGACGGCAGACTATTCGATTCCTTCTACAGCACCGGTAAAGCCCCCTCCTACACGACCATCGCCTTCGGCGACACGATCACCAAAACGCTGCGTGACGGCACGGTCATCACCTTCGACCGCAATCAGAACGTCACCGGCTACAAGACACCCCCGGACCGCCGAGACCTCGTGCAAAAGGGCTGGGACTGGACCGTCGGAGTAGGCAGCAGCCTCAAATCCTGGGGCACGGATCTGGTGTCGGTCTTCGACTTCAGCACCAACCTGACCGCCGCAGGCAACCCTCTCGACCCCGCCAACCAAGCCGCTGCCGCGGAACACTCCCGACGAACCAACGCCGCCCTCACCGCACCCGGCCGCCTCGTCGTGAACGGCGTCATCGACTCCGGGAAAACCGTCGCCGACTGGTACCGCTACAAGATCGGCGGAGCCCTCTACGGTCTCAGCGGCGACCCCATAACACCGGCCGGACAAGCACGCACTCGGGCAGCGCTCGACCAGATGGCGAAAGCCCCGAGCGACCTGGCCGCAGTGCTCGCCGCAACGACGTTCCTGATACCGGAAACGGGTGCGGCAACGCGCGTCGGAGCGGTCGTTGCCCGCGCTGGTGAGGATGCGGCCGCGGCCGCGAGACGGGCTGTCCCGTCAATTAACCTGCGGGTCAGCGGTGCCGGCTCCTCGTTGGTTGACTACATTGGCAACGGTTTGTACCAAGTGAGGACGCTTCCGAACCGATTGTCACTTCGGGGCGTTACGGCATTGCAAAATGCCATCGAAGCAATCGCGTCTTTCGAACAACGGTCGTGGGGCTACGGACCGGCGTTTGGCGGCATACCCCATGGTTTCCTCGGTGCCGAGACGCCACTAGCCGAACTTCTCGCAACAAAATTTGCTTCGAGAATAGGCCCCAGTGGCTGGGCCGCCGGCGTATGGTCTGAGTTCGGCGGGCGACTACCTCATCCGACTGGCTGGATCTCCGACCATTTCCGATCTTGGAGATTTAACTCCCAGATCGGAGAGGAACTCGCTGCCGATATCGACCGCGCGCTGGCAAGTTATCCAGATATCGCGGCGGTCGTAAAGCAATTGATAGCCGACACTGCGCATAAATTGAATCTGACTGAGGCGCTGAAGGATCCATCATCTCGCGCGGCTGCATTGAACACACTCATGGAACTGGCAGAAGGTCGACTCTTGCATTCTCGGACGCTATCTGAATATCTTGCCGAGAACCCGGGCCCAGGGCTCTTGTTTGAACCCGTAGCGCAAGATGTCAACTTCCTCCCTGATGGCCGGAAACGAATGGCAGATTTTGTTTCGTACAGTAAGAACATCGATCCAGCTCGCCGGGTAGGCGCATATCCCGGGCGAGCGGAGTGGGAACAGCTTTCGGACTACGCAGAACGGCTTGCGTTTAACGTCGAGCAGATAGTTGAGGCCGAGGTTAGAAGCATCGCGGAAAATATGAGCGACGTCACCATAAGTGTGCGTACAAAGCCAGCGGCTGCGATTCTCGACAAAGTCAAACGCATGGTTGAGGGTTCCGAGGATAGAGCGCCCAGGCCCACCTACGAAGCAGGGGATGCAATTGATGCCGTAGGAGCACGCATAACTGTCCAATCCACAGATCAGCTCAGCCAGCTGCTCGATCGCGTCCGAGATCGACTCGGCGTCGGCGAAGGCGGACGCATTCTGGAGATTGAGAATATGTACGCTACACCGAAATCTCGAAATCCATCATATCGGGTTATCCCTGTAGTTGTCCGGGTAGACGTCAGCGGTATTCCGTATACGTACGAGCTGCAACTTACTACACGCAGAGCGTCCGTCGCCGCCGATTTGAACCACAATACCGTTTACAAGCCTTATGTTAAACTAACTCCCGAGCTGGAAGGCAAAATCGAACAGATGTTTGCCGAAGCAGCCGCCCTAGAGCAAGAGGAGGCGATCCGGAATTGGCAGCGGTGACTGATAATCTTGATAGCAAGCGTAAGATCTGTTTCGGACTGGTCAAACAGGGGGATGACGACTGGGTAATCGGCTTTGTGATCGACGGACGGAGATACCGCACGGCGGAGGAGTTCGAGCAGACTCGGCGTGAGGCATTTCGCATTATAAACCGAAGTTCTATTGTCGCGGAGTTCGAGACGCGAGATGTCAGTGATACCGAGCCGCGTTCGGATAGGCCCACATGGGAAGAGTATCGGGCGAAGCATCGGCTTTGACTGCGGAGATTCTCGCTAATGATCGAAGTATCCTGAAGGCGTCGAGGGCAAAGTTGGTCAACCATGGAGAAATGCTGGCCCGATGAACAGTAGCGAGCAAGCCGCGGCGACTGTCCGGGCGACTGTCGAACGCGTGATCGCGGCGGGTGTGAAGCCGGGATCGATGGCTGGCGCTTCGGACGAGCAGATCGAGGATTGGGCCGCGCGACAGGGTGTCACCGTGATACCGGCCGCGGTTCGTGAAGTCATGCGGATGATTGGGATCAAAAGGCTGGGCTGGTTATGCGGAAGTTCGTTCGGCGTAGAGGTCATCGATGAGAGCGACAAAGAGGCCGCGATCGCCCAGCTCGCGCGGCTGGAGAACACCATGACTGATAGCGCTGGCATGCTCGTGTTGATGGAGCACGGGGCCTATCAGTATTACGTCATCGACGGCGCTGATCTCGGTCAACCAGATCCGCCGGTCTGGTTGATCTATGAGGATGAGATGGCCGAGAAGATCAGCCCCTCGGTGAGCGGTTGGTTCGACAGCATCGCACCCGATGTCGAACGGGATCGAGAACGTCTGCGGTTCGATCGGAAGTTGGGCAGCTGGATAGACCCGGGATGGGCCGAGTACATCGACATCGATGGCCTCGAATAGCCGCAGCTGAGAATTAGTTCACCACGATTCCGCAGATCAGCGGCCGGAGAAAACTCGCAACATCCGGTTGACCGCCGCCCGCCACGGGAACTGCTCAGCCCGGGTGCGGGCCGCTCGCCGACGCTGCGACAGCGGCCGGGCCAGCACGTCGGTCACGGCGTGGGCGAAGGCCGAGGGGTGGTTGGCCGCGACCGCGCCGCAGTCGGCGGTGACGATATCGGCCAGGGCAGACGAGCGGCTGGCGACCACCGGGGTACCCGCGGCGAGGGCCTCCAGTGCAGCTAGCCCGAAAGTCTCGTGCGGACCAGGCGCCAGCGAAACGTCCGCACTGGCAAGCAGAGTCGCCACCCGCGTCCGGTCATCGACGAACCCCGTGAAATGCACAGCCGGACGTCCGTCGCGCAAAGGCGCCAGCCCACGGGCCAACCGCTGCAACGACTCTCGCCTAGGCCCGTCGCCAACCACCACGAGCCGCGCATCCAAACCCTCACGCCGCAGCGCGTCGACAGCCTCGATACTCCGATCCACCCGCTTCTCCACCGACAACCGCCCACAATGAACCAGTAGCGGATACTCCCCGCCCAGTTCGGACCGCAGCCGACCGTCGTGGCGCGCAGGGCTGAACATCTCCAGATCCACCCCAAGCGGCACGAGCGCGACGTTCGGCGCGTCGATGCGCTGGAACTCCTCCCGCGCGAATTCGGTTGTGCAGACCACATAGTCGTAGCTGGCGGCGGTGCGTCGGTTCGCGACGTCGGCGGCGCGGCGGGCCATGGGGCCGGGCAGCACCTGGCCGAGCAGCCGGTCCAGCCGTTCGTGCGAGATCATCACTCCGGCGATGTCGCGCTGTCGGGCCCAGCGGCCGAAGCCGCGCAAGGTGAGTCGGTCCGAGACCTCGAGTGCGTCCGGCCGCAGGCCGGCGAGCACATCGGCGACGCGGCGCGGGTCCGCCGCGCGGTAGCCGCCTGTCCACGGAATCAGCAAGGCGGGCACCGTGATTCGCACGACGCCGCTGGGCAGGATCTCCTCCGACCGCCGCGCCCCGGGCACGATCAGGACGACCTCGTGGCCGCACGCCGTGTACCCGGCCCCCAGATGGTGCAGTGCGGTGCGAAGTCCCCCAGACCGCGGACCGTAGAAGTTCGCCAGCTGAACGATGCGCACTGCCCGATCGTTCCCGCGGACCGGTCCCCCTGGGACAACGCGAGTTGAACAGGCGCGGAAGCCTCGGGTAACCGGCAGGGTCAGGGCTTGGGCACGCGGGAGACGCGGGGGAGTTCCAGATCCAGCGGGATGCGCCCGGCGGCGAGGTGCACGGCCACCTCGTCGGCGGGAATCGGCCGGGCGATGAGGAAGCCCTGGGCGCGGTAGCAGCCGAGGCCGACCAGGGTGCGGGCGGCGACGGCGGTCTCCACGCCCTCGCCCACCACGCCCAGTCCGAACGAACCGGCAAGTCCCACAATGGATTTCACGATGGCGAGATCGTCGGTGCTGACGCCGAGACGCTGCACGAAGCCGCGGTCTATCTTCACCGCGTCCACCGGGAGCGCCTTCAGATGCGACAGCGAGCTGTAGCCGGTGCCGAAGTCGTCGATGGCGATCTGCACGCCCATCCGCTTGAGCCCGCGCAGCGTCACCTGGGTACGGGCCAGGTCCTGAACGACCACGTGTTCGGTGATCTCCAGGCATACCGAACTGCCGTCGATCCCGTATTCGCGCAGCACGTCCTCGACCGATTCGACGAAGTCGAGGCTGACCAGCTGCACCGGGGACACGTTGATCCGGATGACGACGTTCGCCGCCAGCCCCTTGCCCCGCCACTCGGCGAACTGCTTGCAGGCGTTGCGGATCACCCATCGCCCCAGTTCCCCCGCGAGATTGGTCGCCTCGGCCACGCCCACGAACGCGCCCGGCGGCAGCAGCCCGCGCGTCGGATGCTGCCAGCGCACCAGCGCCTCGAGCGCGACGATCCGCCCGGTCCGCAGATCCACCTCGGGCTGATAGTGCAGGATCAGCGAGCCGTCGGCCACCGCGCCGCGCAGGTTCAACTCGACATCGTCCTGGAGTTCGAACTGCGCGCGCATGGCGTCGGTGAACACCGCCACCCCGTTGCCGCCGCCCGATTTGGCCGACAGCAGGGCGTGGTCGGCGCGGCGCAGCACGTCGGCGACCGTGGTCTCCCCCGGAATGCCCACGGCCACGCCCACACTCGCGCCCCGGCTGACGGTCTCCCCGCCGACGGTGACCCGGCGCGAGATCACCTGTTGCAGCCGGTTGGCCTCGAATTCCGCGGCGACCGCGTCCATCGGCTTGGCGGGCACGATGACGAATTCGTCGCCGCCGAGCCGCGCGATCATGTCGGTGGGATCGAGATGTTCGCGCAGCCGGGTGGACAGCGCCTGGATGAAGTTGTCGCCCGCGGTGTGGCCGAGGAAGTCGTTGAGCGCCTTGAGCCGATCCAGGTCCAGGAAGAAGGTCGCCACCGGTCCGGGATGGCCCGGCCGCAACCGGTCCTCCATGTGCTCGAGCAGCGAACGCCGGTTGGCCAGCCCGGTCAGATCGTCGTGCATGGCGATGTAGCGCAGCCGCTCCTCGGCCTCGACGCGGGCCTGGAGCTGCGCGAACAGCGAGGCGATGGCCTGGAGCACATTGAGTTCGCGAGTGCTCCACTCCCGCTTGCCGATCTTGATGAAGCCGAGCACGCCGGTCGACTCGCCGCGCGAGAGCAGCGGCACCGCGGCCGAGGTGACGCCCGGCAGTCCGGACGCCTTGCGGATCGTGTCCTGGTAGTCCATGTCGTGCGGGGTGACCAGGAACGGTTCGGTGGCGTGTTCGAGGGCCTTGAACACCGAGTCGGCGTGCTCGAAGTACACCACCGCCAGCGGATCCGGATCCGGCACGTCGGGCCGGGGCGGCCATTCGGCGACCAGGACGGTGGCGCGGCGATCGCGATCGGTATGTCGCAGATAGCTGAAGTCGACGTCGAAGTACTCGACGAGCAGGGCCAGCACGCGTTCGGTCGCCGCGACCATGGCCGTGGCGTCGACACCCATGAGCTCTGCGGCGACCTGAGTCACCAGTGAATCGAGCGTCCGCCGAGGCACCTTGTCTCCGATCACGCTAACTACGAGTCGCCGCGCCCGAAATAGGACGCCGCCGGCTACGGACTGAAGCTGCTGTCGCGTAGCTCAGGCGAAGCACCAACGCAATGGTCTCATGCTCAGGCACTCCCAGGAGGTCCAGGAACCGGCCCTGAAGTGACGCTAGTGTATCGGCGAACGATGGCGAAAGCCCGGCGAAGTCCTCGGAGCGTCGGGCATAGAGAAACACGGGAGAGATGGGCTGAACGGCCAGCCCCAGCCGCTGCGCGCGAATCCACAATCGCTCCACGGCCATTCCAGCGCGGGCGTACCCGCGCAGGTCGGCGTCCCGTTCCGGGAAGGTGACCGCCACGACGGCCGAACTCGACAGCACCCGGTCGCTGGTGTATTTGCCGAGCGCGGTCCCGGCGTGCCAGGCGCGCAGTTCGGCCATGATGTCCGCGCGGCGGCCGACCTCGAGCGCGGCCTCCTCGTCCGGCGCCAGCTCGAGGCTCCACACGTCGATGCCGGTGCTCGGGTCCTCGTCCGGCCAGCGCAGTTCGGAGAACATCGACTCGTGCAGCGCGGGGGTCAGATAGCGCACCCGATCCGATTCGCCGAGCAGTCGCGCGGCCGCCGCGAGCCCGTCGGGGCCGGAGACCAGCCGCAGGCTCGCCCCCTCGACCTGCGCGGCGGCGGTGAGCGCCTCGAGCACCGGCCGGGTCAGTGGTTTTCCCGTACCCAACCGTCGGTTGGTCTCGCGGGCCAGCGCCGGGGCGTAGTCCGCGGCGACCGCCACGTCGTTCCCGGCGCCCAGCCGCAGGATCGCGGTCAGGGGTTCGTCGCCCGCGCCCGCGACGAGCCGATGCTCCCCGAGCAGGCCGTGCGCCGCCGCGGCCGCGCGCGCATTATAGAGCGCGGCGCCCACGGCCACCGCGCTGCCGCGCAGGCCGACGTCCAGCGGTGAGGTCTTGTCCGGATCGAGCACGATGCGCACCTCGTCGGCGGCGGTGCGCACCGACCACGGCTGGACATTGCCGCCCGAGGGGGCCCGCGCGGCGCACTGCGCGATCCGGGCCAGCGGGCTCTCCGGCAGGGTGATCTCCCCGCCCGGCGGGGGCGGTTCGTGCAGCGCGTGCGGCTCCGGTTGCGCCAGCTCGTCCAGGGCCGAATCCGGATCCATGCGGCCGCGCCCGGAACGCAGCGGGACATCGAGCCCGATGCGGCGCACCGCGGCGGCCACGCTCGCACCGCCCATCATCACATCACTTCCCAATTGTGGCCAGCCGGTGAGGGTTTCGCCCACCTCGACCATGCTGGCCGCCATCCGCGCGGAAACCTCACGCGCGCCGAGTAATCGGACCACGTACGGGGATTTCTCCCGCGTGGTGAGGCCGCGCAGATCCGCCGCGCGCAGGCCGCGCAGCAGGCCGTGGAACAACGGCCGATCCGGTTCCTCGTCGAAGCGCTCGACGTCGAGCAGCCCGCGGTCACTGGTGTGCATCACCACGGGGATACCCCGTGCGCGGGCCGCCTCCCGCACGGTGACCTTCAAATCCAGCGAATCGCATTCCTCCACGAGCACCGACAGCCCGCCGATGAACCGCTCGGTCGTCCATTCGTCCACACCGGTGTCGAACACCTCGACGGGCAGATACGGGTCGAGTTCCGCGATCCGCCGGGCGGCGACGACGGCCTTGTTCACGCCGATGTCGAGCACGCTGGCCGAGACCCGGTTCAGATTGGACAACTCGATCGTGTCGAAGTCGGCCAGCCGCAGCCGCCCGCAGCTGCCCTCGAGGGCGAGGGTGATCGCAACGGCGTGACCAACGCTCTGTCCGATAACACCGATCGTCTGTTGGGCCAGGCGCTGCTGCTCGGCCTCGGTCAGCTTGTTGCGGTTGCGGTTCAGCCGCACCCGCCGGAAGACGTGTTCGCCGGGCAGCGCCAGGACGCTGCGCCGCCACGGGTAGTAGATCCATCGCTCCGAGTCCGGATCGATACGGGGGCGGGATTCCCTTGTGATAGCGGCGAATTCGGCCGTGATCTTTTCCCGGAGATCGGTGAATTCGATGATCGGATCGGCCCGCAACACCTCGAGCCGGTGCGCGTCGGCCGGATTCGACCGATCGAGAATCAATGGGCGGTACTGTTTTTCGGCTTCATGATCATCGGACATGTGAGCGCAGGACCTCCCGTTCGCACCCGGACTTGCGGCGGCTGCGCCCGCCTCTGTTGGTCGTGATGCCCAGTTCCCGCAGCTCCGTCGTCATCACGGAATGGACGGTGTCCTCGACCAGTGCACGGTATCGTCGCGAGTCCCACCAGACCGGTACTGTCGAATAGCGCGTGTCGGGATAGGGGATGCCGGGAATCACCGGGGCGATGACGCCGCCCGTCGGCCGATAGCGCGCGGCGGTGAACGTCGCGGCCGTGCCGAATCCGAAACGCACGCCGTGCAGTAGCGGTGCGTAGGCCAGGCAGCGCGACATCGCGTCGCCCAAGGCGCGGCGGTCGGCGGCGGCGCGGTCGACCCACCCGCCCCGCACTTCCACCACACCGAACTTCAGTCGGGCAGCAACGAGTTCGCGAAGCTCGGATTCGCCGGTGCGCCCGCGCCATTCGAGCAGGACATCGATGTCGTCCGGGATAGCGAAGGGTCCCCTCATTCGGACCCCAGCTACCACTTCACCGGCGGTATTCAACGCGGTGAAAAACAGGGAAGACGACCGACCATCACGGATCTGGTCGTACTCCAGAACGCTTTCCACGTCGTAGTGCCGATACGTGCGCAACGCTCCGTCGAGGTATTGCTCCCACAGGTCCGGGCGTTGTCCCGGGGTATTGAGCCAGAAGGTGCATCCGGATTGTCGATCCAGGAAACGCCGTGTCCCCGCGACGGGGGAGACTGACAGGCCGACCGCGACCGCTTCGACAGTCATACAGTTCCTACTCCGTTGCTGCGCGCTGTCGCGCGACTGACCGGACCCCTCCCAACACGGTCCATCGGGCCGCATGTCGGATGTGGTCGCCTAGGCAGTATCCGTCATCCGACCGGAATTGACCAGATGTCCGGCAAATCTCCCGATACCTGGGTGGGAGGAACGAAATTTCACCAGGTCAGATCCGGGATGTTCCACGCTCGAGATAACAGGAAGACCAGTTGGTACTTGCTTGGTTATCCAACAGCTATCTACACGAGGATCGAGATGAACAGCTCGACGCGGTCGGTTCCACGCCAGATCTCGATCTCTTCTCGGTACGCCCGCGAGATCTCGGCGGAGGCGGTCGCGTCGTCGACCTGAGCCCAGACGTCCTCGACCGGATCGTGGTAGTCACCGTTCGGTTCGAAGCAGGCGTAGACGCCCTTGGGCACCCGAACCAGGACGTCCCCTACGGGGACCGCGTCCGGCGCGGGGTAGTCGTAGCTCACCAACACGTTGTAATTACCCGCGGGATCGGGCACGTACACGGTGTACAACGGCCGCGCCACGGTATCCCGATCGCGCAACCGGTCGCGCAGGAATTCGATCAACTCGCTGTTGCTGACCTTGAAACTCGGGCGCACGCGCGGCACCACCAGGCCGCCGTAGATCGCCTCGTCGCGGACCACGATCGAGTAGGTCATCGGTGCTCGACCGCCAGGAAGAGATCGATCTTGTAGGCGTGCGGATAACACTCGAAATCGCCTGTGTACGTGCGTTTTATCTGGTGGTGTTCCTCGGCGAAGGCGATCTGGGTCCACAGGTCGGTCATGATCCGCGGGAAGTTCCCGACCGAGGAGAAGCGCGCGTAGGTGCCGCCGGGCAGCCGCGAGACGATGTGCCCGCGGGTGACGTCACCGAAGGTCTTGCACTCGTAGCCGACGATCTGGGTGTTGTAGGTGTTGAGTTCCGGCGAGTAGTCGGTGTAGGCCGAGGCGAGCGGGCCGCCGAGTTCCTGATGCAGCACCGCGGCCCACGCGGCCTCCAGGTCGTGGTCGCGCAGTTCCCCGAGCGCGCGCTTGGGGCTTCGCACCGGCAGCCCGGCCACCCACGTCTCGTCCCGCTCGACGATCTCAAACTGCATGGAAGAAAACTCTCTCGAATCGACCCCGTACCGGTTCGCCAGGAAGGTCATGCTATCAACCCCCGCCGTGAGACATCGGTGACACGGCCGCCCCGTACGGGCGTATTGCGCAAGACCCGGAGGCCGCTGCGAACGCAAGATTGCAAACCTTGGGCTATCGATACACGCGGCGTATCGATGTGCACGCGCGGCGTGCAGACTCGACAGGGAACCGCCCGGATCGACCGAAGGAGTCCGATGACCGCGGAACCGGCACCCGGCGCATACCGCACGCTCGCCGCGATGGACGCCGACCTCGTCGACTGCCGCGCCTGCCCGCGCCTGGTCGCCTGGCGCGAGCGCGTCGCCCGGGAGAAGCGCGCGGCATTCCGGGATCAGACCTATTGGGGGCGGCCGGTACCCGGTCTCGGACCCGACGACGCCCGGCTGCTGCTGGTGGGTTTGGCGCCCGCCGCCCACGGCGGGAACCGGACCGGGCGCATGTTCACCGGCGATCGCAGCGGCGACGTCCTGTTCGCCGCGATGCACGCGGTCGGCCTGGCCAATCAGCCGATCGCGGTGAGTGCCGACGACGGGCTGCGGCTGCTCGGCACCCGCGTCACCGCCCCCGTGCACTGCGCGCCGCCGGACAACAAGCCCACCCCCGACGAACGCGACACCTGCGGCCGCTGGCTCGTCACCGAACTCGGACTGCTCGCGCCGACCGTGCGCGCGGTGGTCACCCTCGGCGCGTTCGGCTGGCAGGCGCTGCTGCCCATGTTGGCCCGCGCGGGCTGGGCGGTGCCGCGGCCCCGGCCCAAATTCGGTCACGGCGTGCACTATTCGCTGCCGCCCGCGCGGGCGGACCGGGAGCCGCTGGAGCTGTTCGGCTGCTATCACGTGAGTCAGCAGAACACCTTCACCGGCCGTCTGACCCCGGCCATGATCGAGGAGGTGCTGACCCGTGCCAAGGCCGCGGCCGGGCTGTAGTCACGCGATCGCCCGCAGGAAGCGGCCCGCGCGCAGGGTGGTGCCGAAACCCGGTGCGAACGAACCGTTTTCGTAGACGAGGGCGCCGTTGACGATGGTCGCCGCCACGGCCGCGTCGCTGCGATTGACCATCCGCCGCACGCCGCTCGCGCCCGGCATGGGCGCCTCGTGGTAGGCCGCGCTCGAGCCGTCGAAGCCCGCCGGGTCGACGACAGTGACGTCGGCGCGGGCGCCGGGCGCGATGCGTCCCGTATCCAACCCGTACCACTGGGCGAGTTCGCCGGTGAGCCGGTGCACCGCGCGTTCGACGGGCATGACGCCGTCGCGCTGGACGCGCTCGAGGAAACGGATGCCCATGTTGTAGAAGGCCATATTGCGCAGGTGCGCGCCGGAATCGGCGAAACCCATCTGCACCTGCGGCGAATTCGCCAGCCGGTTCAGTTCGGCGTCGCGGTCGTTGGCGATCGTGGTCCGCCAGCGCAGCGCCGAGCCGTGTTCGGCCACCAGATCCAGCAGCGCGTCGGGCGCGAGAACGCCACGCTCCCGGGCGATCTCGCCGAAGGAGCGGCCGACCACCGACGCGTCCGGGCAGGCGACGATCTCGGCGTCGTCGAGGTCGCGATACCAGACGCGGGAACCGAACCGCTTGCCCATATCCTTGCGGAACGCGCGGCGGAACTCCGGGTCGTTCAGAAACTCGTGACGACGCAACAGGTCTCGGATGTTCAACGCCGCGACGCCGGAACCGAACTCCTCGAACACGACCAGATCGATCCCGTCGGCGTACACCTCGAACGGCACCGGCAGATGCTGCCAGCGGAACTCGGCCCCCAGCGCCCGATTGACCAGTGCCGCAACGGTTGTCGCGAGCCGCACCACGGTGCGGTCGGCCTTGATGTCGGCGGCGGAGATCAGCGTGGTCTTGAGCGGCCGGCCGTGCCCGCGCGCGGCGCTCTGGAGGAAGAAGTGCGCCAGCTCGAGCCGTGCGGTCAGATTCGGCGTGCTCTGATGGATCCGTTTCCGTTGCCGCAGAACATCATTGAGCGCCCGGTACTCCGACCACGACGCGTACGTCGACGGCAACCGCCGCCCCGGATACCGCTCGCCCTCCAGCTTCGAGAACGAACTGCGGATCGTCGACAACCCCACGAACCCCGCGTCCAGCGCGTCGGTGAGCATCCGGGACATCTGCCGCAGCTCGCCCCGGGTCGGCCGCGCCCGGTCGTCCGAGGCGCGCGCGATCCCCATCGCCGCCGCCCGGATATCCGAATGTCCCAGGAACGCCGCCACATTCACCCCGAGCGGCCTCGCCTCGAGCGCCGCCACATAGCTCTCCGGATCCGCCCACTCCCGATGCTCCTTCACCGCCGAATGCACCACATCCCACGGCAACGCCTCCACCCGCGCGAACATGTCCGCGCAATCCTCGGCATCGGCATACACGGTCGACAGCGAACAGTTCCCGATGACCACCGACGTCACCCCGTGCCGAGCCGACTCCCCCAACCCCGGCGCGAACAACACCTCGGCGTCGTAATGGGTGTGCACATCGATCAGCCCCGGCAACACCCACTTCCCCGCGGCGTCCACGATCCGCTCCCCCTCCGGCAGCCCGACCCCGATCGCCGCAACCCTCCCGTCCGCGATCCCGACATCCGCCCGAACCGGCGCGCCCCCGGTCCCGTCGTACACGACTCCCCCACGAACCACGACGTCATACCCGGCCACCAGGACCTCCAGCCCACTGCCAACCCATTTCGATACACCACTGTATCCACCCCACCCCCACCCCGACCACCCCCTGACCAGCCGATTCGGCATCCCCCGGACCCACCTGCTAAAGTTCTCCCCCGTGGCTCGGCAACGAGCCGCCCGGGGCTATAGCGCAGTTGGTAGCGCGTCTCGTTCGCATCGAGAAGGTCAGGGGTTCGATTCCCCTTAGCTCCACCTTGGAGGGTGTACTAGAACACGGTGCCGAATCAATGCCGTGTAGTAGTACGCCGACGCCATCGCTTCCGTGTGAAGCGGTGGCGTTTTTCGTTTTAGCGGCCCCATCGTCTGTCAGGGGGGATGCGGTGGGGTGGCCGGTTCCGCGTGCGCGTTGGATCGCGTGGAGACGGTTGAACGGTTCGTGGAGACGGTGGTCGGCGATCTGTTCGTCCTCAATGTAGAGGGCGCGGAAGATGGTTTGGTTGAGCATCCGGCGTTGGTGGTCGTTGCATCGGCGGTAGAGCTGTTGGGGGTTCTCGAGTAGTTCGAGCGCTATGTCGATGAGTTTGGCGCTGTCGGAGAGGTTTTCGGTCGTGGTGGTCAGGCGCTGCGTCAGGCGTTGGCGGTCGCGGGCGATCTCCTGGAGTTTGGTTTTGATCTTGAGTTGCGGCGCGGTGGCGTCTGCGGCCAGTTCGATCAGGTTGTCTTCGCGGGTGTCCAATGCCTGTAGTTCGGTGGTGAGTTGTTTGTGGAGTAGTCGCTCGGCCGCGTCTCGTTCGTTGATCACCGTGGTCACGTGTGCGCGGACTTCGGCGATGAACTCGGCGCTGAAGCGCACGGTCGCGTAGTGGGCTTCCACGGCGTCCTCGACCAGCGCGACGTTGATGTAGGGGGCGTCGCAGGTGCCGTCTTGTCTGTTGCGGCAGAAGAAGTACGTGTATTCGGTGCCACGTCGGTTGAGGGTGTGCTGGATGATCATGCGGGTGGTGCTGCCTGTGGTTCGGTGGCAGCGCTGGCAGAACAGGGAGCCTTTGAGGTAGTGGGGGTGTTCGCGTCGGCGTTCCCCGGCGGTGCTGCGTGCGTCGAGGATGTCTTGGACGCGGTCGAAGAGGTTTTCGTTGATGAGGGGTTCGTGGCGGCCTTTGATCTCTTCACCGTCGTAGGTGACGTAGCCGAGGTAGTACCGGTCCCGCAGCATTTGGGAGAGTTTGTTGATGGAGACCTGTTTGGCGGGGTGTTTCCTGGTGGGCCGGGTACGCAGGCCCCGGTCGTAGAGTTCGTCGGACAGGGTGTCGAGGGTGTAGTTGTCGGTGGCGAACAGTTCGAAGGCGAGTTGCACCAGTGGCGCTCGCTCGGGGTCGGTGGCGATGGTGCGGATCTCGCGGCCGTCGAATCGGTCGATCACATTGCGGTAGCCGAGTCGGGCGCGTCCGATTGTGCCTCCGTTACGGGCTTTCTGGCCCATTTTGTAGGCGATGTCGGCCCCGGATTCGCGAGATTGGTATTCGTTGAAGGTGGCGAGGATGCCGTGCATAAGCTGGCCGACTGGTGTGTCGTCGATGCTTTCGGTGGCCGAGATGAGGGTGACACCGCGTTTGCGGAGATCTGCCATGACGATGGCGTCGTCTATCCGGTTGCGTGCCATGCGGGATAGCTTGTAGACGATGACATAGTCGATGTCTCGTTCGGCCCGCACTCGGGCGAGTAATCGTTGAAAGGCGACTCGTTTCGACATTTCGGTGGCCGTGCGCCCTGGTTCGATGTACTCGTCCACGATGGTCAGCCCGAGTTGTTCTGCCTTCTGCTGGCACTTGACGCGCTGCGCCGGAATCGATTGACCTTCCGGGTCGTAATCGGTCTTGACCTGACCGGGGGATGATACGCGCAGGTAGATGACCGCTCGGGTTCCCGGTTCCACCCTCAGACCCCGGAACGACTCGGCGGCGGTCAGCGCGTCGTCCGGTGTGTGTTCACCGTCGAAATCTAAATATGCGCTTGCCATGAAGAATTCTCTTTCTTTGTCGTTGACTAACCGGGGTGCCGCCGGATGAAAAGCGCCGCCAATCCGAATATGATTGGCAGCGCTTCGCACCTGTGGCGACATTTCGAAATTGATCCGAACCATCCGGCCGGATGGAACATGTCATTTTATCAAAACGTCGGCGTTTTTCTATGCCGCCGCCGGAGGTTTTTCTGCCGTGTCGATGCCTGTCGAATGTTTTGTCTCGTCATGTTCGGCGGCAAGCGATTCGGCGAAACTAACTATTACTTCTGCGAGTTTGCGGGCGTCGGGAGGGTCGTATCGGGTATCGCGTACGACGATGCGGTGAGCGTTGGGGGCCCGATGTCTCTTTTTGTCGTGCTTATTACTGAAGGCATTGCTATCTCTTTCGTCTTTCCCGGTGCGGACGGGCGGCGACGTGCGATCGGCAGACATGGGCTCTCCGAAGTGATAGACGACGGGGATCGTTCACGGGGAGGACTCCGGCTCGAGCGGCCGGATTGGACATCCGCACCGCCCATTGAACGGGGCCTGACAGCACGGGCGAGCCCTTGGGCTGGCGCGCGCGGGAACACAACGCGGGCGGGCACCGCTACACCACGGGGCTGGAGGTCGCGCTTTCCCTGTTGCCCTCTAGGACGTGAAGAGGGGCCGGTGTAAAGACACCGGCCCGGCCCCTCTTCTGTCGCTAGGCCGCCAGGTCCCCTGAATGCCCTTCGCGCTGAGAACGCTTCAGGTTCAATGAACTTGAGCTGTTCGCGGCGGTGCGGAAGACCAGGACGTCTTCGTGGGCGATGAGGGCCAGGGGTAGGCCCGCGTCGCGGTTTTTCAGGACGAAGTCGCGTTGGAAGAACGACGAGTGCGCGACGATGTCGTTGTCGGTCAGCCGCCCCAGCAACGCGACGGCGCGGTCGACGGGCACGAGTCCGGCGGTGGCAGCGCACTGGGTCAGCAGTGAGGGCAGGTCGACCAGTTCGGCGTGCTGGCGCCAGGGGCGGGCTGTGACGACGACGTGGCCGCCGGGTTTGAGGTAGCCGGTGGCGGCGGTGAGGATGCGGGTGAATCCGGTCAGCAGGCGAGGCACGCCGATGTTGGCGAGATTGCCGCGATCGAGGGTGTTGCCATAGCGGTGATTGACCTTGCGGATTCCGTTCCCGGTACGCACATGACCGTGGACGCTGTCCCCGTACGGGGGCGAGGTGAGGACCAGGTCGACGGTGCCGCGCAACTCCTCTGGCAGGAAGGTCGCCAGCTTGCGGGCGTCACCGCAATACACGACCGCCTCATGAGGGTGTCCGGACTCCGCTGTGAGAGCGAGGTTGTCGCGGGCGATGGCCGCCCAGCGGTCCTCGTACTCGACGCCCACGCCACGACGGCCGGCATGGACGGCCTCGACGAGGGTGGTGCCGATGCCGCACATGGGATCCGTGACCAGATCGCCGGGGTTGCTGTAGCGGGTGATGGCCTCGGCGGCGATGTTCGGCAGCATTTTTGCCGGGTGCGCCGACGACTCGCGGGTGTAGCGGTCCCCGCGCTGGGCGGCGGGGCTGGTCTGCGCGGTCGCCCACACCGACACCGGCGCTGGCCGGGTGGTCGCGGTCTGGCTGGGCGTGGTTTCGGGAGCAGACATCGGTTCGCCTTTCGAAATGAGGGACAGCCCGCCGTGCGCGGCGGGTGGATGCGGTGCGGTGGTGGTGGTTCTCATGCGGTGGTGAGGTCGTGGGGTTGCAGGAACACCAGGACATCGAGGTGGGACGGGTCGGTGAAGACCGCACCGGATCGGCCGGTGTCGCCGTGATCGCCAGAGGCACCCGAGTCGTCGGGGCGGGGGGCGGCGATGTCGGTGCCGTGAACGCCGACGGCGACGAGATGTTGCAGATACAGCAGGTCGGCGTTCTGGGCCGCGGTGACCAGCTCGCCGGACGGGTCGTGGAAGGTGCCGTCGGGGTCGCGGTGGCAGCGGGCCAGGACCACGAGCAGTCCTCCGGCCCGCAGCCGCGACGCAGCCTCCTCGGCAACCGCCCACGGACTCAGCGCTGCGGTGTTCGGCGCCAGGGTGGTGGCGACCATCAGGTCGGTGTCGGCGACCTGAGAGCCGCCGAGCGCCGAGGCCGGAACGCGGTCCAGATCGACGACCACACGCTCGGCGTCGGCAGTGGCGGGCATGAGCAGGACGCGCTCGCCGGGGGCGCTGTATTCGAGGAGCGCGCGGGTGAGCACGCGCGGGGGCCAGGAGTCGGCCACCTCGATCGGCGCGGGCCCGCACGCCCACAAGGTCGAGGGGATTGATCCGGGAGCGGCGCCGCGCCGAGGCTTGGCGGCGGGTGTGCGTGTGGTCATGCGGGATACCTCGTTTCCGGTTGGCGGGTGGGTCTGCGAAAGGGACTCCGCCCCAAGACCGGCTTCTGGACATCCACTGACAAAGATTCATTCGTGTAACCCGCCTCGCTACACCCCGCCACAGCATGAATAAACGCCGGGAAAGACGATCTGATAATCGGGCCGACAAACTATTTCCTGGCTGCGCGGTCGGTCGGTGCGGCCTCGGTGCGGCAGCGCCACACGAGCGCCACACGGACGCCACATCGCAGGTAGAGCGCTATTTCATGCGCTTGCCGAGCATGTGAGTCGGCGGTGTCTAGCTGAGGTCTTCGCGTGCGTGTATTCGGTGGTGAATCCGCCTCGAGGTTGGCGTGAATTCGCGGTGACGTATTCCTGTCATCGCTGTGTGGATATCGCCTTCTTTCCTTGCCTCGTCGATTTCTTTTTCGCCGAGACGGGAGCACCACGATGCCGAATGCGCGAATCCCCGCCCACCGGGAAGCGACGCCGCTGGCGCTGATCCGCCAGCGATTCGCCGGGCTCACCGATTACCGGGTACCGGGCCTGCCGCCGGGCTGGGACCGGCTGAACGCGAATCGCCTCGCCACCCTACTGAACTCTCAGGTCCCCGCCGAGGAGGTCGACGCGGTGTGGGTGCGGCTGATCGAGGCGGCCCGCACCCGCGACGAGACGGCGGTGCTGGTGTGTGCGGGTGCCGCGTTGCCGATGCTGAGCGCGATCACCGCCAAGCTGTGCGGGCACTGGGCCTATCGCGCCGACACCGAGGCGATGGTGCTCGTCGCGTTCCTCGACGCAGTGGCGTGCCTTGATGTGGCGCGCCCGAATGTGGCCTACCGGCTGCGGTGGGCCACCTTCCACCGCGCCTGCCCACCGGTGCGTGAACGTATGGCCGCGCCGACCCCGATCGACTGGCTGCCCGACAGCGGTCACTCCCGCGACGGAAAGGCGGTGAGTTCGCCGCAGGGGCACCCGGAGCTGTTGCTGGCGCTGGCCGTCGAGGAGGGCGTGCTCACCGCCGCCGACGCGGGATTGATCATCGACACCCGCCTGCATCCGCGGCGACTCAAGACCATCGCCGCCGAGACCGGAATCAATTACGACGGGCTGGCCAAACGCCGCCGCCGCGCCGAGCACCGGCTCGCGGCGTGGCTGCGCGAACGCATCGCCGACACCCAGGTCTCCACCCGGGTCGAGACCGCCGCCCTCGACACCCTCACCCACACCGCCACGCGGCGACCGGCTCCGGCGCGAATGTCCAAAACCGGGTCGGCGGCGCGAGTCCTCCCACTGCCGAAGTCCGCCCCTACCGCGGCGCACCCATCGCACGAGGAGCAACGCCGATGCGCATGATCACTCCACCTCCCATCCCCGCACGACCGAGCACTGCATCGCGGCGGCCCCGCAGCTCTCGTCGTCTGGCGGTGACCGTTGCCCTCGCGGCCTGCGCCGTGACCATCCTGGTGTGCGCAGCGGCGGCCCCGGCCAGGGCCACGCCGGTCGTGTTGGCGATGGCCGGGTCGCTCAACGAGGTGTGCGACCGCCTCCGCAATTGGCTGGTCGCGATTCTGGCCACGATCGCGACCACCTATCTCACCGTCGGCGGAGTCCGGTACGTGCTCTCGGGCGGCGACGCCGGCGAGGTCGAGCGAGCCAAGTCCGCCGTGCGCTCGGCGATGATCGGCTACGCCTTGGCCATCCTCGCCCCGGTCGTGGTGAATGTTCTCAAGTCGCTGGTGGGTGGCTGACATGACCATCGACCTCCCCACGCACCCCTCGCGCAACGGCCCACCGCGATGGCTGCGGCGAGGCAGCCTGCTGGCGCTGAGCATCAGCGTCGTTGTCGGTATCGCTGCCGGTCCGGTGTGGGCGGCCCCGCCCGTCCCTTCACCTTCGTCGCCGGTGACCACGAGCCCCTCGGTCCCCGTCCAGAGCCCGCCGGCTGCCTCGGTGGTGCCGGGACCGGTGTCTCCCATGACCTCGCCGCCCCCGGCGACGGCTCCGGTTCCGGCGGGAATGTGCACGGATCCGGCCGGGTGTGTACCGCAGCAACCACCCGACAGCCGACACGGCGAGCACCGCCCTGCTGCGCCGGAACCCGATTGCGGGATCGACCACATCAGTGGCTGCGTGGTCGAGGCGATGGACGGGTTCTTCCGCAATCTGGTGTCCTCGGCGCTGAACCCGCTGCTGGAGCTGTTGTCGACCACGCTGCTGGCGACACCGGACCCGGCGAGCCTGCCCCGGGTCGGGCAGTTGTGGAGTTCGTCGTGGCAGATCACTCTCACCGTGTACGGGCTGCTGATCATGGCCGCCGGAGTGCTGGTGATGTCATATCAGACGCTGCAGTCACGCTGGTCCGCACGCGAGATCGCGCCCGGCCTCATCCTCGGCATGATCGCCGCCGCCTTGAGCTTCCCGCTGCTCACCCTCGCCGTCCGCGCCGCCAACGCCTTGTCGGCGGCCGTCGCGGGGAACGGGGTCGATCCCGACTCGGCCGGGCAGGCGCTGCGGCAGCTGGTGACCTCCCCGGAGATGGTCGGCACCCTCGGCATGTTCGGGTTGCTACTCGGGCTCGTGCTGGTGGTGGGTCTGGTGGCGTTGCTGCTCGGGTACGTGATCCGGGTCGTGGTCACGATCGTGCTGATCGTGGCCGCACCGCTGGCGTTGATGTGCCACGCGCTGCCGATCACCGAGCCGATCGCCCGCTGGTGGTGGCGCTCGATCGCCGCGTGCCTGGCGATCCAGGTCATCCAAAGCCTCGCCCTGATCACCGCCACCCGTGTGTTCCTGTCTCCCGACGGCTGGAAATTGAACGGCAGCAGTTCCAATGGCGGGCTGATCAACCTGATCGTCTCGATCGCACTCGTCGGCATCCTGGCCAAGGTCCCGTTCTGGATGCTCTCGGCCATGCGGATCGGATCCGGCCGCTCCCTGGTCGGTGGCATGGTCCGCAGCTACCTCACCTACAAAACCTTCGGCATGCTGCGCGGCGCATCGAAAACCTCGACGCCACCCCGGCCCGCCGCCCGGACGAAGGCAGCCGGAAAGCTCGCCGACCCCTATTCGAAGGTGGAGACCGCCGCAGACGGGCAGATGCTGCTGCCGTTGCCGGGACTCAAACGCACCAATCCGAAACCGAAACCCGCGACACAGACCGCCGGTCACGCAGTGCCCGCCTCCCCATCGCCGGACATGGGTCGCCAGTTGAGGCTGGACCTGACCACGCCGAGCCCGCCGCTACCACGGGAAGCGCCCCGCCCGGACGGACAGTACGCCCTGTTCTACGCCAGCCCGGTCACGAAGCCGCCCGCTGGCCGCCATCCTCCCGGCGCGAGTGCCATGGGCGTCGGCACGACTCCGGCGCGAACAGCGGGCACGGCGGCATCGACTCCGCCGGGGTCGAAGCGGGCTCCGAAAGGTCGCCAGCTGGCGTTGCGGTTCCCGGCCGCACAACCCGCCCCCGCCGTGTCTGCGGCGCGGCCCGCTGACCCGTACGCGCGCCCGAAGGCCACTGTCCAGGGCCAGTACGTGCTGCCCCTCGACGTCAGGCGAGTCCGGCGTGCGGCGCCGACGCCCGCTCCGGTGTGGATCGCGCCGCCCGCACCGCGCCCGGCGGGGCGGCAGCTGCATCTGCCTTTGCCCGATCTACCCGTGCGTCGTCGACGGCGACCTGACACCGGAGGTGCTTCTCGATGAACTCCTACCGCATCCCCTCCGACGTGGAGCGGCCCGACCGGATCGTCGGCCCCTTCACCGCCCGCCAGCTGGGTCTGCTCGCCGGGACCGGGCTCGTGCTGCTGCTGGCGTGGGCCGCCACCCGCGCTCTCGTGCCGATCACCCTGTTCGCCGGTTTCGCTGCCCCGATCGCCGCTGTGGCGACCGCGATCGTGCTCACCACCCGCGACGGCCTGTCCGGCGACCAGCTGCTGCTGGCCGCCCTGCGTCACCTCGGGCGCGACCGCCACCTGATCGCCGCCCACCCCGGCGACGAACACAACGGGACGCCACCGCGATGGCTGACCGATCGTGCGCACGGGCCACTCCCACCGGCCGCGCACCCGATCACTTGCGACACCACTGCACTACCGCGATCCATCAGTGCCGGTAGTGGGGGGCTGGGTGTGGTCGATCTGGGTGAGGAGGGGATCGCGGTGATCGCCGCCGCGACCACCATCAACCTCGCCCTGCGCACACCTGGCGAGCAGGCGGGTCTGGTCGCCGCGCTGGGCAACTATTTGCAGAGCCTGTCCGGGGGCGTCCAGATTCTGTTGCGGTCGGTGCGCCAGGACGTGACCGGTCGTATCAGCGACCTGCGGCTGGCCGCGCAGGAGATGTCGCCGGAGCTGGCCGACTACGCGCGCGACCACGCCCGCCATCTCGCCGAGCTGGCCGACGACGACACTGCCGCGCAACGGCAGGTCCTGCTGATCTGGCGTGAACCCCTCGACCCCGTCACCCGGCTCGCCGCCTCTGTTCTGGGCGGGCTCACCGCGCGGGGCCGCGACGAACGCCGCATCGCCGCCCACGCCCGCCACGCCGCGCAAACCCGCCTCGCCGCGCGCGTCACCGACGCCACCGACATGCTCGCCCCCTTGGGGATCGGGGTGCGGGCCCTCGACGAGGACGCGGCGACAGCGATCCTGACCAGCTGCGCCAATCCCGCCAACCTCGTGCCCTTCGGCGCGGCCGAGGCAGCCGGCCCCACCGAGATCATCACCACCGGAGCCAGCGAGTACGCCGGCATGCACTTCGATGCGACTCTCACCGCCGACGACGAGGACGAGACCGAGACTCCCCGCGGGGGCCGTCGCCTCTTCGGCTCTCGCGCCGGGCGCCGGGGTGCGAGGGTGCAGTTCGCGCCCGAGTCGTTGACGATCGGTGCCCGCCATCTCCAGGTCGGGTCGGATTTCATCGCCACGATCGCGGTCACCGGATACCCACGCGAAGTCAGCCCAGGCTGGCTCGCCCCACTCGCGGCGTTCGGCGGCCGGGTTGACATCGCCTTGCACATCGAGCCGATCGACCCCCGCCTGGCGGCACTCCGATTGCGCCGCCAGCTCGCGCGCCTGGAATCCAGCCAAGCCTCGGCGGCAGTGAACGGCCGCGTCGGCGATCCAGCCGTCGACGTGGCCGCCGAAGACGCCGCCGCACTCTCGGCGCAACTCGCGCGCGGGGAGTCGCGGCTGTTCCGGGCCGGGCTGTATCTCACCGTGCACGCCAGCAACGAAGACGACCTCGCCGCGCAGGTGAGCGCGTTGCGGACCCTGGCCGCGAGTCTGCTGATCGATACCTGCCCGACCAGCTATCGCGCCGTGCAGGGCTGGACGGCCACGTTGCCGCTGGGCCTGGACCCGGTCCGGGTGCATCGCACCTTCGACTCCCACGCGCTGGCCGCCGCCGTGCCGTTCGCCTCCGCGCAGCTCCCGCCCGCCGACCCGGTCTCGCTCACCCCGGCCGGTGCGCTCTACGGGCGCGACGGCGCAGCCGGACTGCTGTTCCACGACCGATTCGGGCCCGCCATGCACAACCACAACGAAGTCATCCTCGGCCGATCCGGATCCGGCAAGTCCTACCTGGCGAAAACCTCGATCCTGCGGTCGCTGTATCGAGGCATCGAAACCCTCGTCATCGACCCCGAAGACGAATACGCCGTCCTGTGCGACGCGCTCGGCGGCACCCACATCCGCCTCGGCGCGCCCGGAGTCTGCCTCAACCCGTTCGACCTCGATATCCACTACGGCCCGTCCGGGCACCGTACCGCTCCGGCCGATGCGCTGACCCGGCGAAAGCTGTACTTGCACACCGTGATCGCGGTCTTGCTCGGTGAGCAGACTCCCGCGCAGCGCGCGGCCCTCGACACGGCCGTCACCGCCACCTACGCCGCTGCCGGGATCACCGACGACCCCGCCACCTGGACACGACCCGCGCCGACATTGAACCTGTTGCGCGACCAGCTCGCCGCTACCGGAGGCCCCGTCGCCGACGACCTGGCCGCCGGGCTGGCCCCCTACGTCGACTCGGGTGCGTTCGCGGGGCTGCTCGACGGGGCGAGCAGCCATGATCCCTCGGGTGCGTTGACGGTGTACTCGCTGCGGGACCTGCCCGAGGAATTGCGCACCATCGGCACCCTGCTGGCGCTGGACGCGACCTGGCGCCGCGTCAGCGACCCGGGCCTGCGCCGTCCGCGCTCGGTGGTGGTCGATGAGGCATGGCTGCTGATGCGCCAGCGCGCCGGGGCCGAGTTCCTGGCCCGGCTGGCGAAATCGGCGCGCAAATACTTCGCCGGGTTGACGGTGGCCACCCAGGACGCCGCCGATGTACTGGCCACCGACCTCGGAAAGGCCATCGTCGCCAACAGCGCTACTCAAGTCCTGTTGCGCCAGGCTCCGCAGGCCATCGACCAGGTCGGCGATGCCTTCGCGCTGTCGGAGGGCGAGCGTCGTTTCCTGTTGGCCGCCGACCGCGGCCAAGGACTCATCTGCACCGGCGTCCACCAGCGCACCGTGTTCGCCGCAGTCGCCTCGGCCGCAGAGCACCAGCTCGCCACCACCTCCCCCGAATACGACCTCTACGACACCGACGAGACCGGCTACGACGACGTCGCCCCCGACACCGTCGGCACCGAGATCGACCTCGGCCCCGACGAGTTCGATCCCGGCGCCGGTGACGCGTACGCCGGCCCCGACCCCGCACGCGACCTCGGCCCGGACGAGGCAGACAAGGGAGCCCCCTGATGCACACCGACCTGTACAGCCAGACCACTCCCGACACGTCCGACGGCACCGGCGGGCTGATCGGCAGGCTACTCACCGACCACGGCCCGCACCTGCCCCACCTGATCACCCTCGCCGAACACCACGCGGTCTCGGCCGCCCTCACCATCGTCGCAGCGGTCACTGCCGTCGTGGCCCTCGCCGAGTGGGTGCGCCGCCGCCGCGAGCGGCGGTGGGCCGACGGGGCGCGGCAGGTCGAGATCATGGTCCCGCCCCAGGTGCAGCCCGATAGCGCCCAAATGTTCTGGGAGCACATGCACGGCGCGCTCGCCCGCACCCGATGGCAGCGACTGGGGGGCGGGCAGCACCTGCTCGGATTCGAATACCACATCGCCCCCGACGAGGGCGCGATCATCCGACTGTGGGTGCCAGGCGGCGTTCCGCCGCACCTGATCGAGAACGCGGTCACCGTCGCCTGGCGCGGTGCCCGCACCCACACCCAGCCCGCCACGCCGCCACTACCGCTGACCCCGGCGGGGCACCGCAGTGTGCTGTCCGGGGGTGAGCTGCGGCTCGGTCGCGCCGCGCGCTGGCCGATCCGCACCAACGCTCCCGGCGACCCCGCCGCCGCGCTGATCAACGCCGCCTCAGCGATGGAGCCCCGCACCACCGCCTGCGTGCAAGTCCTCGCCCGCCCGACCACCACCCGCCCCGCACGCCACACCGGAAATACGGGCGTGTCAACAGGTTTCGCGGGTTTCCTGCTGGAACTCGCCCGCGAGTTCCTCGGGCTGTTCACGCGCGGCCCAGCGCGTCCCGTCGGCGGACCGGTGGGTCGTACCAGTGTGCGGGGCGGGTATCGGGATCGGCAGGTGAGCCTGGAGCAGTCTGCCCAGGATCGCGCCGCCGCCGACAAGGCACTCGCCACCCAGTGGGCCACCGTCGTGCGCTACGCGGTCACCGCCTCCGTCCCGGTCGATGCCGACCGCAGCACTCGGTCACAAGTGGCGGCGAGAGTGCGCGGTCGCGCGCACGCGGTGTCCTCGTTTCTGTCGGGGGCCTCCGGGCACAACCACTACCATCGCCGCCGCAGCCTCCGCCTGCGCCAAACTCTGTCGTGGCGGCGGCTGCGGCGTGGCGATCGACTGTCGTGCCCCGAGCTCGCGGTGATCGCGCACCTGCCCCTCGACGCGGGGATCGCCGAGATCCACCGCGCCGGAGCCCGCGCGCTCGCGCCCAGTGAAGTCATCGCCTCCGGCGGATCCGGCACCAAACCCCTCGGCCGCGCCGACGCCGTCACCGGCAAACAGGTCGCGATGCGGGTGTCCGATGCCCGCCATCATGTCCATGTCCTCGGCCCGACCGGGACGGGTAAATCGACGCTGCTGGGCCGGATGATCCTCGCCGACGCCGACGCAGGTCGCGGACTGGTCCTGATCGACCCCAAAGGCGACCTCGTCACCGACGTCTTGACCCGCCTGCCGGAAGACGCCGGTGACCGGGTGGTGTTGTTCGACGCCGATTCCGCGAGCCCACCACCGTGTATCAACCCGCTGGATCTGACCACGTTCGGCGGGGACCTCGATCTGGTCGTGGACAACATCGGGACCGTGTTCGCGCGCATCTATCACCAGTTCTGGGGCCCGCGCACCGACGATGTGTTCCGCAACAGCCTCTACACCGTGTGCACCCAGCCGCGCCCGGCCACCCTCGCCGACATAGAGCGCATCCTCGCCGACGACACCTACCGCGCCAGGCTCGTCGCCTCGGTGAAAAAGCCTGAAGTGCAACGTTTCTGGCGCGCTTTCGACGCGCTCGGTGAGTCCGGGCGCGTCCAGCTCACCGCACCGCTGCTCAACAAACTCCGCCAGCTACTGTTGCGGCCGTTCGTCAAGACTGCTCTCGCGGGCGGTCCCGCTACCGTCGACCTCACTGCCGCGCTTGATCACGGTGGTCTTGTGCTGGCGCGGCTACCCAAGGGCCGCCTCGGGGAGGACACCACCCGCTTGCTCGGGGCGCTGCTGGTCGCGCGGACCTGGCAAGTCGCCACCGCCCGCGCCGCCACCCCCGCCACCGAGCGCCGCGATGCGGCCCTGTATCTCGACGAATTCCACAATTTCCTGCATTCATCCACACCTGTGGAAGACATGCTCGCCGAGGCCCGCGCCCTGAAACTGTCGATGGTGCTGGCACATCAGAACCTCGGCCAGCTCACTCCCACACTGCGCGAGGCGATTTCGACCAATGCCCGCAACAAGATCTATTTCGCCGTCTCTCCCGAGGACTCCCGCGACCTTGCGCGGCATACGCTTCCGCAGCTGTCGGACCACGATCTGGCCCACCTCGACGCCTACCACGCCGCCGCCCGCCTCGTGGTGAACGGGCAGAACACCGCGCCGTGCACCGTCGCCACCGAACCACTGCCGCCACCCATCCCCGGACGGGCCCGCCGCGTCCGCGCCGCTGCCCGCACCACACCCGTCCCACGTCCCGCGCCAGCAGCGAGTCCCACACCTCGGCTGAAGGCTCCCGCGCCCCGGGTGTCCCGGCGCGATCCACGCCGCCGCTGAACCACGAGCAGCACAACACCTTCCGGCTCGCCTGGCCTGACTTCGCCGGTGTGCCGGGTCGATTGGAGGTTCGATGTCCCGCGCTCACCGTTCCCGAACCGCCGCACCGTCTCCTGCTGCCTCGCCCGGTGAACCGTCGCGGTCGGCGGTGCCGGTGCTGGCCGGGCGGGCGAGTCTGGCCGGCATCCTCACCCCGCGAGACCGGTGGCTGCTGGCGATGCTGTACGAGCATCGGGTCCTGACCACCACCCAGATCAGCGCCCTCGCCTTTCCTGCCGTCCGCCGCGCGACCCGCCGCCTGCTCAAGTTGCACGAGGCCGGGGTGATCGACCGGTTCCGGCCCCACCGCCCCGTCGGCACCGCGCCCTGGCACTGGACCCTCGCCCCCGCCGGGGCCGCGGTACTAGCCGCCGAGCACGGCCTGGACCCGCGCGAGCTGCGCTGGCGCCACGACCGCGCCCTCTCCATGGCCTACAGCCTCCGCCTCGACCACGACATCGGCGTCGCCGACTGGTTCACCACCCTCGCCACCGACCCACACCTCCCCGCCACACTCACCACCTGGTGGTCGCCCACCCGCTGCGCGCGATTGTGGGGAGACCTCGCCCGCCCCGACGGATACGGCCGCCTCACCCCCACCGCGTCGGGGCCGGTCGGGATCGAGTTCTTTCTCGAATACGACTGCGGCACCGAATCACTCACCCAGGTAACCCGGAAACTCGGCGGGTACGCCAACCTCGCCGCCGCCACCGGACTCACCACCCCGCTACTGGTCTGGCTACCCACCAGCCAACGCGAAGCCACCGCCCGCACCGCGCTGGCCGCCACCGCCGCCGGACTCGAACACCCCGACACCGTCTCGATCGCCACCGCCGCCGCCGACCACCAGCCGGGCATGGGCCCGGCGGGGCCCGTGTGGCTGCCACTGCACCCGGCCCCGGCCCGGCCACGACCTCGGATCACCGTGACAGCCCTGGCCTCCGCCTGGCCCCGGCTACGCCTCACCACGGCCAGCCATAGCGAAGCCACGGCGGCCGACCAGCGAGTGGTGATCGCCGCGCCTCCGCCGCGCCCGCCCGAGCAGGAGACGCGGTGATGTTCGGGGCGGCGGCCGGGGCCGCCGCACTGCTGACCGTGGTGACGGTCGGCGCGTTCACCGTCACCGTCGTCGCGGTCGAGGACGCTTACCCGCGCGCGAGCATCAACACACCAGACGCGACCGGAGAGCAGCCTGCCCCCAGTCCGGATGCGGTCGCCGATATCCCGCCCGACAAGCTCGTCCTCTACCGCGAGGCGGCCTCGGACTGTCCCGGACTCGACTGGACGATCCTCGCCGGCATCGGCAAGGTCGAAACCGACCACGGCCGCAGCCAGCTGCCCGGAGTCACCGAGGGCGAAAACAGCGCGGGCGCCGCCGGACCCATGCAATTCCTGGCCTCCACCTTCGACTCGGTCACCGCACGCCACCACCTGCCCGCAGGCGGCGCGAGCCCACCCTCGCGCTACAACGCCTCCGACGCCATCCACGCCTCCGCGTTCTACCTGTGCGACTCCGGCGCCGACCACGGTGACGTGCACGCGGCGATCTTCGCCTACAACCACGCCGACTGGTACGTGCGCGATGTCCTCGACCAAGCCGACCGCTACCGCGCCGCCACCCCGCCCGCACCACCGGGATCGGGGGACTGCGAGCACCTGTCCGGTACCGACCCCACCGCGGCCACGGTGCTCGCGTTCGCGTGCGCTCAGTTGGGGCAGCCGTATGTGTGGGGAGGCAACGGGCCGCAAGCCTCCGGCGGCTGGGACTGCTCCGGGCTAACCCAGGCCGCCTACGCCGCCGCCGGAATCGCGTTGCCGCGCACCGCCGCCGAGCAATACCACGCCACGACACCCGTCTCCGCCGACCAGATCCGCCCCGGCGACCTCCTCTTCTACGCCAACGCAAAAGACGGCATCCACCACGTCGCCCTCTATTTGGGAAACAATCAAATGATCGACGCTCCCGACTTCGGACAGCGAGTCAAAATCGAGAATTACCGATACTCAGGCGACGACTTTCTCTCCGCGACTCGCGTATACCCCCGCACCGAAAGCAATTCACGAGGCACCTGACGCACCGCACATAAAATAACTCGCCATTCTCGGCCGAGAAGCGGTCTCGTCAACCACGTACCGGCCGCGCAATGCACTCACCACACAGAGACTCGGGTTGTTCCGGCGGTCTCTGCCCTGCCGCGTACGTGCGAATCGTCGGCCGTGGCGGTGGTAATCGTCGCGGTGGCGGGTTCCGATTTCGCGGCCCATAATTCGCCCGTTTCGGGAATTCCAGTGCGCCCGGATGGCGGCAGGAAAACGCGGCGTGACCGTTTGTTTCAGTGTCCGGCTTGACATTCATGCGGGTGTCGAGCGTTGATATAGGTGGTTATTCGCAATTCCACGGAATTGCGGGTGACCGCCCCGGCCGGGGCATGGCAACCCATCCACTGGGAATTACCCGATTCACGACGGAGATGTCATGTCCAAAAACGCACGACCGAACACCGACCCCAACGTGGCCGCGCTGCGCGCGGCGCTGGCCGCCGACCCCGGTGCCACCGCCAGCGCGCTGGCGTTCACCGCCGGAATGAGCGTGTCCACCGCCCGCAACATTCTCGGCCGGATGGCCGACGACGGCACCGCCACGCGCATCACCGACCCCGACAAGCCCAACGGGGCCCACCGGTGGACGCTGGCCACCCCAGCACCCGCGAAACGGGCGGGCCGGACCGAGCGGGCCCCGCGCGCCACCAAGAAAGCGGCCACCGCCGCCCCGGCCGCGCCAGCAGCCCCCGCCAAGAAACCCGCCGCCGCCCGCAAGAGCCGCAAGGCCGCCCCGGCCGACACCGGCAACGGAGAGGCCCCGCTGGAGAAACTGCCCTCGGGCGGATTGCGGGGCATGGTCGAGGACTTCATGCGCGACAACCCCGGCAAGTCGGTCAGCCCGACGGCCGTCAAGAACGCCCTCGATGAGATCCACGCCCCTCGCACGCTGTCGAGCGGCGCGATCAACAACGCGCTGGAGAAGCTCACCGCCGACGGGGTCACCGTCCGCACCTGCGACGCCCCGAAACGGTGGGCGCTGGCAGCGGACGCCTAAAGCCCAGCATCCGCCACGGGCCCGGCGCGTCCGGGCCGGTGGCGGCACCGGTTCGAAAAATTCACCCGCACAACCGAATTAAGGAACATGCCATGACGACTCACGCCTACATCGAGCCGATCGCGCAGTTGCGCGCGGCCCGTGACCGGGCCGCCGACGCCCGGAATCTGTCCCGCGCGCTGGAACTGGACAACGAGCTGGAAGATCTCGGCCAGCTGGGCAATTCGCCCCGCCGCACATGCTGGCGGTGCGACAGCTGGGCCGACCACGTCCACGAACCGCACACGGGGGCCCGCATGGCCGTGCACGGTCCCGTCCCGGCCGACGAGGCATACACCGCCGTCGCTGTCCAAGTGTTCGCGCTCGCCGCCACCGCATTGCCGCACCACTGGTCCGAAAACGACGGTGTGGCAACGGTTGTAGTCGATATGGGCGCGCACCGGTTCGCGGTGACCGTCCACCCCGGCGACGGCGACGGCAGCCACGGATACCGCCGCGACGTCTACATCAGCCACTGCGTGCACCGGCCCACGGGACAGGCTCGGCCATTCCCCGCCCTCCACGCGCCCTGGCAGCGCACCGCCGCGATCATCGAGGCATACCGCTACGCGCGCAACGTGGGCATAGCCCCGGCCCCGGCGGCGCTGGCCGGTCCGGTCCGCGCCGACGATCCCGACGACCTGCTGCGGCGGCTGCGGCTGCGGCACAGTGAGATCGACGCCGAAATCGACGGCCACGCCGCCGATTCCGACGACGGGCACCGCGAGCGGCTGGCCGCGCTCTACCGCGACGCGGTCGCCCTCGCCACCGTTCTGGACGGCCACCTGAGCGGCGGGGGGCGGCTGCCCCTGGACTGGGCGCACGCCACCACCGCATAGCACCGCCACCCCTGAAGGCGTCACGGCCCAGGCGGCCTCTATCCGCCTGGGCCGTGACGTTTCCGAAACTACCGCAGGAGACGCCTCGTGTACGAGCAACTGACCGCCCGACTGGACGAGTCCTACACCCGATTCGCCACCGGCGAAAGAGTCACCCGTATCCGCGAACACACCTTCACCGTCGTGCCACCCGCCGAGTGCTCACACCGCAAGGGCGAGACGATCTGCGCCGAATGCGCTGACCTCTGGCAGATCGACTACGACTTCGACGACCCGTTCCCATTTCCCCGCGTCACGGACCGGTGGACCGTGCGCGATCTCGTCAACTCGGGCGGTTTGAACGTCGGGGCCACGCTGAACATGGCCGACACCGACACCAGCGCAATCGTGACCGGCACCGGCGGGCTCATGCTGCCCGACGGCCGGGTGTTCGACAACCCGTCCGCCGCCGCGAACGCCGTGTACGAACAATGATCACCGCCCACACATAGACGAACAGCACCCGCGCGAACACCACCGCGTAACCCGGGCCCCGGCAACGAATACCGACGCCGGGGCCCGGCCATATCCACACCCGCACCCCGCCCGCGCCACCGGCAGCGCGTCGCGCGCCGCTGCCCATGGACGCCACCACGGGCACCGCCCCGCCCTGGCCGGGAATTCCGCCGGATCCCGGATGTCCATTCCACGCCCCCGAGCGTGAGTCCTCGGACAGCGGAAACGCCAACGGCGCTTGCCGCTGTCCCGTCACTCGCCCTACCTCGGGAGGCCCCCATGATCGCAACACCAACCCCCGCCGCGCGACGCACTACCCGCTTACGGCCGCGCCCGGTGGTGCGGCGGCTGGCCGCTGCGGTGCTGTGCGCGGCCACAGTGCTGGCCGCCAGCGTGTGCATGGTCCCCGTTGCCGCTGTGGCCGCCCCGCAGCAGCCCGGCTGCGCGAAGGTCACCGCCGTCCTCGTACCGGGCGCACGCGACACACACCTCGACACCGACACCGACACGGCGTCGGCGTCGGGTGCGCCCTCGTCGGTGCTGGACCCGGTCGCTCGAAACCTGCAGGCCCGCTACGGCAGCGACCTCGCCGTGCGTACGGTGCCGGACTCGCCGCCGACCTCCCCGACGCCGGACGCCTCGGGCAACCCCGGGCACGACGCGCTCGCCTCGCTGCTGTCGTCGCTATGCCCGACCACACGGGTGATCGTGCTCGGCTACTCCGACGGCGCGCAGATCGCCGGGGACCTCGCGACTCGCATCGGGCACGGGGAAGGTCCCGTGCCGGCATCGCGAGTCCTCGCGGTCGGACTCCTCGGTGACCCTCGACGCGGATCCTCGACTCCCCAGCTGGGCGAGCCGGCCGGCGGGCAAGGTGTGGAAGGGCCTCGCGCACAGGACTTCGGCGAACTCCACGACCGAGTCCGCACCGTCTGCGCCCGCGACGACCTCTACTGCTCGGCCTCCCCGGACACTGACCCCGTACTCACCGCTCTCGGACGCGCCGTCTCCGGCACCGACACCACACCCACCACCACGCCGAGCACGCTGGTGTTCCCCAGCACGACACCGGAGCCGACGACCAGTTGGCCCACGAGCCCCGACTCGAACCCGACCGCGCCGGGCGCGATCGGCGGTCTCGATCCGTCCCAGATCATCGAGCAAGTGGCTACCGTCCTGTCCGGACTCGCCGAGTTCGCCGCCAACCTCCCCGCGATCGGCAACGACCTCGTCCAACTGCCGGGCTTGATCGTCACCGGCAACATCCCCGCCTTGCACCAGGTCTCGGGCGACCTCAACAATCAGTTCGCGCCTCTGGTCCAGGCGGTCGCCGAGGTCGATCTGCACCTGGTCGCCCGTGCCCTCACCCTCGCCGCGCCTCTCGACACATCGGGCTGGACCGCCATCGCCGCGCAGATCGTGAGCATCCTGGCCAACCTCGACATCGCACGCCTCGCCACCGACATCGGCCAGGCCCAAGAGATCGCCTGGGACGCAGTACAAAAACTCACCACCGGCGACCCCGCCGGGGCCGCAGTCGCCGTGACCGGACTCGGCCCCATCGCCGCCGACCTCGTCACCACCGCCGCCTCGACCCTCACCGGAGACGGCGGCACCCGCCTGTCCACACTCGCCCACACCCTCACTACAACCACCACCCCCGACACCCGCAACGCACTCGCCAACCTGACCTCGGGTATCCACCAGAACGGCTACACCGACACCACCGTCGGCCCCGTGCTGAATTGGCTGTCGGGGCGAACCGGCACCGCCAACTGAACGACCGGCCGGGCGCGGTGCCGCGCCGACACTGAAAACCGATACCGTCCCAACCGGACCCGGGCCGCGTACGCCCAACGCTGGCAGTCCCGGGCCGGGCCCAGAGCATCCGCCGGGCACCGGCACCCGGGCGGGCCGCACCGCCCCGGCCCCTCGGGACCAGCAAACGGGCCCCGGGGTGGTCGCGCTGTCAGCGCGACCA
>NZ_JBSFPI010000029.1:0-74924 GCF_053588115.1 Nocardia sp. NPDC003482
GAGTCTTGCCGGGCTCGGGGGGATCTGGAATGGCGACGCCGTACCGGCTTCACTGCGGGGCATTGGAGGCGGCGATCGTGGACGCCAGCGTGGTGGGCTCGACCGCGTCGGAGTGCTGTCCGGCGGCGCCCGCGATGGCGGCGACGGCGGCCAGGGCGAGGGTCGCCGAGCCCGCGGTGCGCGCGATCGCCTTGGTTCTGTTGTTCGCGATGAAGGACTTCGTCGTCATTTCGAGGTGGGTTTCCTACTCTGTATCGGCCGGTGGCCTGCAGCGGGCAGCGCGATACCAGGACGAGGACCCGTCGCTCGCGGGCTCGCCTTCGCGCTGAATGCTTTTGTGCTTGGACCGGGGAGAGACTGGCTCCCCAACTGACACGACCCGAATCTCGGTGATGGCCGGATGGTCCGGCGGCGGTCGTGTTTCCGCGTTGGTGTTGACTACTCCTCGTGCTGTGCAGACCTGAGGTCTGTTTTCGAACGAGGTCACAGGATGATTGCGGCAGGTTGCCGTAAACCTAACCGAAGGTTAACAGTAGGTGCTACGCGACCGTAAGTTGGACAGTTCGGTCTCGCTATAACCCTCTGAACTGCGGTTTTAGATAAACCTTATAGTGACCCGGATCACCAAGAAAGTTACCGTGTCGCGCTGGACGAGGGCCGTTTGTCCGCTCTTGGACAACGTCCGGTAACGGAAGGTCACGACCCGGTGACGCCGTACGTCAGCCCCCGCCACCTGCCGATACCGCTGCCCGCGCGACCATCGGGGGCGTCTCCCCACCCGGGTCGATCCGCGGCGCGACCGACGTCCGCAACACCCGGGTAACGACGGGCAGCAACAACACCGTCACGATCAACCGGATGCTCTGCACGCACGTGATCAGCGGCGTGTGCACATTCATCGTCTCGGCCGTGGCCAGTACGGCGTTGATGCCGCCCGGCGTGGTGGCCAGGTACAGATCGGTGGGCCGCAGATCCACGACCAGCCCGAGGCTCACCGCGACCGCGCCCACCAACCCCGACAGCGTCACCACCGCGGCGGTCACGGCCGGGATCAGGCGGGCCATCTCGACCACGACCGAACGGGTGAACCTGCCGCCCACCTCGAAACCGACGCACACGAACAGCAACTGCTTGAACAGATGCGTCGGCGCGTACCCGTGGCTCACCCCGGCGGCTGTGAGCAGCATGGCCAGCAGCATCGGACCGAGCAGCGCGGCGTTGGGCAGCCGCAGCCACCGGCCGACGCGAATTCCCAACAGGCACAACACGATAGCGATCGACAGCCCGGCCACCTGATCGCCGCGTCCGACGATCATCCAGGCGGGCAGATCCGGATTCGTGACCCGTCCGGCGACCTCGGCGGCGGACCCGTCGCCCTCCCCGAGCAGCGTCGCCACCACCGGCGCGCTGAGCGCCACGAACCCCACCCGCAGGTACTGCATGAACGCCACCCGCCGCGGATCGGCCCCCAACTCGTCGGCGCACGCGACCACGGCCGCCGAACCCCCGGCCATCATGCCGAGCGTCGCCGTCGGCAGGCTCATTCCGGCCACCCGGGCGAAGACGAGCGCCACCAGCACGCTGATCACCAGCGTGGCGATCGTGACCAGCAGCACCGGGACGAGATCCCATCCGATCGAGCGCAACAGCGCCACCTCGAGGTAGCTGCCCATGAGCACGCCCAACATCGCCTGCACGCCCACGCTCACCGGCCGCGGCAACGCGGCGGGCAGGCGACCGCTCAGCGCCAGCGCGGCGCCGACCACGAGCGAGACGATCATTGCCGCCGCGGGGAATCCGACGCGTTCGAGCAGCTCCGCGGCGGCGAGCACCGTGATACCCAGCAACACCAGCACACACGCCTGTCCCCGCGTCATACGACCCCATCCTCGTCGGCGCCCGTGAACTTCCGGTAACAGTCCAGTTATTCCCGTCCGGAAGTTACCTAACGGAAAGGAGCCGATCGAAGCGGTATCGAACGGGTGTCAGTAGCTGCTGAGAAAGCCCAGCAAATCGTGCCGGGTGATCACGCCGATGGGCTTGCCGTCCTCGACGACCATGAGCGCGTCGGTGGTCTCCAGGGCCTTGGTCGCGCTCGACACCGGCTCGCCGGAACCGATCAGCGGGAACGACTCGCTCATGTGCTTGGAGACCGGATCGGTCAGGTGCGCGCGACCCTCGAACACGGCCGAGAGCAGATCGCGCTCGCTGACGCTGCCCGCGACCTCACCGGCCATCACGGGCGGTTCCGCGCCGACCACCGGCATCTGCGAGACCCCGTACTCGCGCAGGATCTCGATGGCGTCGCGCAGCGTCTCCGACGGATGGGTGTGCACGAGATCGGGCAGCGCGCCGGACTTGCCGCGCAGCACCTCGCCGACCAGCGGTTCGCTGCGGCCGTCCAGGCGCGTGCTGAGGAAGCCGTAGGAGCTCATCCAGCGGTCGTTGAAGATCTTCGACAGATAGCCGCGGCCGCCGTCGGGCAGCAGCACCACGACCACCGCGTCCGGATCGCGCTCGGCCACCCGCAGGGCCGCGACCACGGCCATTCCGCACGAGCCGCCGACCAGCAGGCCCTCCTCGCGGGCCAGGCGGCGGGTCATCTCGAAGGAGTCGGCGTCGGAGACCGCGATGATCTCGTCGGGAATGCTCGGGTCGTAGGCGGTCGGCCAGAAGTCCTCGCCGACGCCCTCGACCAGATACGGCCGGCCGGTGCCGCCGGAGTACACCGAACCCTCGGGGTCGGCGCCGATGACCTTCACCTTCCCGTCGGAGACCTCCTTGAGGTAGCGGCCCGCGCCGGTGATCGTGCCGCCCGTGCCGACCCCGGCGACGAAATGGGTGACCCGGCCCTCGGTGTCGCGCCAGATCTCCGGGCCGGTGGTCTCGTAGTGGCTGGCCGGGCCGCCGGGGTTGGAGTACTGATCGGGCTTCCAGGCGCCGTCGATCTCGCGGACGAGACGGTCGGAGACGCTGTAGTAGCTGTCCGGATGCTCCGGCGGCACGGCGGTCGGGCACACCACGACCTCGGCGCCATAGGCGCGCAACACATTTCGCTTGTCCTCGCCGACCTTGTCGGGGCAGACGAATACGCACTTGTACCCGCGTTGCTGCGCGACCAGCGCCAGGCCCACCCCGGTGTTGCCGGAGGTCGGCTCGACGATCGTGCCGCCCGGCTTCAGCAGGCCCTGCTCCTCGGCCGCGTCGATCATCTTGACCGCGATCCGATCCTTGGAGCTGCCGCCCGGGTTGAGGTATTCGATCTTCGCCGCCACCAGGCCGGAGTTCGGCCCCACCACGGCGTTCAGCCGAACGAGCGGGGTGTTGCCGATCAGGTCGACGACGTGGTTCGCGATGCGCATGGCACCCATCGTTCCAGAACCCGCGCGGGGGCTCGGACCGGGTGCGGATCGATCGGCGCGTCCGATTTCCGGCGCGGCGTTTACCACAAAGCGCGACCGGGAACCGTATTCGCCCTATCATCGCCCGCGTGAGGATGCCGAAGACCGTCCGCGCTGCCGTGCTCGGGTCCCTCGGGACCATCGCGCTCGTCGCGCCCGCCGCCGCCCAGACCACCGAATTCCCGCAGACGCCGAGCATGTACTACGGCGGGTTCTGCTGGGGCAACATTCGGACCTGGGCCGACACCAGCCCCGACTACCCAGGCCGCGCGGTCGTCAATGTGCAGGCGCTGCCCATCCAGGGCGTCGGGCCCGGCCAGTACCCGTTCGCTCCGCTGTGCAATGTGGAGACCACGGTGTCCTGGCGCAATATGAACACCGGGGCCGCGGGCGAGTACCGCCTGAACGTGGTCACCGGCATCTACGGCAGCATCCTGTACGCGATGTTCCAGGACACCGGGCCGGGCCACATCGAGGTCATCGTCACCACCAACGCCCTGCACGCGCCCGCGCACGGCTCCTTCGAGGTCGCCGGTCCGCCACCGGGTCAGTAACCGTTCGCTCGGGGTCCGTGCTCACAGCCGAGCGATCCGGCACGATGTATGCAAGTCGATGTCGAGGCGGGAGAGGCTGTAGCGGAGGGTTTCGTGAGGACGTGGCGGACATTCGCGGTGACGGGAGCCGCGACCGTGGTGGCCGGTTCGGGTGCCACCGCCGGGTATTGGGCGACCTACAAGTTGCTGATGTCGCAGGCGCAGGCCGCGCGCACCGTGATCGGGCGCGATACGGCCAAGCCGCCGGAGGCGGACGGCGTGTACACCGCGGGCTGCCTCGCGCCGCGGCGCTGGCGCACCGGGGTGCCGTTCGATCTGCATCTGATGATCTTCGGCGACTCCACCGCGGCGGGCGTCGGCTGCGTCGACCCCGAGGACGTGCCGGGCGTGCGCATCGCGCGCGGCCTGGCCGAGGCGACCGGGCTGCGAATCCGGTTGAGCACCAAGGCGATATCGGGCGCCACCTCGAAAGGTCTTGCGGGACAAGTGGACGCGATGTTCGTCGCCGGACCGCCGCCGGACGCCGCGGTCATCCTCATCGGCGCGAACGACGTCACCAAGAAGCATTCGGTGCTGCGCTCGGCGCAGCGGCTGCGGCAGGCCGTGGGCCGGCTGCGCGCGGCGGGCAGCGTCGTCGTGGTCGGCACGTGCCCGGATCTCGGTACGGTGTCGGCGATTCCGCAACCGCTGCGCACGGTCGTGCACGGCTGGTGTCGGCGGCTGGCCCGCGCCCAGACCGCGGCGACGCTGGCCGCGGGCGCGAGTCCGGTCGCGATGGGCAATCTGCTCGGCCGCGAATTCCGCACCACCCCGGAGATCCTGTTCTCCACAGACGGCTTCCATCCCTCCGCGGCGGGCTACGAGCTGGCCGCCAAGCATCTGCTCCCGGCCCTGCTGCGCGAACTGCGCGCGAGCGACAGGGGCATACCGGGTGTTCCGGACCCGATGCCCGCGACGTAAATTCGGAGGAGCATCCGACGACAGAAGGAGTCCTCATGCCCGAGGCCGTCATCGTGTCCTACGCCCGTTCGCCCATCGGCCGGGCCGCCAAGGGCTCCCTGGTGAGCATGCGCCCGGACGATCTGGCCACCCAGATGGTGCGCGCCGCGCTCGACAAGGTGCCCGCGCTCGCGGCCTCCGACATCGACGACCTGATGCTGGGCTGCGGTCAGCCCGGCGGCGAGGGCGGCTTCAACATGGCCAAGGTGGTCGCCACCCAGCTCGGCTACGACTACCTGCCCGGCACCACGGTCAACCGCTACTGCTCCTCGTCGTTGCAGACCTCGCGCATGGCCTTTCACGCGATCAAGGCGGGCGAGGGCGAGGTGTTCGTCTCCGCGGGCGTCGAGACGGTGTCGCGGTTCCCGAAGGGCACCTCCGACGGCTGGCCCGACACCCACAACATCAAGTTCGCCGAGGCCGAGTCCCGCACGGTCGAACGCGCCCAGGGCGGCACCGACGGCTGGCAGGACCCGCGCGAGAACGATCTGCTGCCCGACATCTACATCGCCATGGGTCAGACCGCCGAGAACGTCGCCCAGTTCACCGGCATCTCCCGCGAGGAGCAGGACCACTGGGGCGTGCGTTCGCAGAACCGCGCCGAGGAGGCCATCAAGGCGGGCTTCTTCGAGCGCGAGATCACCCCGGTCACCCTGCCCGACGGCAGCGTCGTGAGCACCGACGACGGCCCCCGGCCCGGCACCACCTACGAGAAGATCTCGCAGCTCAAGCCGGTCTTCCGCCCCGACGGCACGGTCACCGCGGGCAATGCCTGCCCGCTCAACGACGGCGCCGCGGCGCTGGTCATCATGAGCGACACCAAGGCGCGCGATCTGGGCCTGACCCCGTTGGCCCGCATCGTGTCCACGGGCGTGTCCGGGTTGTCGCCGGAGATCATGGGCCTGGGCCCGATCGAGGCCAGCCGTCGCGCGCTGAAGCTCGCGGGCATGGGCATCGGCGATATCGACCTCTACGAGATCAACGAGGCGTTCGCGGTGCAGGTGCTCGGCTCGGCCCGCGAGCTCGGCATGGATCTGGACAAGCTGAACGTCTCCGGCGGCGCCATCGCCCTGGGCCACCCGTTCGGCATGACCGGCGCCCGCATCACCGCCACCCTCATCAACAACCTCCAGACCCACGACAAGCAGTTCGGCCTGGAGACCATGTGCGTGGGCGGCGGCCAGGGCATGGCGATGATCATCGAACGCCTCAGCTGATCCTCCGCTGAAAAGGCCACTGGCCCTCGGGATTTCCCGAGGGCCAGTGGTTTTCGGATACGTCGTGACTAGTCGCTCTGCAGGTAGCTCAGCAGTCGCAGGATCTCCAGGTACAGCCAGACCAGGGTGACGGTCAGGCCCAGCGCCACGCCCCAGGCCGCCTTCTCCGGCGCCTGCGCCCGGATGAGCTGATCGGCGGCGTCGAAGTCGAGCAGGAAGCTGAAGGCCGCGATGGCGATCACGACGAGGCTGAAGATGATCGAGATCGGGCCGCCGTCGCGCAGGCCGAAACCGCCCGGGGTGAAGAACGCCGCGATCAGGTTGCCGAGCATGAGCACCAGCACACCGATCATGGCGCCGAACATCATTCGGGTGAACCGCGGCGTGACCCGGATCGCGCCGGTCTTGTAGACGACCAGCATGCCGAAGAACACGCCGAAGGTGCCGAGCACCGCCTGGGCGATCAGCCCCGAACCGCCGACGCCGCCGAAGGCGACATTGGTGAACATGAACGACAGCGCGCCCAGGAACAGCCCCTCGGCCGCCGCGTAGCTCAGCACGATCGCCGGGTTGTCCTGCTTGCGCCCGAACGTCGCGACCATCACCAGCACGAAGCCGACCAGGCCGCCGACGATGACGAACAGCGGTGCCAGCGCGTGATTCGCCGCGGTGAGCCCGTAGGACAGCACGGCCGCCACGGTCACCACGCCCAGCGTGATGCCGGTCTTGGTGACGACGTCGTCGATGGTCATCGGCCGCGCGGCCGGGGCCGCCTGATACGGCTGCTGCTGCTGTTCGTAGCCGTACGGCTGCTGGCCGTACTGCCCGAACTGCCCGGCGCCCGCAGCCGCCGAACCGAATCCCGCGTATCCACCGCCCTGCTGTTGCGGTAACTGCTTGAAGATCGGGTTGCTAGTGGTGCGCACCGTCTCGTCGCCTTTCCGAGGTTCGCGGCCAACGTCGATCGTGACCGTTCTGATTGTCCAACGCCCGGTGCCGGAAGCAAGTTCCCGAACCGGACAGAAATCGGACATTCAGGACTCTACCGCGTACGCAACCCGCGTACCGAGCGCGTAACGGTGAACTTGCGACTGCGGCCCACCACATCCGTATGGCCCACCATGCGTTCCATCACGCCCCGATAGTTCAGGTGCGAGTTGTAGACCGTCCACAGCTCCCCGCCCGGCCGCAGCACCCGCCCGGTCTCGGCGAACATCTTGATGGCCGACCCCGTGTGCACCGCCGCGCCGATGTGGAAGGGCGGATTGCAGACCACGAGATCCGCACTGTGATCGGCGAGTTCGGACATGGCGTCGTCGCGCAGCACCTGCACGCGGTCGGCGACGTCGTTGGCCGCCGCGGTGGCGCGGGCGGAGGCGACCGCCGCGGCGGACTGATCGGTGCCGGTCACCGCGAGGTGCGGGCGGGCCTTGGCGAGGGCCACCGCGAGAATGCCGGTGCCGCAACCCAGATCGATGGCGTCGCGCGCGTCGGGCTTCATCCGGCGCAGATGCTCGAGCAGGAAGCGGGTGCCGATATCGAGCCGCGGCCCGGAGAACGCCGCGCCGTGCGCCACCACCTCGAGCCCCAGCTCATCGATCCGCTTGCGCACCGGAAAGGGCGGCTCCCCCAACGGTTTCGGGCCCTCCGCCAGGAGGATGCGCGACTTCTGCCGGCCCCGGCTGGCCCGCACCGACGAAAACGATTCGGCCAGTACCTCGTTCATGGCCGGGGTCAGGTACTTGTCCCGCGCCCCCGCGAAGATCCGCACATCCGGATCGGCGTAGCGCGCGATGGCGTCGGCGATCTCGGACAGGCCCGACAGCGCGCGGGGCAGCCGCAGCAGCACCACCTTGACATCGGCGAGCAACCCGCGCCCGAGCGGATGCGCGACATAGCGATCGGCCAGCCCGAGCGCGCGGGCGTTGTGGGCGAGGGCCTGTTCTCCCGTCAAGAGATCTTGATGCACCCGCACCTCGCGCAGATCGTGGGCCGCGATCGCGCCGAGGGTGAGCGCGCCGTAGCCGTCGTCGAGGACGGCCACGTGTCCGCTGCCCGCCTTCTCGAGCGATTCGGCCGCGACGTCGAGGATCAGGCGATCGGCGGCGTCGACGGCATAGAGGTTCACCGCCTCCACATCCGGATACCGCCGCAATCGGCTCAATACGTCGTCGACCAACACCCCTCTAGTGTGCTAGATCGTTGCCGTGTCGTCGCCACCACCCCAATGGTTACCCGGCATACCATCTGCCCCATGCGTAACAGGCTGGTATTCACCGCGATCGCGGGGTTGACGCTGCTGACGAGTTGCTCGACCGACTCGTCCCAGCCTGCCGCGCACCCCGCCGAGCACGTGGCGACCACCTCGGCTGCCCCGGCGCCGCCCACGAGCGTGGACCCGGAACAGGGCGATCCCTCGCCGGGCGCGCGCCTGACGGTCACGGGCGTGCGCCTCGGCCACCACCCCGGCTTCGATCGCGTGGTCTACGAACTCGGCGGCACCGGACGGCCGGGGTGGCGGGTGCGCTACACCGACCGGGCCGTCCAGGACGGGAGCGGGACGGCCGTGGCGGTGGCCGGGCGGTCCATCCTGGAGGTACAGATCCTCGGCTCGGCCTATCCCTGGGACAGCGGCGTCGCCGAATACGAGGGTCCGGATCCGGTCACCGATCCGGCGGTGCCGGGGATCATCGGGGTCTACGGCTCGCACGTCTACGAGGGCGCCACCCGGTCGTTCATCGGCATCGACGCGGACCGGCCCACGTTTTCCGTTGCGGCACTGGACAATCCGGCCCGCCTGGTGATCGATATCGCGACCCCCTGAGTCCGGCCTGGTTCGGCCGCGGCGCGCCGACCTAGACTGGCGGCGTGATCGCTTCCCGCCGAACGCCCCGCCGCTCGCGGCCGCTCGGGCTGTTCGTGCTGGTCGCCGGGATCGCGATCATGCATTCGGTCGTCTTCGCGGGTGGGCACGCGTCGGCCCACCCAACCACCGAACCCGCCACGCACGCCGCGGCCCAACCCATCACCGAACACGACAGGCACGCCGCGGCCCAACCCGCCACCGACCACGCCACGCAAGCCACGGCCCAACCCGCCGCGGCGCGGGCGCACGAACAGGCGGCCACCGCCGATCCGAGCCCCGCGCACGCCGGAATGCACGCGTGCGTCTTCGTCCTGTCCGCGCTCGCCCTCGTCCTGGGGCTCGCGCTGGTGGCGTGGGTCGGCGCGGATCGGGCCGATGCCGCGGCCGCCGCCGCGCGCGCCCGGCTGTCCCGGCAGCCACGCCCACCCCCGTGGACCGTGCCGTCCCTACCGGAGCTGTCGATCCTGCGGATCTGATGGGCGCTCGCGCGCGCCCTTCACCCAGACGAATCCCTCAGGAGGACAATCATGTTCGGCCCCCGTACCCGAACCACGCTCGCGGGCACCGGCATCGCCGTGGCCCTGCTCATGGCCGGCTGCAGCAACGGCGATGACACCGCGTCCCCGGCCACCACGACCATGTCCGGTATGAACCACGGCGGCGGCACGACCACCGCCGACGCGGGTTTCGCCGATGCCGACATCACTTTCCTGCAGATGATGTATCCGCATCACGCCCAGGCCCTCGATATGGCGAAACTGGTCCCCGGCCGCTCACAGAACCCCCAGGTGATCGCCCTGGCCGGGGAGATCGAGAAGGCCCAGGCCCCCGAGATGCAGCAGATCACCGATCTGCTGCGCGCGGCGGGCAGGCCCGCGCCCTCCGCCGATATGGGCCACGATATGCCCGGCATGATGACGCACGACGAAATGGCCGCGCTGCAAGGACTTTCGGGCGCGGACTTCGACCGGGAGTGGCTGCGGATGATGATCGCGCACCATCAGGGCGCGGTCACCATGAGCAACACCGAACTCACCGACGGCCGAGACGCCCGAACCAAGGCCCTGGCCCAGGCCATCGTCACCGCCCAGCAGGCGGAGATCGACCGGATGCACACCCTGCTCACCCAGTCCTGAGCACCGCCGACGCCGGGATGACGCGCGACGTCATCCCGGCATCAGCTGCCGATGACGGCGTTCATGATCGTGCCCGCGCTGGTGGCCGTGGCGCCGCCGATCATGGCTCCCGCGACCATCTTCGGGGATTCGAGGGCGCCGCCGCTCCACTTCTCCCAGGCGAAGCGCCCGCCGCCGTAGGTGATGGCGCTGACGCCGGAGAGCAGGACGAACCAGGTGAAGTAGCGGACCATCTTCATGATCTTGTCCGCGGCCGGGGGCGTTTCCGGGGTCGGATTGCCGACCTGGGCGACCACCGTCGTGTACATGTCGTGTGCTGCGGCGAGAACCATGCTCACGGTAGTTGTCCTTTCGGATGCTGCGAGGGCGGAGCATGCTGGAAGAACTCGTCGTACCAGTCCATTGAACAGCACGCCGGTTGTTTGCCGCAGGCGGACACACCGTTTCGGCCGCTGACGGGCCGGGCCTCAGAGCGTCGCGGCGAGCTCCCGCAGCACCGGTAGGCTCACCGACCCGGAGCCCAGCACGGTGTCGTGAAAGGTCTTGATGTCGAAGCGCTCCCCGAGCCGCTCGGCGACCCGCGCCCGCTGCCGCGCGATCTCCAGCTGTCCGACCTTGTAACCGACCGCTTGCCCCGGTATGGCGATATACCGATCGACCTCGGTCTCGAGTTCGGTGCGCCCGATCGGGACGTGCGCGACCATGAAGTCGATCGCGCGCTGCCTGCTCCAGCCCCGCGCGTGCAGACCGGTGTCGACCACGAGCCGCGCCGAGCGGAACGAATCGGCCGCCAGCATGCCGATCCGGGCGAGATCGTCCGGATACAGCCCCATCTCGTCGGCGAGGCGTTCGGTGTAGAGCGCCCAGCCCTCCACGAACGCGGTGTTGGCGAAGGACTGCCGCTGGAAGCGCGGCACCCCGGTCAGCTCGTTCGCGATCGTGAGTTGCAGGTGATGACCGGGAATGGCCTCGTGGTAGGCGATGGCCCGGGTCTGGTAGCGGGGCTGATCGGACGGGTCGTACAAGTTCACGAAGTAGGTCCCCGGCCGCGAGCCGTCGGCGGCGGGCGGAAAGTAGTACGCCCCGGCCACATCCGCCGCGAGGAACTCCGGCACCGGCACGATGGCGCACGACTCCTCGGGCAGCCGCCCGAACCAGTCGGGCATGGCCGCGTCGGCGTCGGCCAGCGCGGCGCGCGCGTCGGCCAGGATCTCCGCCCCGTCGCGGTAGCGCAGCGCCGGATCCGCGCGCAGGCGCTCGAAGATCTCGGCCTGATCCCGCAGCCCGAACAGCGCGCCGCCCACCCGCGCGTACTCCTCGCGCAGCCGTTCCAACTCGGCCAGACCCAGCGCGTGGATCTCCTCGGCCCCCAGATCGTCGAGCGTCGTGTGCCTGCGCAGTAGCCGCCGGTAGATGTCCTCGCCGTCGGATCCGAGCCAGCACAGCCCGGCCTTGTCGTCGGGTCGCGCCGCGGGCAGCAGTTCTTCGGCCAGCACCGTCCGGTACTCGCGCAGGGCCGGGCGGATCACCTCGCTCGCCACCTCGGACAGCGTTGCGCGCCAAGCGGATTCACCGTCCCAGTCGGCCGGGCCGGGGAAGGTGACGAACGGATCGTCCGCCGGATTCGAGGCGAGGTATCCGTCGAGTTGGTTCAGCGACCGCTCGACCACGACCCGCGCGGGCGCGCGCCCGGCCGCCAGCCCCGCCCGGAACCGCTCCGCGGCCTGCGCGAACAGGGTGTCGAACTGCCGGAACCGGTGCACCAGGGCCAGTGCGTTCTCCGGCGCGGGGGCATTGGTCTGCGGCGCCAGGGTCAAGGTCGCCGCGTGCACGCCGTCCATCTGATCGCACGCCATCTCCACCGGCCGCCACTCCAGCTGGTCGACGGCCGAGGCCAGCTCCTGGATCAGCAACGCCCGGGTGATCCGGTCCCGGTCGGTCAACGCCGCCGCGTCGAGGGCCGAAACCCGTTGCAGCAGGCCCTGATACACGCCGGTCAACCGCTGTTCGGCCGCCTCGGAGAGATCCTCGATCCGGTCGTCGAAGCGGCGATCCCCCAGCAGGGTCGCGGCACCGGGCGCCGCCTCGAGCACGGTGTCCCAGTACTTCTCGGCCAGATCGACGAGTTCGGCGTGCGCGTCCATCACCCCATCATGCCGCGCCCCACGGCACCAGCACGATCTTCCCGCGCACCCGGCCGGATTCGCTGATCCGGTGCGCCTCGGCCACCTCCGCCAGCGACATCACCCGCGCCACCTCCACCCGCAACCGCCCCGCGTCGATCAACGCCACGATCTCGCGCAGATCCGCCCCGGACGGCTCGACGTAGAACCGGACGTACCGCGGATCGCCCTCGGCGTCGGAGCCCAGCGCGTCCACATACCGCCCCTCCGGCCGCAACACCCGCAGCGAGCGCTTGCCGTAGGAGCCGCCGACAAGATCCAACACCATGTCGACATCGCGCACGACCGTGCTGAAATCCGTTGCGCGGTAATCGATCAGCTCGCTCGCGCCGAGCCCCAGCAGGAATTCGTGATTGTCCGCGCGCGCCGTCCCCAGCACCTCCGCGCCCCGCGCGACGGCGATCTGCACGGCCAGATGCCCGACGCCGCCGGCCGCCGCGTGGATCAGCACCCGTTCCCCGGCCCGCAGCCCCGCGAGCGCCTGCCACGCGGTCGTCGCCGCACTGGGCAGCGCGGCGGCGTGGACGTGATCCAGCGCCTCCGGCTTGCGCACCAGCGACTCCGACTGCGCCACAACGTATTCCGCGTACGCGCCGAACCTGCCGAACACCATCCCGAACACCTCCTCCCCCACCGCGAACCCGGTCACGCCCGATCCGAGCGCGGCGACCGTGCCCGAGACGTCGAATCCGAGCGTGAACGGCGGGTCGCCCAGCAGGACGTGCCCCGCGCGCACCTTCCAATCCGCCGGATTCACCGATGTGGCCGCCACCCGGACGAGCACCTCGCCCGGTCCGGGCTCGGGACGGGGAATCTCGATGGTGCGCAACACATCCGGGCCACCGAAGCTGTTCTGACTGATCGCTCGCATACTCCGATTCTGGGCGCTGTAGTATCCGCGGGAAAGTAGGCACTATTTCCATACCGAGGTACCCGATGGATACCGTGGACTCCTGGATCGGCTCCGATGATCTGGTCGACAGCTACCTGAACCGCTGCCCCGCCCGCGAACTGCTGTCGGTGCTCGCCGACAAATGGGTACTGCTGGTGCTCGGCGCGCTGCGCGTGGACGGGAAACCCGTGCGGTTCAACGCGTTGCGCCGCCGCCTCGACGGCATCACCCAGAAGATGCTCACCCAGACCCTGCGCACCCTGGAACGCGAGGGCCTGGTCCGCCGCGCGGTATACCCGACCGTGCCGCCGCGGGTGGAGTACTCCCTCACCGAACTGGGCGAGGACCTGGGCCGGTTGACCCATGCCATGGGTTCGTGGGTCGTCGCCCACCAGGGCGAACTGGCCACCGCCCGAGCGCGATTCGACGAGCGTGAGGCCGATCTCACACCGCCGGAACCCCTACCGGTCGCATCCCGGACGGTTGCGTAGCGACCGGCACGCTCGATAGAGTCGGCCGCTACTGGGAACGTTCGTGTTCCTCGAAGACGCGATTGCGGAGTCTCCATGAACGGACGCGCCCGACACGATGTCCGGAATCTCTCGCGACAACTGGTCGGCCATTTCGCCAGGCATGTGGCACCGTGCGCGACCCTGCCCGGTGACGCGTTACGCGGCGACATCACCGCCGTCACCCGCGTCTGCCTGGAACTGACCATCGACGTCCTCGAGGGCCGATGCCCCGACGACAAGGTCGAATTCCTGCGGCAGGCCGCCGCGGGCTGGGCGCGCGAGGGCATCCCGATCGATACCGTGCACCACGCCGTGCACGAGGGCTTCCGGGTGGCGTTCGATCTGCTGCTCACCCAGACCGAACCGCACGAGCGGCCGGAGAATCCGGCCCAGCTGCTCCTGCAGGTCCTGGACACGATCACCCCGGCGGTCTCGCTGGCGTACGTGCGCGAACACCAGGCGGCGGTCAGCGAACACCACACGGCCGTGCACACCCTGGTGTCGGCGCTGCTGTCGGGGCATCCGACCTCGACCATGGCCCGGGAGAGCGGCGTGGAGATCGCGCCGGAGTACGCCGTGCTGGCGATGAGCCTGCCCCGCCATCGCGACGAGGACCGGCCGGGCGTGGACGGCAAAGTCGTTGCGCGCCGCAAACTTCGGCGATTGCAGGCCGAGCTGGCCCGCTCCGGTGACGGGCGGGTGCTGTCGCTGCTCAGCGTCGACGGCGGCACCGTGCTCGTGCCCGCGGACGCGATCGCCGACGAGGAACTGGATCCGCTCGTCGCCCGGCTCGCCGAGGCCGCCCAGGTGCCGATCACCGCCACGGTCGTCACCGCCGCCACCGCCGAGATCCCCGGCTGCGCGGACCGCGCCCACGAACTCCTCGACACCGTGCTGCGGCTGGGCAGCCCGCCCGCGCTCTACCGCTTCGCCGATCTGGCGATGGAGTACCAGCTCACCCGCCCCGGGCCGGGCCTGGACCGGCTCGGCACCCTGCTCGATCCGCTCGACGACCACCCGGATCTGCTCGAGACCCTGCGCAGTCACCTCGCCACGGGCCTGTCCCGGCAGCGCACCGCGCGACAGCTCCAGGTGCACACCAACACCGTCGACTACCGCCTCAAGCGCGTCGGCCAGCTCACCGGTCTGGACCCGACCGAGCCGAGCGGACTGTGGTATCTGCGCGCCGCGCTGGTGGCGCGCACCTACCGCAATCATGCTGAGGGATAGGGCATTTCGGGCATTGTGCCCACCTGTGGGGTGATCATGATCCGGCCCCGGGGCTGTGCGAGACTCGTGCTCGATGATCACCTACTCACAGGCCGCCGTGATCGGGGCGGTGCAGGGTGTCACCGAACTCTTCCCGATCTCCAGTCTCGGACACTCGGTGCTGGTCGCGGACTGGGTCGGCGGCAGTTGGCGGCAGGCGAGCCAGGGCCGATCCGGCAGGGGCACAGCGTATCTCGCGGTCGTGGTCGCGATGCACGTGGCGACGGCGGTGGCCCTGCTCGGACACTATCGGCGCGATTGGCTCGCCATCGCGGGCGGTTTCGTGGCGTCGGTGCGCACCGGGCGCGCGGAGACCGTGCCGCAACGGCTCGCCTGGCTGATCATCCTCGCCACCGTCCCCGTGGGCGTGCTCGGACCGCTGCTGGATCACGAACTGCACGCCCTGTCGGTCACCCCGCTGGAGACGAGCGTCGTGCTCACCGCCAACGGCGCGGTGCTGATCGTGGGCGAGGGGCTGCGCCGCCGCAACGAGCCGTCGCTCGCGGAGTACGGCCGCCGCTTCGCCCGCCGCCGGGCGCACGGCGGTGTCGCGCTCCTCGACCCGGCGACCCCGCGCCAATCCGACCGTCCCCTGGCGGCTTTGAGCTGGTGGGAGGCGATCGCCATCGGCTTCGCCCAAACCGGCGCGCTGCTCAGCGGTTTCAGCCGCGCCGGGCTCAGCATGGTCGGCGGCCTGTGGCGCGGCCTGGAGAACGAGCACGCCGCCAAATTCGCCTTCCTCCTGGCGACGCCCACCATCCTCGGCGCGGGCCTGGTCGAACTCCCCGAACTGTTCAACCCCCGCATCGCCCCCGCCCGCGGCCCGATCCTGGTGGGCGCGCTCGTCTCCGGCGTCTGTTCCTGGCTCGCGGTGCGCTACCTCGAACGCTACTTCCGCACCCGCACCCTGCTCCCGTTCGCCACCTACTGCCTCGTCGCGGGCGGCCTGTCGATCCTGCACTTCGGCTGAATCACGGCGTCCGGAACGCCCGCCGGTACGCGCCCGGCGTCGTTCCCACCCGGTCGCGGAAGCGGCGGCGCAGGTTGACCGCCGAGGTGAGGCCGACGCGGACGGCGATGGCGTCGATGGGGAGATCCGTCTGCTCCAACAGGTTTCGGGCCTCGGCCACGCGGCGGGCGAGCAGCCACGCGCCGGGGCTGGTGCCCAGTTGGTCGGCGAAGCGGCGGGCCAGCGTGCGCGGGGAGACGCGCAGATGCGCGGCCATGTCCTCGACCGTGAGCGGCTTGTCCAGGCGCGCCTCCACCCATTCGAGCAACCCGTCCAGGGCGTCGGAAGGCGGTGGCGGCGGGGCGAATTGGATCTGGCCGCCCTCGCGGTGCGGGGGCAGCACCATGTGCCGGGCGAGCAGCGCGGCGTGCGCGGCGCCGTGATCCTTGCGGACCAGGTGCAGGCACAGATCGATGCCCGCGCCCGCACCGGCGCTGGTGGCCACGTCGCCGTGATCGACGTAGAGCACGTCGGGCTCGACCCGGATCGCGGGGAACTCCCATTCGAGCTGTGCCGCGCGCGCCCAATGGGTGGTCGCCGACCGGCCGTCCAGCAGACCCGTGCGAGCCAGCGCGAACACCCCCGAACAGATCGTCACCAGCCGCGCCCCGCGCGCGTGCGCCCGCAGCAGCGCCCGACGCACGGCGGGCGGCAACGGCGTCTCCACCGGCAGCCAGCCGGGGATGAGCACGGTGTCGGCGGTGTCGAGCGCCGACAGGTCGCGGGTGACGTTCAGCGCGTACCCCGCGGTCGTCGGCACCGGTCCGGGCCGCTCGGCGCACACCTCGAACTCGTAGTACTGCGGCACCCCGGCCCGGGGCGTGCCGAACACCTCTGCGCCACAACCCAGTTCGAAGGTCGATTGCACCGGCCGCACGAGGGCCACCACACGATGCATGGCAAAAAAGTACCCTATGACGTCTTATCGGACACTGTCCGGACCCCACCGCACGGAGCACGGTAGGAGTCATGCACCCCGAGATCCTCGCCCAGGACGGCTACACCTCGAACACCGCCGCCGACGCCCCGGTCCGCGAACTCTTCCCAGGCGTCCGGCTGCGCACCCTCTGGACCGGACCGAACGGCGCGCACGCCCACCTCCTCGAGATGGACCCCGGCTCCGGATGGCCCCGCCGCGACGTGCACGAACCGGGCCCCGAGGAGGTCTACGTCGTCGCGGGCACCTTCCACGACGGCGCCCGCGACTACGGCCCCGGCACGTTCCTGCACGCCCCGGCCGGTTCCTGGCACATCCCCGCGACCACCACCGGCTGCACCCTGTTCCTGTTCTATCCCGAGGGCTGACGGACCATTCCCGGCGAGGCGACGGTCAGCCGCAGCACGTCGTCGCGACAGGAGAGCACGAGTTCGAACCAGTCCGCCGTCCGGGTGCGCGCGACGACGCCGTCCGCCTCGACCGACGCGTCGACCTTCCAGCCGCGCTGTTCCCAGATCCGCACGAGCACCGGCAGATAGCCGCGCGCGCGATCGGGCGGCGGCGGTTCGAGCCGGAACCGGGCGTCGAGCCGCTCGAACTCCGACACCCCGCCCGCGTCGTCGTCGCAGGGCAGCATCGTCTCGTCCAGCGGTTCCACGCGCAGCTGACCGCCGAGCGCCGTCGACAGTTCGCCGACGAGTTCGTGGATGCGCGCCCGCGCGGTGTCCTCGGTGAGCTTCGCGTTCCACACCACCGCGCGCGCCACCCGCGGCGGCGGCCCCGGTTCGGCGACGGGTTCGGGAGCGGTCGCGGGCGGGAAGCCGCGGCTCATCATGTCGTCGAGGGTCGCGCCGAATGCCAGGGGCCGGTCCAGGTTCCCGCCCGCCTCCCAGCCGATGGTCCCCGCGGGCAGATCCGGCGACACGAAGTAGTACGTGCCGCCCAGCCCCCGCGTGACGAGCATGGCCCGATCCACCGGAATATCCTCGCCCGCTTGCCAATTGCGCACCGGCAGCAGCCCCAGCTCCGCGTAGGTCAGCATGTCGCGCGGCCGGACGGGCCCGAAGGAGACGCGGTCCAGATCGGTGAAGCCCGCGTGCACCGAGGTGAGGAATTCGCGCAGCGCCTCGGGCAGCGCGCCCCAGTGCGCCGGGACGGCGGCGCCGAAGGTGGCGGGATCCCAGCCGATCCGGAACTCGTGCTCCCGGAACCGGTTTCGTATCCCGTAGAGCAACACCCAGTCCCCGCGCAGCAGGCACACCCGCACATCCTCCAGGCAGCGCGCGAGCACCGACGCGAACCTCGGCAGCAGATCGACGACCTCGCGCGGCCACAGCGCCAGCGCGGCGGCGCACCGGTCCCACGCGACCTCGCTGCCCGCGATCCCCGCCCAGCGCGCCGGAACGTGAGCGGCGGCCGCGGACCCGGGCTCGACCAGCAGCGCGGCGCCGGGCCCGAATTCCTGGACCACACGGGCGAATTCGACAGTGTCCACGCCGTCATCCAACCGCATCCCCGGTTCGCCGGGAAGCCCCCGAACCTCGAACCGCGGTGCGATCGCGCCGGATCGGCTAGGACGCCGTCAACCCGAAACGCGCGGCGAAGTCCGACATCTGGTCGTGCTGTTCGGCGGCGGACTCGGTGGTGAGGTTGACCACGACGCGGGTCACGCCGTGCTCGGCGAGTTCGGCGACCCGCTCGGGGGCCAGATTCGCCGAGCCCCACCGGGTGTACTCCAGCGCGGCCGGATCGCGCCCGGCCTCGGCCGCGGCCTCGCGGGCGAGGTCGAGTTGCCGATCGCGTTCGGCCTCGTCGAGCATGCCGCCCGCGAAGTAGCCCTCGCCCCGGCGACCGGCGCGGCGGGCGGCGGCCCGGCTGGAGCCGCCGACGTGGATCGGAAGGTTCGCTCCCGCAAGCGGTTTCGGATAACTGCACAGCTTGTCGAAGGCGAAGAACTCGCCGCGATGATCGACGCCCTCCGGCCCGCCCGCCCACAGCAGCCGCAACACGTCGATCGCCTCGTCCGCGCGGCGGCCCCGGCTGCGGAAGTCGACGCCGACCGCCTCGGCCTCGCCGGGCAGCGCGCCGAGACCGATCGTGAGCAGCCGCATCCGCCCCTTGGACAGCACGTCGAGGGTGGCCAGCCGCTTGGCGAGCACGACCGGATGCCGATACGGCAACAGCAGCACACCCGTCCCGAGCAACAACCGATCCGTCGCCGCCGCGACGAAACTCAGGCAGTCCAGCGGATCGAAGTACGCCAGCGTCGGCGGCATCTCCCCGCCCCCGTAGTTCGCCCCCGGGTACAACGCGATGTGGTCCTGTACGTACAGTCCCTCGAACCCGCATTCCTCGGCGTGGCGCGCGAACGCGACGAGCCGATCCGGATCGGTCCCGTTGAACGGCGTGCTGTAACTGACGGCGAACTTCACCGATTCTCCTCCGAAAGATATTGTGACAGTTCGCATCTCGGCGCGTCATCCGCCGCCGCGAGCTGCCCGCGCAAACGTTCCCGAACATCGGTGAGCTCGGCGATCGCCCCCTCCACCTCGGCCAGCCGGCGGCGCAGACTCTCCACCGAATCCGGGCACTCGTCCCCCGACCGATTTCCCGCCCGCAGGCAGGTCACGAACGCCCCCGCGTCCGCCAGATCGAACCCCAGCGCCAACAGTTCCCGAATCTTGCGCACGACCACCACCTCCCCCTCGTCGTACACCCGATACCCATTGGCCGACCGCCCCGCCCGCACCAACCCCTGCCGCTCGTAATACCGCAACATCCGAGCACTGATCCCGGCCCGATCCGCCAACTCCCCGATCAACATGCGACCTCCTCACCACACCGACCCCGCCGACGCTAAACCTTGTCATCGATGTCAGAGCAAGCCGTCGCGGCCCCGCACCGTCGCGTCGCACAGCCTGAGGGCCGCGTCGGTGAACAACGGGGCCAGACTCGGCAACGCCTGCGCCCCTTCATGATTCAGGCACGCGCGGATGCGGTCATCGATACCGCCCAGCAGCATGTCGACCATCCGGGGATCGGGCAGCGCGGCCAGTTCCCCGTGCCGCACGGCCGCCCCGGCGACCTCGGTGAGGTAGTCGGCGAACAGCCGATGCACCCGCGCCCGATGCTCGACCAACGGCCCGCCGGCCACCAGCGCCTCCACGTACAACGCCCGGGTGACGGCGGGTGCGGCGGCCAGCACGTCGAGATAGGTCTCGAAGGAGATCCGCACCCGGACGCCGAAATCGCTGTCGTGCCAGCGGCCGATCGCCGCCGTCACCCGATCCAGCGCTCGCTCGACGCCGAAATCGTATGCGGCGGCGAAACATTCGTCCTTACCGGCGAACATGGCGTAGAACGTCCGCCGGGCCACCCGGGCCCGCGCGACGATATCGCCGACGGTGGTGGCCGCGTAGCCGAACTCCCCCACCACGTCCAGTGCCGCCCCGCACAATCGCCGATGCTGCGACGACTCCACCTCCGCGCGACTGAGCCGATGCCTGCCGCGCGGCAGGCGGCCGGCCGTCTCGTCGGTCCGCACGCTCATACCGCCAGGATATGGACAGTCGACCGGTTCAGCAGGACGGGCACGACACCGTGCACGTTCGGCGGGCAAAAACGTTTGCCAGAAGGTAGCCTATCAATCGACAAGACGGTCGTCCGTCCTGTCCACCTGTCACACCACGGCAGAGAAACGAGCACCTATGGCGACGATAGGGCAGTTGAGGGCGGCACTGGCGATCCTGGGCGCCGAGGTCGACGAGGTTGCCGAGCAGGTGTGGGGCCGAGAGCTGGCGGGCACCGACACCGCGGGTGTCGAACATGCCATGCTCGCGGGTCTGCTGTACCGCACGCTCGGCGCGGAACTCCGCCGCGCGCTCAGCGAGGCGCCGGATCTGGGCGGCCTGTCCGACCGCGCGGGCGCCGCGGGACCGAGCGGCGTCGCGCTGCGCGACGAGAATCCCGCCGCCCAAGCGCATTTCGAGGCGTACTGGCTCACCGACCGCGTCGCCCAGGTCTACGACGCCGTCGATCGGGTGCCCCCGCCGCTGGCCGCGGCGGCCTATACGGCGGAGGTCACCCGGGCGCTGCTGCGCCTACATCTCGACGGCGCCGCAGGACGGCCCGACGGCGAATACGCCCAGTGGGAAACGATTCTCGAACAGCTCGACCGCGCCCGGGCGCTGGCGCGGTCCGCCCACGCGGCGGGTGAGACCGCGCCTCAGGGTGTTTCGACCGCGCCGGACTGACCGGCCGCCCGCTCCCGCTTGCGCAACACCGAATGGCGTACGCCGTAGGTGAAATACAGCGCCAGCCCCACGACCATCCACACGAGGAACCGCAGCCAGGTTTCCACCGACAGGTTCAGCATCAGCCACACACAGGCGATCACGGCCAGGATCGGCACCAACGGCACCAGCGGCACCCGGAATCCGCGCGGCAGGTCCGGCCGCGTCCGCCGCAGGATCAGCACGCCGATCGAGACCAGCACGAAGGCGAACAGCGTGCCGATGTTGACCATCTCCTCGAGCGTGCCGAATTCGACGAAGCCCGCCAGCACCGCGCACACCACGCCGACGATGACGGTGATACGCACGGGCGTGTCCTTGCGGCCGGTGCGCGCCAGCCCGCGCGGCAACAGCCCGTCGCGCGACATCGCGAACAGCACCCGGGTCTGCCCGAGGTACATCACCATGACGACGGTGGTGAGACCGGCCAGCGCGCCGATCGAGATGATGTTCTTGGCCCAGTCCACCCCGTGGATCGCGAAGGCGGTCGCGAGAGTGGCGTCGCCACTGGACAATTCGGTGTAGGGCACCATCCCGGTGAGCACCAGCGAGACCGCCACGTACAGCACGGTCACGATGAGCAGCGAGCCGATGATGCCGCGCGGCACATTGCGCTGCGGGTTCTTGGTCTCCTCGGCGGTGGTGGCGACGACGTCGAAGCCGATGAACGCGAAGAACACCAGGCTCGCCGCGGCCAGCAGCCCGTACCAGCCGAAGGTGCTGTTGCCCGCGCCGGTCAGCCACGAGAACAACGACTGATGCACGCCGGACCCGCCCTCGCCCGGCTTGGACGGCGGGATGAACGGCGAGAGGTTCTCGGACTTGAAGTAGGTCAGCCCGACCACGAGCACCAGCGCGATCACCGCGAGTTTGATGGCGACCGCGATCGCCGAGACCCGCGAGGACACCTTGGTGCCGACGGCCAGCAGCACGCCGAGCACGGCCAGCAACAGCACCGCGCCCCAGTCGAAGCTGACCGACCCGAAGTGGACGATCGGCGTGCGCGACCCCATCACCTCGCCGAGGTACTGCGACCAGCCCTTGGCGACGACCGCGGCGGAGAGGGCGAATTCGAGGATGAGGTCCCAGCCGATGATCCAGGCGGCGAGTTCACCGAAGGTCGCGTAGGAGAAGGTGTAGGCGCTGCCCGCGACCGGCACGGTCGAGGCGAACTCGGCGTAGCACAGCGCGGCCAGCCCGCAGGCGACGGCGGCGAAGACGAAGGCGAGCGAGACCGAGGGACCGGCGACGGTTCCCGCGGTGCGCGCGGTGAGCGTGAAGATACCGGCGCCGACGACCACGGCCACGCCGAAGACGGTGAGGTCGACCGCGGTCAGATCCCGCCGCAGTCTCGAGTCCGGGTCGTCGGTGTCGCTGATCGACTGCTCTACGGATTTGGTGCGGAACAACGCGCTGGCCAACCTCTTACTCCTCCGTTGTAGCTGCCCCCCGCTCGACCCGCCTGCGACATAGTATTGCCCGGTTCGCCCGCCGAGATGCACCAGGTCGGCAAAAACTGTCAGCGGAATTCGGCCGTCATCGGGTCAGTCGTCCGATGCGCCGGGTGAACGCGCGTCCGTCGGACGAGGCCGCCCAGCGCAGGCGGTCGGAAAGGTGTCGGCGGTAGGCGATTTCGGCGTTCTCGTGGTTGGGGTGCGGGAGGACCGAGAGGAAGTAGTCGATCTCGGAGAGTTCGTAGGCGACGTGGCAGAGCGGGAACAGTTTCGGCAGGGCGTCGCGTTCGGCGGGGGTGAGCGGACGCGTTTCGCGGTAGGCGGCGAGGAAGGCCGCGAGCTGGTCGGCGCGCACGCGCGCGGGGCCGCCCGCGGACAGCGCGAGCCAGTCGACGGCGAAGCGTTCCACGGCGACGGCGAGGTCGAAGACGGCGGTGGTGCGGTTGGCGAGGCCGAAATCGAAGACCGCGGTGATCTCGTCGCCGGACCACAGCAGGTTGGTGGGGTGCCAGTCGTTGTGCGTCCAGAGGGGTTCCAGGTCACCGAGTTCTATTGGCGGCCAAGCCAATTCGGTTCGCCAGGGTCTGTTCGCCAGGAACGCGGCGAGCGCCGGGCGGGCGGCGGCGTAGGTCCGGGTCGTGGCGATCGGGTCGGTGCAGATCGCGGGGGTCAGGGGGCGTACGGGACGGGCGGGTGTGTCGTAACCGGCTGCGGCGGTGTGCATTCGGCCCAGCATCCGCCCCGACGCGGCGGCGTGCGCCACGGAAAGATAGGGCGTCCAGGAGAACACCCCGCGGTACGGATCCGACCCCGCCCCGCGCGTCTGCATCTCGTAGGAGAAGCCGTCCCGAGTCCAAGACCGCACCTCGGGCACCGGAATGCCTTGCCGCCGAAGATGATCCATGAACCGGTGCTCCTCCGCGAGCGCCGCGCCGTCGCGCAGCGCCACCGGCACGCGCTTGACCACCACCCGAGACCCGTTCCCCATCCGTACCCGGGCCGTGGTCGACAGGGGTCGGGGACTGCGCCACTCGATCTCGACGGCGCCGTCGATCTCGTCGAGAGTCAGTGGCGGGTAATCGGGTTCGGCCACCGGGTCGGCGCCCATGCCCCAGACCCATTCGCCGTCCCGGCCCACCCCGGCCCTACCGTCCCGGCGTTCCGGCGCGCCGGCGCTCCACCATCACCAGGAGACCGGTGACCGCCCCGGCGACGAGGAACGAGAACAACGACGCCGACGACCAGCCGCCCGGCCGCACCCCCACCGCGTCCTGCACCCGCACCCAGAACCGGGCCCACCACGTCACCGATCCCGGATTGAACAGCTGATACACCGCGAAACCCAGCACCCACGGCAGCACCATGAGCGGACGCGCGGGCGCGTGCTCCGACAGATCCCACCCCCGCCGCCCGCGGCCGAGGAAGTAGTCCACCACCAGCACCGCGCACAACGGCACGAACACCGACCCGATCAGCAACAGGAAGTTGGAGAATCCGGTGAAGTCGTGCACCCCCAGGGCCAGCACGGTCGCCAGCGCCCCGACCGCCCCGGCGAGGATCCGCCGATCCACGCGCGGCAGCAGATTCTGCAACGACATGGCCGTCGAATAGACGTTCGCGAACGACTGATCCGACTCCCGCAGCACCAGCACGGCGAAGAACACCCAGCCCGCCGCCACCCCGAGGAAGGTGTCGAAGATCCGCTCCGGATCGCCGCCGACCTGGAGCAACGCGACGATGCCCAGCAGATAGCACCAGATCTGGCCCACCGAATAGCCGAGCAGCGTCGCGCCCGACGCCGCGGCCGCCGAGCGCGCGTGCCGGGTGTAGTCCGCGGCCAGCGGCACGAACGAAACCGCAACGGCCAGAGCGGTATCCACGGCCGGGAAGAATCCGCTCCACGAGGTGTCCGGGCTCGGGGGCAGCGGATGCCGCAGCAACTGCACGGTGAAATACAGCATCGAGATCGCCACCGCGACGGTCACGTACTTGCGCAGGATGTGCAGCACCGACAACGGCCACACCGCCATCGCGGTGCACAGCACCCCGGCCGCCACGATCACCGCGACCCGCGGCAGCGCGCCGTGCGTCAATGCCCGCACCCCACCGGAGATGACGGTCAGCTCGTACACGCCCCAGCCGACGCACTGCACGATATTGGCGACCGTGGGCACGTACGACAGGCGAGTTCCGAACAGCCCCCGGAAGTTCGCCATCGCGGGCGCCCCCGTGCGCGCGCCCACCGCGCCCGCGGCCGCGACCATCGCGGTCCCGATCACCGTCCCCAGCACGGTCGCCAGGATCGCGGCGAGCACCGGCAACTGCGGGGAGTCCCCCGGCCGCAGGACGAACAGCGCCCCGGTGAATCCGATGAGACTGACCCCGAGATTCACCCAGAACGCCGTCTGATCGGCGAAGGAGAGGCTGCGTGGGGGTTCGGTGGTGAGCGTGAGGGGCGCCTCGGCGTTTCGAGCCCGCCGCTGCTCGCGAGTATCGGCCATAACCCACCCCATGCTAGGTCACGGGCGGTTCCGTCGCGGACGTGGCCCGGCGTGGTGAACTGGTGGAAATACCGATTGCCGAGATCGAATATACGTCTGATTCACAATGTGTTATATCACTCTCGCAATCGGGTCGAATTGTGAGATTTTTCAGCTTGTTCAGCACCTCGGCGAATACAGGAAATGGTCGGAGTTACCGTTTATCCACTTCGACGTTCAGACGCCGGAGAACCATTTCACCGTGATCATTAATTCTGCAAAGAGGCAGCATGATGAAGCGAACCCAGAATCGGAAATTACTGCGTCTGGCGATCTTCGCCAGCACATTCGCGCTCACCGTCGGCGCGTCCGGCGCGCTGGCCGGCGCCGAACCGGCCGCGCCGAGCTCGACCACGACGACCACGGCCGCCCCGCCCGCCGCGGCCGCACCCGCGGCGGACGCGGGCACGTCCTCACTCAGCGCACAGAAACAGCAGCTCATCGACAAGATCGCGAGCGGGCTGAAGGACAAGTCGAAGCAGCCGGTCGCCGATACGGGGGGAAGTTCGGCGTCGGACACCAAGGGGTCCGGGCCCGAGATGTCGGCGTTCCTGGCGGCGTTCGGGTACTCGCTGCTCAATCCCGACGTCGCCCCGCCCGGGGTCAACGATTGGAGCTGTAAGCCCAGCTCGGCGCATCCGCGGCCGGTCGTTCTGGTGCACGGCACGTGGGCCAACGCCTACGACACGTTCGCGTACATGAGCAAGCCGATCAAGGACGCGGGTTTCTGCGAATTCGCCTTCAACTACGGCCGTTCCGACCTGCTCAACGGGGGCGGCGCCGGTTCGCTGCTGCCCGGCGCGTACGGCACCGGCGACATCCCGACCTCGGCCAAGCAATTGGCGACCTTCGTCGACCGCGTCCTGTCCGCCACGGGCGCCCCGCAGGTCGACATCATCGGCTGGTCGCAGGGCGGTTCGATGACGAACTATTACACGAAATACGAAGGCGGCGGCACGAAGGTCAAAAACCTCATCACCTACGGCGCCACCCATCACGGCACCACGCTCGACGGAATCGGCGCTCTCGGCCGAGCCATCAACAATTTCGGCATCGACGTTCTCGGCCCCATTTCCCTCGTCGTCGGAGTCTCCGGAATCCAGCAGACCGTCGGCTCGGATTTCATCAACAAGCTGAATGCCAACGGCGACACCGTCTCCGGCATCAACTACACCGTCGTAGGCACCCGCTACGACGAGATCACCACCCCCTACGACTCCACCTTCCTCACCGCGGGCCCCGGCGCGACGGTCCACAACATCACCCTCCAGGACGACTGCGGCATAGACCTCTCCGACCACCTGACCATGATGTACTCCCCCCGAGCCCTCTCCATCGCCCTCAACGCTTTGGACCCGGCCAAGTTCCCCAACCTGAAATGCTCCCCCAACCCCTGGCTGATCGGAGGCGGCGGCCACCCGTGACGTGAACCCCTGCCGCCGGGCCGTGCCAACGGCCCGGCGGTTCGGCATGCCCTCACCGACGTCTTCCCACGTCCGTTACCCTCGGCGTCCGAACCACGACGAACAGGATGACGCGATGCCCGAGATCACCCCGACCGAAATCCCCGCCAGCCACCGGGACCTCCTCACCCGACCCCTGTTCGCCCATCTCTCCACACTTCGCAAAGATGGTTCGCCGCAGACGAATCCGATGTGGTTCGCCTGGGATGGGACGCATCTTCGGTTCACCACCACCCGCAACCGCCGCAAGTTCCGCAATGTCGAGGCCGACCCCCGCGTCTCCCTCTCCATCAACGACCCCGACCAGCCCTACCGCTACCTCGAGGTCCGCGGCGAGGTCACCGCGGTCGAACCCGACCCCACGGGGGAGTTCTTCCTGTTCCTGGCTCGGCGCTACGAGATGTCGATCACCGAGGCACCGGCCGATGCTCCGGATCGGGTCGTGCTCGTCGTGACGCCGACGGGGACCAGCGTTCAGTAGTGCGGGGCGCGGAAGGCGTCCGCGTGGGCCTCGGCCCACTGTTCGAAGGTGCGCGGGGGGCGGCCCAGAATCGTTGTCACGGTGGGGCGCACGATGGACTCGTCGATCGCGCCGTTGACATAGAAGTCGAAGAACGCGTCGACGTATTCGACGGGAGTGTCTCGCAGCATCTCCGTGCGAGCCACGTCGTCGCTGAGGCCCTCGCAGACCAAGGGGCGGTCGGTGACCTTTGCCAGAACGGCGACCTGTTCGGCGGGGGTGAGGGCCTGCGGGCCTGTGGGCCAGAGGATTTCGCCTCGATGGTCGCCGTTGCGCAGGACCGTCGCCGCCACCTCGCCGAGATCCTCGGGATCCAGCACCGCCGTGCGTACCGCCGGGAACGGCGCTCGCACGACGTCGCCCGCCCGCAACTGCGGTAGCCAGCGCAGGGCGTTCGACGCGAAAGCGCAGGGGCGCAGGATGGTCCAGGCCGTGGCGGTTTCGGTGACCTCCTGTTCGGAGGCCATCATGTAGCGGGTGACGGTGTTGGAGGTGTCGCCGGTTCCGGCGGAGACGCCGGAGAGCAGCACGATGTGTTCCACGCCGGCGGCGGCCGCCGCGCGGGCGACGCCGGGGTATCCGGGGAGCAGGAAGGCCGCTCGGACACCCGAGAAATCCAGGGAGTCGGGTGAATTCAGGTCTCCCGCAACGACTTCCACGCCCGCGGGCAGCGCGGCGTGTTCCGGGTTCCGTACCACCGCCCGCACCGGTTCCCCGGACAAGGCCCGTACCACTTCCGCACCGACGTTGCCGGTCGCTCCCGTAACCAGAATCATGCGTCGATCCTCCCAGGACACCGGCGATTCAGCCGTCCAACCGCCCGGCGATACCGTCCAGCAGCGTTCCCAACCCGAACTCGAAAACCGCCTCCGCCGTCGACCGCGAATCGTTCGGCTCCTGCGGCGCGTCGCTCAGCATGGCCAGCATGGCGGGGTACCGCTCCACCCGCCCGGACCGGCGGATCATCTCCGGATCGAGCACCGGACCCACATGCCCGCCCACGTCCCGCCCGAGCGCCGGATCGATCTCCAGCCGCGCCACGCCGCCGACGAACGCGTTCACCGACATGACGGCCTCGATCGCGACGCCGGGCGGCGATCCGGACGCCAGGAGAACCGCCATCGGCGCCTCTGCCCACGCCGCCTCGTTCGGCCCCATCCACCGATTGCTCGAGCCGATCCCGAGCACCCACGGATGATCGCGATACAGCTCCCGCGTCCTCCGGGCCCAAAGGTCCAGTGCCGCACGCCAATCCCCGGAGGGCAGGTTCAACGGAACGGACATGGTCGAGTCGAGCATCAACGCGACGAGATCGTCCTTGCCCGGCACATGCCGATACAGCGACATCGTCGCCGCACCCAACTCGCTCGCCACCCGCTGCATCGATAGCGCGCCGATCCCCTCCCCGTCCGCGATCTCGACGGCCGCGTCCACGATGCGCTCCAGGCTCAGTCCGGGCCGGGGACCTCGACCGGAGGGCTGCTTGCCGGTCCACAGCAGCCGTGCGACCCGAGGGAGTTCATCGCTCATGTTCGCTCCTCACCGCTATTGCGTATAACATACGCCTATGCGTATGCAATACGCAGAAGAATCCCACGAACCTGGATGGCACCCATGGCGACACCGACCAGAATCCCGAATCCCCCTGCGCCCCAGACGAATACCCGACGCTGGTGGCAACGCCCCTGGGTGGGACCGCTGTTGGTCCTCACCGTCGCGTTCGTCGCGTTCTCCCTGCCGCCCTATCTGACCCTGGACCGGACGCGCTCCCGCATCCCCGATCCGGGTTTCGCCCCGCACTACCCGCTGCTCGTCCTGCACGTCGTGTGCGGATCGATCGCCATTCTCAGCTGCGGTTTCCAGGTCTGGCCGTGGTTTCGCCGCAGGTATCCCGCACTGCATCGGCGGTTGGGCCGCTGGTACGTGTTCGCGGGCGTCCTCCCCGCCGGACTCGCGGGTTTGGTCATCGGCGCGACCAGCCCATTCGGGCCGGTGGCCCGCGTCAGCAATGTCATGCTCGCCGCCCTGTGGCTGACCATCACCGCGACGGGATGGCGCATGGCTCGTCGTCGCCGCTTCGCCGAACACAGGCGCTGGATGATCCGCAGCTTCGCCCTGACCCTGTCGATCATGCTCAATCGCGTCCTGGCCGCCGTCCTCGTGGTGATCTTCGATCCCCAACTGGAGACGACCTTCCACGGCGACGAGAAACTGATGACCCAGACCGTCGCCGGAATCGGCACCTGGCTCGGCTGGACCACCTGCCTCCTGATCGCCGAATGGTGGATCGAACGCGGCCTGCGCACTCAGCGCGTCAGCGCCTGAGTCCCCAGGACGATGGCGAGCTCCAGCCGCTCGGCGTCCTCGGTGCCGGGCTCGGCGGTGTAGACGGTGACGCGCAGATCGTCCTGGGTGACGATCAACGTGTCGCAATCGAGGGTGATCCGCCCGACCGCCGGATGATCGATGGTCTTGCGCCGCGCCGGATCACCCGGCGGCGTCGGATTCTCGGCCTCCCACAGTTCGGCGAATCGCGCACTGCCCGAGGACATCTCGGCGATCGATCGGCGCAACGACCGATCGGCGGGGTAGCGCGCCGCCGTCAATCGCAGATCCGCGACGAGCCGGGCCTCGTGCTCGGCCTGCTCCCGAGCCGTGTGCACCACCCGGGACGGCATCCGAGTCACATTGCGCCACACGGCATTTCGTTCCATCCCCCGCCAGCTCGTGGTATCGCCCATGAGCGCGTCGTACGGCGCGTTGGCCAGCACCAGCGTCCACCCGGCGTCGTACACGACCACGGGCGTGTGCGACAGCCGATCCAGCAGCCGCTGCACGCTCGGGGTGATCCGCGACGGCACCACATCCGGGCCGGGCGCGGCCAAACCCGCCAGCCGGTACAGCAGATCGCGATCGCCGTCCGGCACCCGCAGCGCCCGGGCCAGCGACTGCACCACCTGGGCGGACGGCGCGGTCGCGCGTCCCTGTTCGAGCCGGGTCAGATAGTCGGCGGAGATGCCCGCGAGCCCGGCGAGTTCCTCACGGCGCAATCCGCTGGCGCGGCGGCGCGGACCCACCGGAACCCCCACGGCCTCGGGCGGCACCCGGTCGCGCAACCGGCGCAGCGTCCGGCCGAACTCCCACGCTTCCATGACCCCCAGTGTGCCCACGCCCCACCGCGACTGTCCTGGCCCTGCCGGTCCTACGAAAACCGGACGACTCCCCACGGATCGAGCACGGCCGCACGCTGATTCCATGACCGATCCCGGAACCGTCCTCATCACCGGCCCCACTCGCAACCTCGGCCGCCACACCGTCCTCGCCATGGCCGACCGTCCCCGCGACCGACGCCCCGACCTGCTGCTCGTCGGCCGCGCCGGACCCGATCTGACCGCGGTCGCCGCCGAGGCCCGAGCCCGCGGCGCGACGGTCCGCGAGATCCCCTGCGATCTGGCGAATCTCGCCGACGTCCGCGCCGCCGCGGCCACCGCCCGCGACCTGCTCGGCACCGGCGCCGTCCGACCGCTGCACGCCCTGATCGCCAACGCGGGCATCATCTCCACCGACACCCGCCGGGCCACCCCCGACGGCTACGAGACGACCTTCGCCGTCAACTATCTCGCGCACGCCCAGCTGATCGCCGACCTGCTCGGCGAATTCACCGCCCCCGCCCGCATCGTGCTGCTCGGCTCGAACACCTACCACGCCAACGTCTGGCGCAAACTCCTGCACGTCCCCCCGGCCGCCTGGGCCGACCCCGTCGACCTCGCCCGCCCGGCCACCACCGCCCCGAGCGCGACCGCCTCCGGCACCGCCTACTCCAACGCCAAGCTGGCCGTCCTCTACTACGCCCACGAACTCCAGCGCCACGCCCCCGACGGCGTGAATGTGACCGTCTTCGAACCGGGTTGGATGCCCGGCACCGCCCTGAGCCGCGGCACCCCGAAGCCCGCCCAGCTGATCGGCCGCGCGCTGGCCCGCGTCCCCGGCGTCTCCACCCCGCGACGCTCGGGTCCCCTCCTCGCCGCCCTCGCCCTCGACGACCGCTGGGCCCACCTACGCGACGGCGCCTTCGTCGTGAAATCCGTTGTCGCCGAACCACATCCGATCGCCACCGACCGCGAACGCGAACGCCGCCTGTGGGAGGCGACCGCCGAACTGCTGCGCAATCGGTCTCACTCCCCCAGCTCCCCGTAGGGCACCACCTCCCTCGTGCGGGTTCGAGCACCGCGGGGTGCCGCGGTCACGCCCCCGACAGGTACCCGAGCACCGTGCGGGCCTGGTGGTCCGCCCCGAGTTGGTTGGGGTGGAAGGGGACCGCGAGGCCGGGCGGGTCGATGGACAGCGGGATCAGGCCCTCCACCCAGCGCACTCCGGGCGGCTGGCAGGCGTCGTGACCGAAGCTGCCGGAGTAGGTGTCGACGAAATCGACTCCCGTACTCGAGGCGACCCGCGCCAGCATCCGATCCAGTTCGATGAGCTTGCGGCCCAGCCAGGCCGCGTCGCTGTCGGAGATCGGGATGACCGGGAAACAGCCGCCCTCGGTCGGGGCGCCGCGGAAGTAGTCGATCAGGAGGATGCGGGCGCGCGGCGAACGCGCCCTGATTCCGGCGATCGCGTCGACGACCTTGGGTTCGGCCGCGGCGATATTCGCCGACATCCGATCGACGCCGTCGACCACGAGCGCGTCCTGGCAGGGCGTCGCGCGCGGATTCACGGTGAGGCAGCGCTCGACGGTCGAGGCCAGGTGCGCGTCGTCGCCGCCGATCTCGAGGGTCACCAGATCCGTTGCGGGAGTGAGCCGATCGAACTGGGGCGCGTTGGTGCCGTCACGCGTGGTCTGCGCCGCGGTGAGCTCGTTCGTCGTCGCACCCTCGCACGAGGCGTCCTGGAAGCGCGCCACGCGCAATGTCGCCGCGATCTGCTTCGGGTAGTTGTGGCGGCTCTGACCGCATCCGAGCGGGGCGTACTCGGCGGTGCCCTGGCTCAGCGTGAAATCCGCGGCCCACGAATCACCGAGGGCCACATACTCTTCGAACGCTCCCTCGGCGTGCGCCGGACCCGCGAGCACGCTCACCACGGCCGCCGCCGCGGCGACCGACGACAGCAGCCGGGTCTTGAACACCGACGAACTCCTCCCCCGGAAAATCGCACGAAACCGGACCGCCTTGCGGCCCGAGCATACCCGGCGTACCGATGACCGGTAGTCTCGTCCTGGATGGTTAGTGTGTCCGCCCCCGCTCCGACGAAGTCCCCGGCCCGCTCTCTGCGCCGTCCGCTGTGGCTGATTCCGCCGCTGCTGGTCGTGGTCGCGGTCTACTGGTTGACCCATCCCAGCTATCCGCTGACCGCCATCAGCCGCGAATTCATCGATCTCCAGGTCTATCGCCTCGGGGTGCAGGCGTGGTGGCACGGCGGTGACATGTACGGCTCGCTGCCCAAGACGACCATCGGCATCAGCCTGCCGTTCATCTATCCCCCGTTCGCCGCACTGGCCCTGGGCCCGTTCGCGATGCTGGCCTGGCATCCGGCGAACATCGCGTTCTTCGTGGTCTCGACGCTGGCCCTCGCGGTGACGCTCTATCTGGTCGCCCGGCGGATGTGGCAGGGCAACACCGAACTCGTGCTGTGGGCGACGGCCTGCGCGATCCCGTTGGGAATGCTGCTCGAACCCGTACACTCCACGCTCGACTTCGGCCAGGTCAACCTGCTGCTCATGGTCCTGGTGGCCGCCGACTGCCTGGCGCCGCGCCCGAAGTGGCGGCGCGGCATGCTCATCGGCATCGCGGCCGCGATCAAACTGACCCCGGCCGCGTTCGTCATCTACTTCCTGGTCCGCAAGGACTACCGGGCCGCGCTCACCGCCGCGCTCACCGGGGCCGCCGCGACGCTGCTGGCCTTCGCGGTCATGCCGCACGAATCCGCGCGGTACTGGTTCGGCGGCATGGGCAATGTCTCCGGGCTGAGCGGTTCGGCCTTCCACACCAACCAGTCGATCCAGGGCGTGCTGTCGCGTTTCCGGGTGCCCGAACCCGCGTTCACCGCGCTGTGGCTGCTGTTGTCGGCGATCGTGCTGGCGCTGGTCGTGACGGCCATGCGCCGCGCCCACGACGAGCCGGCGCTGATGCTGGCGTTCAACGCGATCTTCACGCTGCTGGTCTCGCCGATCTCGTGGTCGCATCACTGGGTGTGGATCGCCCCGGCGCTGCTGGCCGGTGTCGGCGTGGCCGCGCGGCGTCCGCCGCGGTCGGCGCTGCCGTGGTTCGCGGTCCTGACCGCGACCGCGACCGTCTTCGTCATCGGCCCGCAGAACTGGGAGCCCGGCGACAACAACCGCGAATTCGATTGGACGCCATGGCAACACCTCGTCGGTGACACCTACGTCTGGTTGAGCGTGCTGCTGGTGGCCCTGTTCGTCTTCGGCACGCGCCGCGCCGCCGCCGCACCGGAACCGGACCCAGCCCGCACGTGAGCGACGGGACCGCCGATCGCCGCCTCCTGCGCGGGGCCCGCTCCCGCCTGGCGATCACCCGCCGCGCGGCCGAGATCGCGTCGGTGGACGGACTCGACGGCGTGAGCTTCGGCCGCCTCGCCGACGATCTCGGCATCAGCAAGGCAGGCATCCAGACCCTGTTCCGCACCAAGGAACAACTGCAACTGGCGACCATCGAGACCGCCCGCGCCGTCTTCCTCGACGAGGTCGTCACCCCCGCCCACGACCTCCCGCCCGGCCTGGCCCACCTGCGCGCCCTCATCGAGAACTGGCTCGGCTACGCCGAACGCCCGGTCTTCCCCGGCGGCTGCTTCTGGACCGCCACCCTCGCCGAATTCGACTCCCACCCCGGCCCGGTCCGCGACGCCCTGGTCCACCAGCGCGACCAATGGCTGACCCTGCTCCGCTACCACCTCGAAAAGGCCACCGCCGCAGGCGAACTCGACGGCATCGACCCCGAGCTGGCCGCCGTCCAGCTCGACAGCATGCTCAACGCCACGAACATCGCCCTGCGCCTGGACGACCGAACCAGCGTCCGGCTGCTCCGCCGCGGGGTGGACGAACTCCTGCGCCCGGCTCCTCGACAGACCCGCCCCCATCATGGACTATAAGTAAGATCAATTTGCTATCGGTTTCCCGCACGCGTTCGGCAGGAGGAAATGCGATGAGCAGTACCTTGTCCCACGGTGGTGGCCGGACGAGGCGGTGGGCGTCATGACCGCGCCGCGGATCTTCAACGCCGGACCGCCCATCGGGGTGGGCGGGCAGCCGACCATCACGCTGGTCGAGGCCAGTACGTTCTGTCTGTCCGATCAGTTGGGGGACATTCGGCCGGGCGGACCGCAGGGGCTGTACTACCGGGATACCCGGGTGCTCTCGCGATGGGAGGTGCGGGTGGACGGGCATCCGCTGGAACCGTTGACCGTGCAGGCGGCCGAGGCGTTCAAGGTGCGGTTCGTGCTGCGCAAGCCGCCGCGGGCCGGACTCGCCGACAGCACCGTCATGATCGAGCGGCGCCGACTCATCGGCGAGGGTCTCACCGAGATCCTCACCGTGCACAACCTCGGCAACGAGGACACCGCGCTCACCATCACCGTGCACGCCGACGCCGACTTCGCCGACCTGTTCGCGGTGAAGGAGGGGCGCACGCATCTGGGCAGCGCCGACGCCGTGGTGGTCGGCGAGCAGTTGCGGCTGTCCGATCACAACGACAACGGCCGCGGCCTGCTGCTCACCGCGACCGGACAGCCGCAGGTGCTGCCGGGCGCGATCACCTGGCGGGCCCTGGTCCCCGCGCACGGCGAGTGGAAGACCACGCTGCTGGCCCAGCCCGTCGTCAACCATCATCCGGTCCGCATGTCGATCACCGAGGAGGACAACCCGGCGCGGCGGATGAAGGCGTGGCGGGCCTCGTCGACCAATCTGACCGCCTCCGACGCCGGATTCACCCACGTGCTGCGGCACACCGAGAGCGATCTGGGCGCGCTGCGCATCGAGGGCACGCCGCGCGGCGACGAGGACGGCGACGGTCCACCGGCGTACGTGGCCGCGGGCGCGCCCTGGTTCATGACCCTGTTCGGCCGCGACAGCCTGCTCACCTCGTGGATGGCGCTGCTGCTGGACAGCGATCTGGCCGTCGGCACGTTGCGGCAGCTGGCCGAATTGCAGGGCCGCACCGTCGATCCGCTCACCGAGGAGGAACCGGGCCGCATCATGCACGAGATGCGCCGCGGCCCGGCCGGGGACCGGGTGCTCGGCGGCAGCGTCTACTACGGAACCGTCGACGCCACACCGCTTTTCGTGATGCTGCTCGACCAGTGCCGCCGCTGGGGCGCGGACGGCGCCGTCGAGGAACTGCTGCCCGCCGCCGACGCCGCGCTGTCGTGGATCGACCACTTCGGCGACTGCGACGGCGACGGGTTCGTCGAGTACCAGCGCAAAACCGATCGCGGGCTGGCCAACCAGGGCTGGAAGGACAGCTTCGACGCGATCAACGACGTGTCCGGTCATCTGGCCGAGGCGCCGATCGCGCTGTGCGAGGTGCAGGGCTACGTCTACGCCGCGCGGATGGCGCGGGCCGCGATGGCCGAGGCGCGCGGCGACACCGACACCGCCGACCGGCTGCGCGACCAGGCCCAGCAGTTGCGCAAGCAGTTCGACGAGGCGTTCTGGATCCCCGAATCCGGTTGGTACGCAATGGCTCTCGATCACCGCAAGCGCCGCGTCGACTCGCTCACCAGCAATGTGGCGCACTGTCTGTGGACGGGCATCGTGCCCGACGATCGCGCCGCGCAACTCATCGAGCAACTGTCCTCCCCCGCCATGAGCGACGGCTTCGGCCTGCGCACCCTCGCCGCGAACATGGGCGCCTACAACCCGATGAGCTACCACAACGGTTCGATCTGGCCGCACGACACCGCGATCGGCGTCGCCGGGCTGCTGCGCTACCGGCATCTGCCCGGCGCGATCGAACTGGCCGAACGGCTGGCCGAGGGATTGATCGACGCGGCGCTCGCCTTCGACGGGCGGCTGCCCGAGTTGTTCTGCGGTTTCCCGCGCGACCAGTTCCGCACGCCCGTGCCCTATCCCACGTCCTGCTCCCCCCAGGCGTGGGCGTCGGCCACGCCGCTGCTGCTGGTCCGGTCGTTCCTGGGCCTCGAACCGAACGTCCCCGGCCGCGAAATCGCCTTGGCCCCTTGCCTTCCCGAGCGCTGGGGCAACCTGGTGCTGGCCGATCTGCGCCTCGGCCCGGTCTCGGTGACCATCGAGGCCGAGGGCACCGACGGTCGCGTGCACGGCCTGCCCGCCGACTGGACGCTCACCGATTGGACCGGGCGGCATCCGGTCAGCGTCGCACCGATGGATTCGGCCGAGCGTGAAGGGGTATGTCGCGCACAGGAGGTGTGACATGCCGAAGGAATGGACGGCGAAGCAGGAGCGTCAGTACGAGCACGTGAAGGATTCGGCCCGCGACCGCGGGGCGAGCAGCGGCCGGGCGAAGGAGATCGCGGCCCGCACGGTCAACAAGAACCGCGCCCAGTCCGGTCAGTCCCGCACCGCCAGCCGCTCGTCCACGCAGGACAAGTCCCCGCAGAGCCGCGGCGGCCAGCGCTCGGGCACCAATCGGCCCAAGGGCCCGACGCGCGACCAGCTCTACAACGAGGCGCGCCAGCGCGGCATCAAGGGCCGGTCCCGGATGACCAAGGGCCAGCTGCAAAAAGCCCTGGGTAAGTAGGCCACGAAACCGGGCGGGCTACACTCGGCCTCGTGCGAAGGTCCGGGCTGGTCCACCATGCGCGGGGGTTGGGGTCACACGATCACGTCTGCTGGAGTTTCGACCGGCCCGACGAGTTCCGGCTCCGGGCCCGCGAATTCCTCGCCGACGGGCTGCGGCTCGGCGCCCGGGTCTGGTACGTGGCCGCGGGCGGCGCGGCCGAATTGGCCGGGCATCTCGGCGAACTCGACGGATGGGCCGACGCGCTGCGCGACGGCCGGGCCCGCGTGGTCTCGGTCGAGGAGGTCTATTCCGCCGGACATTCGGTCGATCCCGAGGCCCAGGTGCGCGTCTACGCCGAGGCGACCGAGGCCGCGCTGGCCGCCGGGTACACCGGATTGCGGATCGCCGCGGACGCCACCTCGCTGGTGCGCACGCCCGCGCAGCTCGCGGCGTTCGCGCGGTACGAGTGGCTGGTGGATCGCTACATGGCGACCCGGCCGTTCTCGGCGATGTGCGCCTACCACAGCGCGGAGCTGCCCGAGTCGACCCTGATCCAGCTCGCCTGTCAGCATCCGAATGCCAACGCGGCCTTCGGATTTCGCTTGTTCGGCGCCGCCGGGCATTCCGCCGCGCTCGGCGGCGAACTGGATACGCTCAGCCGCGCGCTGTTCCCCACCGTGCTGCGGCAGGCCGCGCCCGCACCCGAGGACGGCCGGTTGACGATCGACGCGACGAACCTGCGGTTCCTCGACCACCACAGCCTGCTCCGGCTCGCCGAGTACGCCGCCGCGCGGGACGCCCGCCTGGTGTTGCGGACCGGCTGGCCGGGCGCGGCGCGGCTGGTGGACGTGTTGGAGATGGACGTGCAGGTGGAGGAAGTGGCATGACCCCGACATTCGTGCATCCCGCACTCTTCTACGGGTCGGACGAGGAGTACCTGGACGGGCTCGTGCCGTTCCTGACCGAGGGCGACGGGCCCGCCGCCGCGGCGGTGCCGGGCGATCGACTCCGGCTGCTGCGCTCGGCGCTGGGCAAGGCCGCCGACGACATCACCCTGATCGATATGCGCGAGGCCGGACGCAATCCGGGGCGGATCATCGCCGGGGTGCTGCGCGAATTCGCCGACGCCCACCCCGATCGGCACGTACGGATCGTGGGCGAGCCGATCTGGGCCGGGCGCGACGAATGGGAGTATCCGGCGTGCGCGCAGCACGAGGCGCTGATCAACTTCGCCTTCGTGGAACGCGACGTGACGATCGTATGCCCTTACGACACAACGACTCTCGACGACGTCGCGGTCGCCGACGCCCGCCGGACCCATCCCGAGATCTGGGCGGCCGGGCGGCGCTACGACAGCCCGGACTACGAGCCCGACGCCGTCGTCGACCGGTACAACCAGCGACTGTTCGCCTTCGACGACCTGCCGGATCTGGTCGTGGCCGCCCCGGCCGACGTGGCCCGCGCCCGGCACACGGCGGCGGACCGCGCCCTGGGACTGGGCCTGTCGCCGCGCCGCGTACCCGATCTCGAACTCATCGTCACCGAACTGGCGACCAACAGCCTCGAGCACACCGACGGCCACTGCGAACTCCGCCTGCGCCGCGAGGGCGACTACCTGGTCTGCGAGACCCGCGACCCGGGCCACATCACCGACCCCCTCGCCGGCCGCCACCCACCGCAGCCCGGCCAGTTCGGCGGGCGCGGCCTGCTCCTGGTCCATCGGCTAGCCGATCTGTTCCGCACCTACTCGAGCCCCGAGGGCACCACCCACTACGCCCTGCTCCGCCTCGCGGACTGACGCGGGGCGACAACCGACTCCCGGTCGGGTTCCGCCGCCACACCGCCCTCACCAGCCCTGTTACCCCGAGTAACAATCATCACCCCCCAATTGGGGCGTATCACAACATTCTCGGCCCGCTTTTGGACTACCGTGCTAACACACGGGCCGTCCCTTCGGCTCGTACTCGCCCCAATTCAGCCTGGGGCGATCTCGGATAGTCGGCGCCGCCGCATCAGCGCCCGCGGCGGCGCCGACGCCCGGAGGCTAGCGGGGTCCCCCGGACGAGGGGTCCTTCCGCACCACCACGGCCACGACCACAGCGCCCGCCGTCACCGTGACCAACGCCGCCACCCGCAACGCGGAGACCGCCCCGTCGGTGAAGGCGTCGACGATCGCGGCCCCGCGGTCCGGGGCCACCGTGAGCGCCTGCGCGACCGTGCGCGGAGTGTGGCCCGAGATCATCGGCAGTCGCCGGGTGAACGTCGCGGTCAGCACGGTGCCCACGACGGCGACGCCCAACGCGCTGCCCAATTCCCTTGTGGCCGACTGCAATCCGCCCGCCACCCCGGCCCGCTCGACCGGCAGGGCCGCGGTGAGTTCGGCGGTCAGGCAGGGCAGCGCCAGCGTGATGCCGATGCCGATCACCACCAGCCAGGCCGCGTAGGCGGGGTAGGGTTGGTGCGCGGACGTGGACAGGCCGAACAGGCCCAGGCCGGTGGCCAGGAAGGCCGCGCCCAGCGTCGCCGGGACCCCGATCCGCCGCACCAGTCCCGGAACGTAGCGCGACCCGGCCAGCAGCGGCAACGACAGCGGAAGCACCCCGAGCCCGGTCAGCAGGACCGGGTAGCCGCGGCCGTACTGCAACAGCGAGGCATTGAGATAGAACAGGCCGAAGCTGCCGAAGAACGTTACCAGCATGCCCAGGCACGCGCTGGCGAGCAGTGGGATCCGGAACAGCCGCGGATCGAGCAACGGTGCGGGCGAACGGATTTCGACCGCCACCCACAGTGCCCCGAGCACACCGCAGCACGCGAACGCACCGAGCACGACACCGCTGCCCCAGCCCCCTTCGGGACCCTCGATGATGCCGACCAGCAGCGCCACCGTGGCCGCCACAAACAGCACCGTGCCCACCGGATCGAGTCGGCGGTAATGCCGGGCACTGCGCGGCGCGACCAGCCCCACCCACAGCGCGCAACCCAGGGCGACCGGGACGATCGCCGCGAACAGCCCCCGCCACGACCCGGCGGTGAGAACCGTTGCGCCACCGATGTTTCCGAGCAGTCCGCCGATACCGGTCATCGCGGCCCAGACCGCCAGCGCGCGGCCCCGACCCTCGGGCGCGGTCGCGTGCACGAGCACACCCAGGGCGTTCGGCAGCACCAGCGCCGCTCCCACACCGGTGATCGCCCGCCCCGCCAGCAGGAGCGCGACATTCGGTGCGAGGGCCGAAACGGCCGCTCCCCCAGCGAAAGTCAGCAGACCGGCCAGCAGCGCGCCCTTGCGCCCGAACCGGTCCCCCGCCGCGCCACCCGGAATCACCAGACACGCGAAGACGACGATATAGGCGTCCACGATCCACAACAGCTGCGCCCCGCTCGGCCGCAACCCGCTCGCCGCGACCATCGGCACCGCCAGATTGATCGCCGCCACCAAACCCACGACCAGGGCCGTACACGCACACACGCACGCGAGAACCGATCCGGAGCGCGGCGGGGACCCCACCGGCTCACCCATCGGCGTACGGTCCCGCCGCGATCTCGCCGATAGACGGTTTTCGAATACACGCATCGGTGTGACCTCCTTAGAAATACGAGTCATAGTGTCTCGAAACGAGAGCATATAACGAGTCACGGTGTCTCGCTATAGTTGTGACGTGGACGACGCGCGCGGTCGAGTGGGCCGCCCTCGCAGCGAACAGGCGCGGGTGGCGGTGTTGCAGGCGGTCGACGACCTGCTGGTCGAGATCGGTTACGCGGCAATGACGATGAAGGGCATCGCCGAGCGGGCCGGGGTCGGACGGCAGACGGTGTACCGCTGGTGGTCGACCAAGGCGGAGATCCTGTTCGAGGCCGGTGCGGCCGACGCCGAGCAGGAGTTGGCGATCGAACCGGCGGGATCGCCCCTCGACGACCTCACCGCCTACCTGGAGGCACTGGTGCGCTTCCTGTGGCGGTCCCCGGCGGGGGCCGCGTACCGGGCGCTGCTCGGGGAGGCCCAGCACGATCCGGCGGTCGCGGAATTGCTCGCGGGCAAGGACATTCTCGGCGACAGCGCGCGCGTGGTCGTCGAACGGGCCCTTCCGGATTCGCGGGTGCCGATCGAGCGGGCCACGGCGTTGCTGATCGGGCCTGCCTTCTACTGGGTGTTGAGCGGCCGTGACCCCGCGGGGCTCGACGCGCGCACGCTGGCCGAGGACTTTCTGCGTCAGGTGTGAGGCGTTCGGCGCGGCGCGACATCTCGGCCGAGCTGGACGTTATGACCGATCGTCCCGACCGCGGGGTCGGTGACCCGATGGCCGCGTTGCGGAACCTCAGCGCTGGACGTGATGACCGACCGTCCCGGCCACGGGGACCTGATGGCGGCGTTGCGGAACCTCAGCGCTGGACGTGATGACCGACCGCCCGGCCACGGCGACCCGATGGCCGCGTGTGGAGCCTCAGCGCGGACTTACCCCCCGCGACGAGACATAGCGACGCCGCGGTGTGCCACGGGAAGACCACCGGCGGCGGGTCGGCGCTGGTTGTCGGTGGTCGATGCCAGACTCGTGCCCATGCGATGGGCACTGGCCGAGACCGGCGACGGCGGGGCGCGGCTGTGCCCGGTCGACGCCGACGGGCGAGCCGCGGGGCCGGTGGTGGTCGAGCCCTCGCTCGTCGAGGCGGTGCGGGCGCGGCCGGAGGTCGAGCGGTGGGTGTGGCGGTCGACCAGTGCGATCTATCGGCGGCTGCTGGCCGCGGGGGTGCGGGTCGAGCGCTGCTACGACGTGGAGGCCGCGGAGGCGCTGCTGATCGGGCACGAGGAGGGGCAGTCGGGCCAGGCGCGGTCGCTGGCGGCGAGTTGGGCTCGGCTGCACGGACTTCCGGTCCCGGCCGACGGTCCCGCCCGCGCGGCGCAGACCCAGCCGTCCCTGTTCGAATCCGGCCCGGTGCCACTGCCCACGGGCACCGACGAACTGGACGCGCTGCTCGAGGTCTACGCCGGGCAGCTGGCGCGGACCGCGCGGACCGAACATCCGGAGCGGATGCGGCTGCTGCTGGCGGCCGAATCGGCGGGAATGCTGGTCGCGACCGAGATGTCGCGCACCGGCATCCCGTGGCGCGCCGACATCCATCGCGAGCTGCTGGATTCCCTACTGGGCGAACGCTTTCCGGGCGGAATGGAACCGCGGCGGATGGCGGAGCTGGCCGAGGAGGTGTCGCGGGCCTTCGGCGCGCGGGTGCGGCCGGATCTGTCCCAGGAGATCATCAAGGCGTTCGGACGGGCGGGAATCCTGTTGTCCTCCACCCGCAAATGGGAGCTGCAACGGGTCGAGCATCCGGCGGTGGAACCGCTGCTGGCCTACAAGACGTTGTATCGGCTCTACACCGCGCACGGCTGGTCCTGGCTGGACCAGTGGGTGCACGACGGCCGCTTCCGACCCGAATATCTGCCCGGCGGAACGGTTTCGGGCCGCTGGACCACCAATGGCGGTGGGGCGCTGCAAATTCCGAAGATCATCCGGCAGGCGGTGCGCGCCGATCCCGGGTGGCGACTGGTGGTCGCCGACGCCGACCAGATGGAACCCCGTGTGCTGGCGGCGATCTCACGCGATCGCGGTCTGATGGAGGTGGCCGGGCGCGGGGAGGATCTGTACGCCGACCTGGCGGCGCGCGACTTCGACGGCGACCGCGATCAGGCCAAGATCGCGATGCTGGGCGCGATGTACGGACAGACCTCCGGCGACGCGCTGAAACACCTCGCCGAACTGCGCCGCCGCTATCCGGCCGCGGTGGCCTACGTCGACGACGCGGCCCGCGCGGGCGAGGAGGGCCGTCTCGTCCGCACCTGGCTGGGGCGCACCTGTCCGCCGGTGGACGGGGAGCTCACCGCCGCCGCGGCGCGGGCTCGGGGGCGGTTCACCCGCAACTTCGTGGTCCAGGGCAGTGCGGCCGATTGGGCGCTGTCGTTGCTGGCGACATTGCGGCAGTTGATCTTTCGGGCGGGATCGCGGGCGGAACTGGTGTTCTTCCAGCACGACGAGGTGATCGTGCACTGCCCGGCCGAGGAGGCCGAGACCGTCGCGGCGGTCGTCACGACCGCGGCGGAGGCGGCGGGGCGGCTCACGTTCGGACCGACGCCGGTGCGGTTCCCGTTCACGACGGCGGTGGTCGAATGCTATTGGGACGCCAAGTGATGTGTGTCGCCGGCTGCGCCGGGTAGCCGTCGAGCATGGTTGCTTCCGCTCCTCTCCCGCAAGACCGGACCGGCGCGCCGATGCGGGCCGTGGTGACCGGATCCGATTCCGGTATCGGCGCGGCGATCGCGGTGGCCCTCGCGGGCGGCGGCGTCGACGTCGGAATCACCTTCCACCAGGACGAGACCGGCGCCCAGCGCACCGCGGATCAGGTGCGCGAACAGGGCGTCCGCGCGGCGGTCCGGCACCTCGATCTCACCGATCCGCCCACCGCCGCGGGCGTCGTCGACGAGCTGGCCGACGAGCTCGGGGGCATCGATGTCCTGGTCAACTGCGCGGGCACCGGCTCGGCGCAGAAGGCGATGGATATGGATTTCGACACCTGGCGGCAGGTGCTGTCGGTCGATCTGGACGGCGCGTTCCTCTGTTCGCAGCGCGCGGCCCGGCGCATGATCGACGCCGGGCGGGGCGGCCGGATCGTCAATATCACCAGCGTCCACGAGCACGCGCCCCGCGTGGGTTCCGCCCCCTACTGCGCGGCCAAGGCCGGTCTCGGCGCCCTCACCAAGGTGCTCGCCCTGGAACTGGCCGAACACGACATCACCGTGAATTCCGTTGCGCCAGGCGAGATCTCGACCCCCATGACCAGCCAAGAGGACACCGACCCACGCACCGAATCCCGTCCCGGCATCCCCCTCGGCCGCCCCGGCCACGCCAAGGAGGTCGCCGCCGTCGTAGCCTTCCTCACCACCCCCGCCGCCAGCTACATCACCGGCGCCTCCTACGTCGTCGACGGCGGCATGCTCCTCATGGGCCCCCAAGCCAGCAGCACCCTCGACACCCACAAATGGCGCACCCCTTGAAAGGTCCTCCAACTCAGCCGCACCCTTTATTCGAATCCGCACCCCTTCCATAGCTCTGAAAGGGGTGCGGATCCGAATAAGGGGTGCGGCTGGGTTGCGTTAGGGGGTGGGGGTCTTGTCGGGGTTCCAGGTGGCGATGGCCCAGATGACGACTATGTCGAGGGCTATGACGAGGATGGACCACCAGGGGTAGTAGGGGAGCCAGAGGAAGTTGCCGACGATGGACAGGGCGGCCAGGGTCATGGCGGCGACGCGGCCCCAGGTGGTGCCGGTGGCGAGGCCGATGGCGGCGACGATGAGCAGGATGCCGAGGACGATGTGGATCCAGCCCCAGCCGGTGACGTCGAGTTCGTACAGGTAGTCGGCGCCGGCCACGAACAACTGGTCGGAGGCCACCGCGGAGATGCCCTCCAGAATGGACAGGACCCCGACGGTGATGAGCAGAACCGCCGCGCCGAGCGAGACCCCGGCCGCGACCGCGTTTCGTGCTCCGGGTCGTGATGCGTGTGTCATGAGCGAGACTCCTTCGCGAGTACCCGATCAGGCGAACGATCAGCTATCTCACATCATGGCACGCGAGGCGACCGATCGGTCCGCAATCAGGCGATCGGCTCCGGACCCGGCGGAGTGGGCAGTCCGAGCCGGGAGTTCAGCCGGAACGCACCCCGCCGCCCGTGGAACACGGCCATGAGCAAGGCCCCCGCCAGACCGCTCACGCTCCCCGCGACCGGATGATCCGACAGCCCGGCCCACACCCCGAACCCGGCGGCGAGCGCGAGCCCGAGGACCCCCGCGACCGCATTGCGCAGCGGATCATTGCCCCAGACATTCGGAAACGGCTCGCCCACCATGCCTTTCACGAAATGCGGGACGGCATTGGCCCCCATGAGCCCGGCCAGGGCGGACAGCAGGATCGTATGCCACACGGCGATCACCCTCACTCTCGGTCAACAAGCGTAGACCGAAGCTAACACCTCGCCGCCCGCCCAGTCAACGCACGTAGACTGACCGGATGAGTTCCCGTCGCGCCGAACAACGCAATCGCACCGAGGCCCGCATTCTGACCGCAGCCCGGAAGCTGTTCGCCGAACTCGGCTACGACCGAGCGACCATCCGCGCGATCGCCGCCGAGGCCGACGCCGACCCGGGGCTCGTCATGCGCTACTTCGGTTCCAAGGACGACCTGTTCGCCCGCGCGGCGGCGTTCGGCGACGACGACCACGTGACCGGAACCCCCGAGCAGGCGGCCGAACAACTGCTGACCGCCCTCGAACACAAACTCGCCGACGAACCCACCGAGGCGCTCGCGGCGTTGCGCTCCATGTTCACCCACCCCGACGCCCTGAGCGAGGTCCGCTCCGGCATGGTCGCCCGGCAGCGCCAGGCCGCGGCCCACCTCGCGCCCGACGACGCGGACCTGCGCGCCGGACTCCTCGGCGCGGTCACCATCGGCGCGGTCATCGCCCGCCACCTGCTGCGCCTGGACGGAGTGGCCGAAGCCGAACCGGAACGGGTGACCGCGTTGCTGCGCGGGGCGTTCCACGAAATCGCTTACGGCTCAATACGTTCCGACGATGCCTGACCGAACCTCCGGCCGCGAGGCGAAAATCGTTGCGGTGGAGGGCCATTGTCGATATCGCGGGCCAGCGGCCGACCATCCTCGCCGACGAGGCCGTCAAGCCGGGCGGCGACGGATTCCACGCATCGACGCGGGCAGAATGGGAGCGTGAACGCGCCAGCCGATCCGGTCCCATCCCGGGCGACCTCGCCCGAGGCCCAGCTCAGCGCGCTGCTCGGCCCGCTGCGCCGGGCGGTGCTCCGACAGACCCGGGCCGCCGCGGATCTGCCGGATCTGCCGGAGGCGCAGATCGAATTGCTGCGGCTGCTCGTCGCCACCGACGGCCTGCCGCCGGGCCGCGCGTCCAGCGAATTGAAGGTGGCGCAGTCGACGATCAGCAATCTCGTGCGGGCCATGACCACCGCGGGACTGATCGAGCGGCGTCCCCTGCCGTCGGATGGTCGGGGAGCGCTGCTCGTCGCCTCGCCGCGGGCCCGCGACCTCCTCGCGCGCTACGACCGGGCCAGTTCGGCCATGCTGCGCGAGATCCTCGGCGACCTGCCCGCCGCGGACCGGCGAGCCATCGAGGACGCCCTGCCCGCCCTGCGACGCCTGCTGGCCGCGCTGGCCGAAAAGTGACATCGCTCGAATTCGTCACCCGATACCCATGGCTCGAACGCCGGTGTGCCGCTACCCTTTCGCCCTAATACTTTTGCATCAAAAGAAGCAGGAGCGGGACATGGGCGTCTCCATTCCGGCAGCGCGTCGGCAGTCTTCGGCCTGGCTGTGGTCCCTCGTCGCGATCCTCGGCCTGCTCGCGGCGGCCGTGCCCGCGACCGTCGGCGCGGCCCCCGGCGACGCGCCGGTGACGACCGTGAGCGGTGGCGAGATCAGCGGGCGGCGCGCCGACGGTATCGTCCAATATCTCGGCGTGCCCTTCGGGGCGTCGACCGCGGGCGAAAACCGTTTCGCGCCACCACGACCCGCTCCCGCCTGGACCGGAACCCGTCCGGCCGTCGAGCACGGCCCGGCCTGTCCGCAGGCCCCCACCCTGCCGACCGGTGCGCCGCTGTGGCCGTCGAGCGAGGACTGCCTGAACATCGACGTCTACGTCCCCGACCATCCCGCCGACGCGAAACTGCCGGTGATGGTGTGGCTCTACGGTGGCGCGTTCGTCCTCGGCGCGAACTCCCAATACGATTCGCCCGCACGGCTCGTGCGCGACGGGCAGGTCATCGTCGCCATCCCCAACTACCGCGTCGGGCCGTTCGGCTTCCTGGCGCTGCCCGAACTCGCCGACGCCGACGGCGGCGCGACCGGCACCTACGGCACCCTCGATCAGCAGGCCGCGCTGCGCTGGATCCGGGACAACGCGGCGGCGTTCGGCGGCGACGCGGACAATGTCACGCTGTTCGGGGAGTCGGCGGGCGGCATGAGCGTGTGCACCCAGCTCGCCTCCCCGCTGGCCCGCGGTCTCTACGCCAAGGCGATCGTCCAAAGTGGCTCCTGCGCCCGTAGTCCGCTCGCACCGCCGAGCAAGGAGGTCGCCTACCAGCGCTCGGCCGATTACGCCGCCGCGCTCGGATGTGCCGATCCCGCAAGCCGTTCGGCATGCCTTCGTGCCTTGCCGGTGGGCCGCCTGCTGGACTCCCCTACCACCTCGCTCATGTCGATGAACGTCACCTGGACGCCGATTCTCGACGGCGTCGTGCTCACCACCGACCCCGAGACCGCCCTCGCGAACGGCGCCGCCCGCGACATTCCCCTGATCACCGGCAGCAATACCAACGAGGGCGCGACGTTCATCGCCCTGCTGGACTACACCCGCGGCGCCGTCCCGACCGACAGCGACTACCTGGCCTGGCTGCGCACGGAATTCGGCGCCGACACCGATCGTGTCCTCGACCGATACCCGCTGTCGGCCTTCGCATCCGCCACCGAGGCCAAGCGACAGGTGATCACCGACGGATTCTTCGCCTGCCCCTCCCTGTTCGTGTCCCGGGCCGCGCGCCACGGCGGCGGGCGGGTCTGGCAGTACCAGTTCGACGACGCGCCCTTGGGCCAGAACCCGGTGCTGCCCGGCGCCTTTCACGCGGCCGACGTGCTGTACGTCTTCTCCGGCGGCGTCGGCCTGCCCTACCCGCTTCCGCCCGTAGCCGATCAGCTCTCCCGCCGTATCCAGCAGAGCTGGGCCCGATTCGCCCACACCGGCGATCCCGAGACGCCCGCCTTCACCCCGTGGCCCGCCGAACCCGACCGCACCCTCGAACTGAGCGGCGATCGCGTCCTCGTCGGCGACGGTTTCGAGGGTCAGCATCACTGCGATCTGTGGTCGGGGATCGGACATATCGGGTAGATCGGTACACCCCTACTGGTTCGGGGGTGGATTTGCCGCCGTTCGCCCCACATCGGCTGGTGGTGTCGGTTAAGTTCCTTTCGGAGCGTTGGGACCGAATGGGGGATTTGCGTGGACCGGAGCCGCGCGCGCTCGCGCGGGGCGGTACCGTGTGGCAGCATTGCCCGAAACATCCTGAGTCGCAACGTATTCGATGTAGTACGACGACGGAATGGCTGCTGCTCAACGGGTTTCATCGCAGCGATCCGTCGACAGTTTGGAGATCAACTGTGACCGAGTCGCATTGGCCGACCGCCGCCGCGGTGAACGACGACACCACGGTGATCCGGCAATCGCCGTTCGATCGCGGCGAACCGGGTTTTCCGATGTACGACCAGGCATTCGCCGACGATCCGCACGGCGCGTGCGAGATGCTACGGGACAAGTACGGTTCCCTCGCGCCCGTCGAACTCGCCCCGGGGGTGCCCGCGACGCTGGTGCTGAGCTATCGCACCGCGGTGCGGATCCTGCACGATCCCGACCGTTTTCCGGCCGACCCGCGCATCTGGCAGCGCAGCCTGCCCGCCGGTCACCCGTTGCTGCCGATGCTGGAGTGGCGGCCCAACGCGCTGCGCAATTCCGGTCTGGCACATGCCCGTTACGGTGAGGCGAACCGCGACGCGATCGACGGCGCGGACAAGCACGCGATGCACCGCGCCATCGAACGCATCGCCATCGATCTGATCAACGGCTTCTGCACCGGCGTCGAGGGCGAGGCGATGGTGCGCGTCGACCTGCTGAGCCAGTACATCTATCCGCTGGTGTACCAGGTGCTGGGCCATCTGCTGGGCTTCGAGACCGACACCTTGCAGAAGGTCGGCGAGGGGATGGCGGCCATCTTCGACGCCGCCGGTGACGCCGACGAGGGCAACCGGCTGCTGATGGGCGCGCTGTTCGAACACATCGCGCGCAAACGGGAGTCGCCGGGCCAGGACATCACCTCGCGGCTCATCGATCACCGCAACAACCTCACCGACGAGGAGATCGCGCATCAACTGGTCACCCTGCACGGCGGCGGCAGCGAACCGCAGGTGCATCTGATCAGCAACACGCTGTTGCTCATGCTCACCGACGAGCGGTTCGCGGGCAACCTCCTCGATGGCAGCCTGTCCACGCTGGACGCGCTGGACGAGGTGCTGTTCACCAATCCACCACTGGCGAACTACTGCGTCACCTATCCGCGGCAGCCCGTCGTCATCGACGACACCTGGCTACCCGCACACGAACCGGTGGTGATCAGTATGGCGGCGTGCAACCGCGATCCGGAGGCCCGCGCGCTGAGTGTGCGCGGCAATCGCTCGCATCTGGCGTTCTCGGCGGGCGAGCATCACTGCCCCGCCCGCAAGGAGGGACTCCAGATCGCCCAGGACGCCGTCGATCAGCTCCTCGACGCCCTTCCCGACATGCAGTTGGCGGTCCGGACCGACGAATTGGTCTGGCGCCCAGGGCCGTTCCACCGGGCCCTGACCGAGCTGCCGGTCACCTTCCCGAAATCTCCACCGTTGCATGTCTAGATGAGGAGATACACATGGAGCACACCGACGCGTTGACACTGGACGTCGCGGGCGCCGACATCCAGGGCGAGTCCGCGACTCTGCGCGAGCGCGGGCCCGTCGTCCCGGTGCTGTTACCCGAGGGCGTGCCGGCCTGGTCGATCACCGATCAACAGATCCTGCGCGGTCTGCTCCTCGACCCGAGGGTATCCAAGGACGCCCGGCAGCACTGGCCCGCCTTCATCAAGGAGGAGGTCGGGCAGAGCTGGCCGCTCTACACCTGGGTGGCGGTCAACAACATGTTCACCGCGTACGGGGACGACCACACTCGGCTACGGAAACTGGTGCGGCCCGCGTTCTCGCCGCGCCGGACCGAGGCGATGCGGCCGCGGGTCGAGGCCATCGCCGCCGATCTGCTCGACCGGCTGGCCGAGACACCGGCCGGGGAGCCGGTCGATCTGCGGGAGGGGTACTGCTATCCGCTGCCCATTCGGGTCATCTCCGAACTCATGGGCGTGCCCGAGAGTTTGGGGCCGGGGCTGCGGACCTGTGTGGACGGCATCTTCGACACGTCGCTGACGCCGGAACAGGCCGGGGCGAATTACCTGGAGATGCAACGGATTCTGCGTGAACTGGTCGCGTATCGGCGGGAGCATCCCGGCGACGACATGACCAGCGTCCTGATCGGTCATCGCGACGAGGAGGACGGTTCGCGGCTGAGCGAGCAGGAGTTGGTCGACACCCTGCTGCTGGTCATCAGCGCCGGGCACGAGACCACGGTCAACCTGCTCGACCAGGCGATCTACCTGCTGCTGACCCATCCCGAGCAGCGCGCCGCGCTGGAGTCGGGCGCGGTCGAGTGGCGAGAGCTGGTGGAGGAGGCGCTGCGGTTCGAGGCGCCCGTCGCGCATCTGCCGCTGCGCTACGCGGTCGAGGACATCGATCTCGAGACCGCGACCGGGACCGTCCGGATCGCCGCGGGCGAGGCCATTCTTGCCTCCTACGCGGCGGCCAACCGGGATCCGAAGGTGTACGGGCCGACGGCCGAGGAGTTCGATATCACCCGAAAGGAGAAGGACCACTTGGCCTTCGGGTGGGGAAAGCATTTGTGCCTCGGTGCCGCGCTGGCCCGGTTGGAGGCCGATATCGCGCTGTCGGCGATCTTCGCGCGATTCCCCGGAATGCGTTTGGCCACCGACGATTTGGGGACCGTGCCCAGTTTCATCTCCAACGGTCACGGGCGATTGCCGGTATTGCTGGAAGGCTGAGACGGGAAACGGCCCGGGGCGCGGGAGCTTTCGTGCCGCGCCCCGGGCCTGTCCATCGTCGCGGACAGCAGGACGCGATTACTCGGGCTTGTAATGCGTCGTGGCCGCCTTCACCGACTCACCCTTCTCATCGAGCAGACCGGCGGCCACGAGGGCGGGCTTGGATTTGTCGAATTTGCCCTGTCCCGCCGCGACCTCGACGGTGACCATCTTGGTCTTTCCGTCGCATTCGGCCTCCTGCACCTTCTCCCCCGAGGCCTCGTCCGGACTCGGATTCGCCTGCAGCACACCGGCGGCGAGATAGACGACCTTGTCGTCCTTCGAGCAGCTGTACTTCACCTCGACCTTCGCCGAATCCTCGCTGACCTCGACCTTCCCGACCGACAGCTCCGCATCCGGCCGCGCGTTCGCGACACCGACCCCGGCCATACCCCCGCCGAGCACGAGCGCGGTGAGCGATCCGACCGCCATCATGCGGGGCACCACATTTCCGAGCCGTTGCATCTTGGTCCTTCCAGTTGGGTGAATGGTCCATGGCTATTCGTTGCGGGGGTGGGGGCGGATGGGAGAATTCGAGCGACACCCGATTCACGCGAAATGTGCCAGCCCCCTGGCGAAGACGCGAGCCGCCTCGAGGTCCGCCGCTCCGGGACGACCCCGGTGGTGCCCCCCGATCAGCCGCAACGGCAACCAGGTGTCGAATCCGCGGCAGTCGAAGGTACCGACCACCTCGAATCCTTTTCGTTCCAATGTGGTGGACATGCGCCGGAAATATCGCCGGTACGGCGGTTCGGGAAAACCGCTGGTGGCGAAGACGAATGCGCGGCGGTGGTTGGTTTGCGGTAGCGCGGCTACCAACCGCCGCAGTGTGGGATGAAAGTCCAGATTGAAAATCCCCGAGCCGAAACCGACCAACGTCGCCGCCGCCAAATCCTTCGGATCGACCTTCTCGGGAGCCACGATCACGGCGTCGAGTTCCTGCCCGATCGCCTCGGCGATCCGCGCGGTATTGCCATGGGACACCGACGCGCACACGATCACGGCCGAAGTCTGTGGTTGCTCAGTGGTTTCCATGGGCATGGAGACTTCGGTCGGGGCGGAGGTGTGACAGGTCGAGGGGGTGAGGTGTGACACAGGCTGGAGAAGGATTTGTCCCGGGCGAACAGGAACCGCGATCGCCAGGGAGCCGCTACATACTCGACTTCGACACCCGCTGTTACGCAATACAATTCGATAGGTGATCAAAGCCTCACCGGCTACCCGTCGCCTCTTCCTCATCGCCTCGGCGGCCTGCCTCTTCGGCGCTTCCCTCGGCTTCTCCGCGGGCCTGACCCTCAACGTCTACGGCGACCGGATTCCGCGCATCGAGCAGTACACCGCCCAGGAGAAACAGTTCCTCGAGGGGCTCGACTCCTACGACGGCCAACTCCGCGTCATGGCGTGGAAATATCGGCGAGAAAGCGTGGACCTCGCCAAAGCCGTCGTCGCCGACCTGCGAACCGAAATCGCCGCCCATCCGAACAGCGACCGCGGCCCGCAACGAGTCTTCGTGGCCCGCCGCGTCACCTACCAATACGCCGTATCGAAGGAGGAGGCCGAGACTTTCGTCACCCTGGCAGCCACCTATCTCGCACCCGAATTGCTGTAGGCCGCAGGTCGATTGCCGGACACCTCGCTGGTTCTCGCTGTCGCAGGGGTGGCCGGTTGCGTCGGCCAGGGCCTGCGCGAGGTGTCGTCGATGCCTTTGCTCGTCCGGCTGCACGACGACCAGGTGACCATCACCATCACACTGCCGGCCGAACAGGTTGTGTAGATGCAGTACGTGCCCCCGGTGGGGATCGAACCCACACTGTACGGATTTTAAGTCCGCTGCCTCTGCCAATTGGGCTACGGGGGCGTGCCGGGTCAGCCTAACGGATTTGTACGGGCGTCTCGGAATTGTTTGAGGACTTGATCAGTGGACTCCTCTCATGAGGGCGGTGATCTTAGGGGCCTGGGTGTGGGTCAGGAGGCCGATGGCTAGGGCTACCAGGCCGGTCAGGGCGAAGTAGGGGATCTCGGCGTCGGGGGTGTAGAAGCGGGCCAGGACGCCGGAGAGGGCGGTGCCGAGGCCTACCGAGAAGAAGTAGAGGGCCATCATCTGGGCTCGGAAGGCTCGAGGGGCTAGTTGGGTGGTGACGGCCAGGCCGATGGGTGACAGCAGGAGTTCGGAGACGGCGAAGCCGCCGAGGATCAGGAAGACCAGCAGGGCGGGTACGGTTTTGCCGTCGAAACCCGCGAGCGGGACGAACAGCAGGAATGACGCGCCCATGCCCATCACGCCGTAGGCGAACTTGTGCGGGGTGCTGGGGGCGCGGGTGCCGAGGCGGGTCCACATCATCGCGAACAGGGGTGACAGCGCGATGATCCAGACGGGCTCCTCGGAGCCGATCCAGTTCGAAGGGGCGGTCCAGCCGAGCAGCGACCAGTTCATGCGTTCGTCGGAGTAGACCGCGAGCACGGTGAAGATCTGCTGGAACAGCGACCAGAACACGGCGTTGGCGACGAACAGCGGAATGAACGCGCGGACCCGGGTGCGCTCGAGCGGGGTCACCCGCGGATGGGTCAGCATGACCGCGAAGTAGGCGATCGAGGCGACCGCGATGACGCCGGTGGTCACCCACGACAGCTTGCCCAGGGTGAGCAGTCTCGTCGCGATCGCGATCGGCACCACGACGAGCAGCACGACCACGAACCCGACCGAGCGGCCGATCTCGTTGGGCCGCAACGGGTTCGGAACCTCTCGCCCGTGCGTGCCGAGGTTGCGCCGGAACACCACGTACTGCGCGAGACCCAGCGTCATCCCGACTGCCGCCGCGCCGAAACCCCAGTGGAATCCGATATCCCGTTGCAGCACACCGGTGATCAGCGGCCCGACGAACGCGCCGAGGTTGATGCCGAGATAGAACAGCGTGAAACCGCCGTCCGCCCGCGCGTCACCCTTCTCGTACAGCGTGCCCAGCAACGAGGAGGCGTTCGCCTTGAGCGCGCCGCTGCCCAGCGCCACCAGCACCAGGCCCACCCCGACACCGGTGAGTCCGGGCAGGATCGCCAGCGCGACGTGTCCGGCCACCACGACCACACCACCGTAGAACACCGTGCGTTCCATGCCGAGCAGGCGGTCGGCGACCCAGCCGCCCAGCACCGTCGACAGGTACACCAGACCGCCGTACGCGCCGACAATGCCCGTGGCCGTGGACTGTTCCAGGCCCAGCCCGCCCTCGGCCAGCGAGTAGTACAGGTAATAGCCGAGGATCGTGAGCATGCCGTAGAAGGAGAACCGCTCCCACAGCTCGACGCCGAACAGGTTCACCAGCCCGATCGGATGCCCGAACAGCGTCCGTTCGGTGCGCTCCTGTTGGAGGTGGGCCCCTTCCGTCATGCGCTCGACCTTTCCATGCCATCGCAATCTTTCAGCAACCGGGGTTGTGGTCGCCTGAACTCCGGGCGATCCGGGTGTGGATCGCCGCGGCCAGCAGAGTAGCGGGATATGTCTGTCGAGGAAGCGAATTCCGATCAGATTGTTGGACGCTCGAGCAATTTGCTCACAATGTGCACAAGTGCGGGCGAGCCGCCTTGGCACCGTGCACTACCGCGCACCGGAGCGCGGACGCGTCCTCGAACAGGTGTGTCTACAGCGTCGAGAGCGCGATCCCGTCGAGGATGTCGTGCTCGCTGACGATCAACTCGGAAATGCCCGCGCGCCGGGCGAGTTCGTCGGCGAGCACCTCGGTGATCACGGCCCCGCCGCCGATGACGTCGACGCGGCCGGGATGCATCGGGCCCAGCGCGGCGCGCTCGTCGTGGTTCATGCCGATCAGGCGATGGCACACGGTGCGCAACTCGTCCAGCGGCAGGCGGGTGAGATGCACCTTCTCCGAATCGTATTCGGGTAGATCGAGCGCGACGGCGGCGATGGTGGTCATGGTCCCGGCCACGCCGACCCAGGTGCGCGCGCGGCCGACCGGAACCGTGCCGAACGCCTGCGCCAGCCGCTGCGAGGCGAAGAACCGCGCCGAGGCGACCTCCTCGGGGGTGGGCGGATTGCCGTGCAGGCAGCGCTCGGTGATGCGGACGCAGCCGATGTCGGCGGAGTAGGCCGCGGTCACGCCGGTCGCGTCGCCGAGCACGACCTCGGTGGAGCCGCCGCCGAGATCGACCACGACGAACGGTCCCTCGTCGTCGGCGAGTTCGCCGACCGCCCCCGCGAACGACAGCCGGGCCTCCTCGTCGCCGGTGATCACCTCGGCCGTCGCGCCGGGCACGACGCGGCCCAGTTCGGCGGCGGCCATGGTGAAGAAGTCGTCGCGGTTGCTCGCGTCGCGGGTGGCGGAGGTGGCGACCATGCGCACGCGGGTGACCTCGTTGTCGCGCATGAGGTCGACGTAGTCGTGCAGGGCGACGCGGGTCCGCTCGATGGCCTCGGGATTGAGCACGCCGGTCGCGTCGACGCCCTGGCCGAGACGCACGATGCGCATCTCGCGGTGCACGTCGGCGAGGCGGCCGTCGGCGTCGACGTCCGCGATCAGCAGTCGAATCGAATTCGTGCCGCAGTCGACCGCGGCCACCCGGTTACTCATCGCGTTCCTCTCCCGCCGAATGTGGCTGGTACCGTTCGTATTTCGGCCAATCCGCGGGAATCGCGGTGCCGCGCAGTCCGGTGTCGGCGGCCAGGGCGACCGCCTCGTCGCCGAGCGGGTTCACCCCCGGGCCCTTGGCCAGGGCGTGTGCCATCAGCACGTGCAGACATTTCACTCGATCGGGCATGCCGCCGCCGCTGAAATCGGTGCCCAGCGACTCGATTTCGTCGCGTTCGGCCAGATAGCCCTCGTGCGCGCGGCGGTAGGCCGCGGCCAGTTCGGGATCGGCGGCGAGGCGTTCGGTCATGCCGCGCATGAGTCCGGCGGCCTCCTGACGGCTCGCCTCGGCGGTCAGCCGGGGATCGGTCAGGTAGTACAGCGTGGGGAACGGGGTGCCGTCGGGTAGTCGCGGTGCGGTCTTCACCACGGCGGGTTGGCCGTCGGGCGTGCGGTAGGCCACGGCCAGCACCCCACGCGGCGGGCGTCCGAGCTGACGGGCGACGATCTCGAGATCGGCCTCGCTCGGCTGCCCACCCCCGCGTGCCGAGTGGGTGTCGGGCTGGGTCACCGGGGCGCTCCTTCGGGGGTAGGCGAAACCTGTTGTGCGGGTTGGGGAGTCGACACGCTGCGCCACAGCTCGGTGTACCAGGGGTCCGGTTTGCGCGGGGGCGCGATCTGGGCGGGGACGGGGGGTTGCTCGATGCCGGGCACCTGCACGATGTACGGCGTCTCCCCCGGCATGACCAGGCGCAACCGGTTGCGCGCCTCGGATCGGATGTAGGCCGGATCCTGTTGCTGGGCACGGCGATCGCGCAGCCGCGCCAGATCGTCCTCGAGTTCGTGGCGCTGCTGGGTGAGCTGGGCGGCCTCGGCGCGCTGGCTGAAATAGGTGCGCATCGGCACCGCGAGGGTGAGCGCGAGCGCGCACAGCACGGCCGCGAGGATCACCGCCCGTCCAGTGGACAGGCCGAGGATCTTGCGGTCGTGCCGATCGTGCGACTTCGACTTCGCCTTGGCCGCAGCGGTTTCCGGCTTGCGGTCGCGGCGCTGGACCGCGCGCTTGCCCGCGGCGGTGCGGGCCGCGGGGGCCGACGCACCGGCCGCGCGTTCGGGGCGCGATCGGGACGACCGCGACGAGCGGCGTTCCCCACGTCCGGCCGGACTGGTTCCGCGCGCTCGTCGCTCCGTCATCTCACACCTCGAAAGTCGGTACCGATTGATCGACTCGCGACGACGTTACTAGTCCTCGGCGACGAAGCGCGGGAACGCGACGTCCCCGGCGTAGCGGGCCGAATCGCCCAGCGCGTCCTCGATGCGCAGCAGCTGGTTGTACTTGGCGACGCGCTCGCTGCGGGCGGGTGCGCCGGTCTTGATCTGGCCGCTGCCGACCGCCACCGCCAGGTCGGCGATGGTGGTGTCCTCGGTCTCGCCGGAGCGGTGGCTCATCATGGTCTTGTAGCCGTTGCGATGGGCCAGCTCGACCGCGTCGAGGGTCTCGGTGAGGGTGCCGATCTGGTTGACCTTGACCAGCAGCGCGTTGGCGGCGCCCTTGGCGATGCCGTCCTCGAGGCGCTCGGGGTTGGTGACGAACAGGTCGTCGCCGACGAGCTGGACCTTCTCGCCGATCTGATCGGTGAGGGCGACCCAGCCGTCCCAGTCGTCCTCCGACAGCGGGTCCTCGATGGAGACCAGCGGGTAGGCCGAGAGCAGTTCGGCGTAGAAGTCGGCCATCTGCGCGGCGGTCTTGTCCGCGCCCTCGAACTTGTAACCCGAACCGGCCGTGTAAAACTCGGTGGCGGCGACGTCGAGCGCCAGGGCGACATCGGTGCCGAGCTTGTAGCCCGCCTTGCCGATGGCGGCGGCGATCAGGTCGAGCGCCTCGCGGGTGCCGCCCGCGAGGTCGGGGGCGAAACCGCCCTCGTCGCCGAGGCCCGTGGCCAGGCCCTTGGTCTTCAGTTCGGCCTTGAGCGCGTGGTAGACCTCCGCGCCCCAGCGCAGCGCCTCCTTGAAGGTGGGCGCGCCGATCGGGGCGATCATGAATTCCTGGACGTCGACGCTGGTGTCGGCGTGGGCGCCGCCGTTGAGGATGTTCATCATCGGGACCGGCAGCACGTGGGCGTTGGGGCCGCCCAGGTAGCGGAACAGTTCCAGGCCCGAGGACTCGGCGGCGGCGCGGGCCACCGCGAGCGACGCGCCGAGCAGGGCGTTCGCGCCGAGGCGGGACTTGTCGGGGGTGCCGTCGAGATCCAGCAGGACCTGATCGACGGTGCGCTGCTCGACCGCGTCCAGACCGATGATGGCCGGGGCGATCTCGTCGAGGACGCCCTCGACCGCCTTCTGCACGCCCTTGCCGCCGTAGCGGTCACCGCCGTCGCGCAACTCCACGGCCTCGTGCTCGCCGGTGGACGCGCCGGAGGGCACGGCCGCGCGGGTCAGCGTGCCGTCGTCGAGAGCGATCTCGACCTCGACGGTGGGGTTACCGCGCGAATCCAGGATCTCGCGAGCTCCGACCTGTTCGATGATGGCCACGAAAACGACACTCCTTCGGCTGTGGACTCCGTCCCGCTCACCGCCGTCCATGAGCAGGTCGCACGGCGAGCCCGTGCACCCGCGAGCCTAACGCAGGGCGCGGGCGGGTACCTCGACCAGATCCCAGCCGCACCCCTTGCATGGAGACGCGCCGGTGACGCGCCGAAAATAAATTCTCAGGCGCGGCGGCCGACGCTGTAGGCGGCCGCGTGATCGCGGACGTTCAGCATGTAGTCGCGGGACTGGTTGTAGGTGAACAGAGCTCGCTGCCAGCCCTCGGGCGTGGTCAGGTCGCCGCCGCTGACGCAGAGGTAGCGGGCGGCGGTGAGGGCGGCGTCGTCGATGTTGTCCGGGTCGGCCACGCCGTCGCCGTTGGCGTCGACGCCGAAGCGCTGCCAGGTCTCGGGGAGGAATTGGAAGGGGCCTTCGGCGCGGACGTAGACCGGGGCGCCGGTGCGGGCGGTCTCGGTCTCGTCGAGAATCCTTGCGACGCCCGGGGATCCGTCGAGGGGCACGCCGCGGATCGGCGGCCGCACCTCGCCGTCGGCGTCGAGGCTGGAGCCGCCGTGGCTGCCGTGTTTGCTCTCCACCCCGGCGATGCCCGCGATCGTGGTCCAGGCGATCCCGCAATTCGGTTGGGCGCGAGCCATGATCGCCGCGGCGTACCCGTACGCCTCCAACGCGATCACCGGAATCCGCAGCGCCCCCGCCTGCTCCCCCGCCCAATCCCGCAACTGCTCGGCCGCCCGCCCGGGCGCGTCGAGATCGATGACCGGCACCGCCGTCCCCGGCCCCGGCGGAATCCCCTCGGGAATCGGCGGCAACTTCTCCCCGATCCCACACCCCGCCACCCCGACCACAAGGGCCACGAGCACCACCCCGCCGAAGGCCCTGAACTTCCTCGAACGCACACCCCCATCATCCAGCCTCCCCACCCCTTCCCAGCTCAACCACCCCGAGCGATCCCCAGGACCACGAACCCAGCCGCACCCTTTATTCGAATCCGCACCCCTTGCAGGGCTCTACAGAGGGTGCGGATCCCAATAAAGGGTGCGGCTGTGTTGCCGTGCTTTCCTGGGGGTTCGGCAGTACGAGCCGCACCCTTTGTTCGGATCCGCACCCCTTGCAGGGCTCTACAACGGGTGCGGATTCGAATAAGGGGTGCGGCTGGGTTCGTGGGGGTGGGGTCAGGAGAGGAGGGAGAGGGTGGCTTCGTGGGTGGGGGTGGTGAGGACGGTGGGGACGGGGCCGGATTCGGCGGTGTGGCCGGAGTCGAGGACGTGGATGTGGGTGCAGTGGCGGGTGACGAGGGGGATGTCGTGGGTGATGAGGAGGAGGGCGAGGTTGTGGGTGCGGCGGAGGGTGTCGAGGAGGGTCATGATCGCCGTCGCGGTGGTGGGGTCGAGGGCGGAGGTGATCTCGTCGCAGACGAGGACGGTGGGGGTGAGGGCCAGGGAGCGGGCGAGGGCTACTCGTTGGCGTTGGCCGCCGGAGAGTTCGTGGGGGTGACGGTGGGCGAGGTCGGGTGAGAGTTCGACGGTGGCCAGGAGGTCGGTGACGGCGGCGGGGTCGCGCCGGCCGCGATGGCGGAGGAGGGGGCGGGCGAGGGTTTCGCCGACGGTGCGGCGGGGGTTGAGGCTGCCGGTGCTGTCCTGGGGGACGAGGGCGACGCGGCCGCGGGTGCGCACTGAACCCGTTGTGGGACGGCGCAATCCGACGATGACCCGGGCCAGGGTGGACTTGCCCGCGCCGGAGGGGCCGGTGAGCGCAAGCGCCTGCCCGGCCGCGACGGTGAGGTCGATGTCGGTGAGTACTCGTCGCCCGCCGATAGCTGCCGACACCCCCGAAACCACAAGCGGTACTTCGACGCTCGCCTCTGGCTGTGCACCGAGAGCAACCGGACCCGCGTCCCGCTCCGCACCGCGACCAACCAGACCCCCGTCCCGTTGCGCGCCCGAAGCGACCGAACTCGTCTCTCGTTCCGCGCGGACTGCAACCGGACCCGCGTCTCGTTGCGCGCCAAGACCGATCGGGCCGCCGGACCCGTTGCCCGCCAGCGCATTCCCCCGCCGAGCGACATCGGGAAAAACGGCCGGAACTCCAGCGACCCCCGAACCCCCCACCACCACCTCCCCATCCGCCAACTCCCGCAACGCCGCCGTATCGTGCCCCGACACCACGATCGTCGTCCCCCGCTCGGCCGCCGCCCGCCGCAGCAACCGGATCACCGCCCCCCGCAGACTCCCGTGCAACCCGGCCAGCGGCTCGTCCAGCACCAGCACCGGCGTTTCCCGAGCGAGCGCTCGCGCCAACGCGATTCGCCGTTGCTCACCGCCGGACAGTTCGGCGGGGCGACGGCGCAGATAGGAGTCCGGCAGGTCCACCGCCGCCAAGGCGGCCCGGGCGCGGGTGGGATCGGACAGCTCGGTGAGCAGCGTGTGCACCCGCATCGTGGGATTGAGCGACACGCCGGGATCCTGGCTCACGAAGGCGATCTGTTCACGCCGGAACCGTTGCAGCGCGGTCCCTTTCAACGACAGCACATCGTGCTCCCCTACCCGCACCGTCCCGGCGGCGCTCGCCCCGGCGGGCACCTGACCGAGCAGCGCCCGCAGCAGTGTCGACTTCCCGCACCCGGACGGCCCTCGGAGCCCGAGGATCTCGCCCGCCGCCACCGCCACCGAGACGGGCGCGAGCAGCACCGACCCGGACGAGCCACGCACCGACAGTTCCTCGACCGTGATCACGACCCGTCCCCTTCCGTGCGCACCGCGGGCCCGCTCCCGAGCGCGGCGGCCAGTAGATTCGCGCTCACCGCGAGCAGACCGATCGTGATCACGACCCACCCCCTTCCATGCGCACCGCGGGCCCGCTCCCGAGCGCGGCGGCCAGCAGATTCGCGCTCACCGCGAGCAGACCGATCGTGATCACGACCCGCCCCCCTCCGTGCGCACCGCGGGCCCGCTCCCGAGCGCGGCGGCCAGCAGATTCACGCTCACCGCGACCAGACCGATCGTGATCACGACCCGCCCCCCTCCGTACGCACCGCGGGCCCGCTCCCGAGCGCGGCGGCCAGCAGATTCACACTCACCGCGACCAGGCCGATCGCCACACTCGGGGCGAGCACCGACCACGGGTTCAGGAGGATCCCGGAGGCGTTGTCGCGCACCATGACCGCCCAGTTCGCCGCCCCGAGCACACTGGGCAACCGGAGGAACGCCGCCGTCGCCACGAGGTACATCCCGGCCACGAACCGCAGCCCCAACTGGGTGAGCAGCAGCTCCCGCAGGTTCGGCAGCAACTCGCGGAAGATCACATAGCTCGCCGACTCCCCGCTGAGCCGCGCCGCCTCGATGTACCCGGAGGCGGCGACGCCGGTGGCCGCCGCCGCGAAAACCCGTGCGCAGTACGGCACCCCGAACACGACGCCCACGATCACCACCCCGACCGTCCCCCACCGCGGCCACGTCATCACCACCAGCAGCAATGCCAGCACGACCGGCAGCAGGATGAGCAGATCCGCGCACCGTTCGATCACCGCGCCCCAGCGCGGCCACAGCGCCACCACCGCACCGAGCACGCTGGACAGTCCGGTCACCACGGCGGCGATGAAGGCCGCCAACAGGATCAGACCCCATCCGCCGTGCAGCAGTTGGGAGAACACGTCGTGCCCGAGCCGATCCGAGCCCAGCCACGCGTCCGCGCTCGGCCCGGCGAACGGCGGTCCGACAGCCGTGTCGACCGGATGCGGCGCCAGCCACGGCCCGAGCACCGCCGCCAGCACCACGAGCACCGCGGGCGATCCGCGCAGCGCCCAGTCCCGCGCGCTCATCGCCGCCCCCGCACGGCCCAGGCCCGAACCCCGTCGGACAGCAGCAGAATCGCCATGATCACGGTCCCGGCCACCGCGGCCGTGGCGGCGGTCAGCGCGGTGTCGCGATCGGAGATCGATCCGGCCAGCAACGCCCCCAGCCCGGGATAGTTGAACAGGCTCTCCACCACCAGCGCCCCGCCGAACAGCATCCCGACCGTCGTCGCCACCGAGGCCACGATGGTGGGCAATGCCACCGGCAGTACGTGCCGAATCAGCAAGCGCCGCCGCGACACTCCCTCCAACACCGCCTGCTCCACATGCGGCGCGCGTCCGGCGTCGCCGAGCGCGCCGCGCACGACCCGGGTGTTCCAGCCGATGTGCGGCAGCGCCAGCGCGAGCACCGGCAGCACCAGCATGTCCGGGCGCGCCGGGAAGCCCGACGGCCCCGCGACCGTCACCGCGGGCAACAACCCGATCGCGAACGAGAACACCGTGATCAGCAGTGCCGCCACCACGAATTCGGGCAGCGCCACCACCATGGCGGTGCTCGGTTGCAGAATTCGCGCCAACCACCCGGAAGGTCTTGCCGCCCAGCACATCCCGAGCCCGAGCGCGGCCACCACCGTGAGCAGCAGCGCCAGCCCGCCCAGCAGCAGGGTCTGCGGGGCGGCGGCGGCCAGCAGATCGCTCACCGGCCGCCCGCGCACGGTGGTCCCGAAGTCGCCGGTCAGCACGCCGGTCAGCCAATGCCAGAACCGTTGCGGCAGCGGCCGATCCAGACCCAGCTCGTGCCGCTTGGCGGCGATCAGTTCCGGGGAAGCGTTGCGGTCCAACGCCATTCGCGCCGCGTCCCCGGGCAGCACCGCGACCACCACGAACACCAGCGTCAGCAGGACCAGCAGCAACGCCAGTCTGCGCAGGACCAGGGCCGCGACGCTCACGCCAGCCAGGCCCGTTCCAGCTGCACCCGGCCGAAGCCGCCGAGTGTGGGCAGATCACGCACCCGCGACGAGGCGATATCGATGCCGTCGGCCATTCCCCACACCAGATATCCGCCGCGCTCGTACTGGATGCGCTGCACGGTGCGGCAGGCGGCGGCGTAGGCGGCCGGATCCGAGGCGGCCAGCGCGGCGGCGGTGGCGGCATCGAATTCCGGGTCGGCGAAGGCGGTTTCGTTGCGGTTGCTGGACGAGGACATCAACTTGGCGGCGAAGAACAGCACCGAATCGTTGGTGCCCCAGTTGACCGTGTACAGCGGCGCGTGCAACCAGGTGCGATCGTAGAAGGTGCCCGAATCCTGCACCACGACATCGAGTTTCACGCCGATGTCGCGGGCCTGCGCGGCGAACAGCTTGGCCGATTCCGCCTCCCCGGGCGCCTCCTCCTTGGTCACCAGCGGATAGGACGCGCCGGTGTCGAACCGCGCCTCGGCCAGCAGTGCCCGCGCCCGGTCGAGGTCGCGGGCGCGCCGGGGCAGGTCCCGCGCGTACTGCGGATCGCCGGTGCCCAGCACATCGTCGGCGACCCGACCGAAACCCGAGAACGCCTGTGTCACCAGGGCTTCGCGGTCGGCGGCCAGCCGCAGCGCGGTGCGCACCCGGGGATCGGCGAACGGCCCGTCGGCGGTGCGCATGGCGATCGCCACGGCCGTGTCGTCGGGCCGCCGGATCACCTGGAGATCGCCGCGCCCGGCCGCGGTGCGTCCCGCGATCGCGCCGACGTTCGAGGCCAGATCGATCTGCCCGCCCAGCGCGGCGTTGGCGAGCGCGTCGACGCTGTCGAACATGGTGACCTCGATGGCGTCCAGGCGCGGTCTCGGCCCGTGCCAGCCGTCGTGGCGGACCAGGCGCGCGTTGCCCTGCCGATAGGACTCGAGCCGGAACGGGCCGCTGCCGACCGCCCGGGTGAAATCGGTGGTGCCCTGCTTGACCGTGAACGTCATGAGCCGCACCAGCAAAGGTATCTGGCTGTTCGGCGCGGCCGCGGTGAGCACCACGCGGTCCGGCCCGTCGGCGGCGATGTCCTCCGGGCGCGCCACCGGAACCTTGGATTCGCCGCCCTGCTCGCGCAGCCGCCGCAGCGACCACACCACGTCGTCGGCGGTGACCTTCGTGCCGTCGTGGAAGGTGGCGTGCTCGGCGATGGTGAACGTCCAGCGCCGCTGCTCGGGATCGGCGGACCAGGACGACGCCAGACGAGGCTGGACGGTCGGGTTCGCGCCGGGGACGGTCAGCGCGTCGTAAACCAGTGCGGCGATCAGGAAGTCGCTGTCGTTGCTGAGGTTGGCGTGCGGATCCTGTTGCAGCGCCGAGATCTTGCCGAGCGCGCCGACTCGCAGGGTGCCGGTGTCGCCGGAGCCGCGGCCGCAGGCGGCGAGCGCCAGCGCGGCGCCGAATCCGATTCCGGCGGACAAGATCTGGCGACGGGTCACGGTCGTCATCGCGGTGGCCCCCTCCTGGTGGCGAGAACAGCGGACAGCAAAGGCTAACCTAATGAGTCTGCGATATGGTGCGGGCGCACGTCTATGCGCGATCGATCTTTCATGCCATACTTAGGTAAGCCTTGCTTTAGCTTGTTGGAAGGGCTACTTTCGCACCGAGTCTTCACCCGCCTGCCTCTCTCACCGTTGCGAAGAAGGGATTGCCTGGTGAAAAACGTTCTCCGCGAACGTCATACACCCGAGTTCCACCCCACCGACGACGTCGAGCGCCGGGAGTTACCCGCCGCGGCGGGCGCGGCGATTCGCGCCACGGCCGCGGCCATCGCGGCGACAATCGACACCATGCCGGGATGGTCCGCCCGCGACGCCGCGGCGCTCACCGATCCAAGACTCGTCGAACTGATCGATGCGGGCGCGGCCGCATTGCCCGCGACGGTGCGCGCGGCCGTGCGCGCGCCGCGGACGTCCGCGGGCGCGGCGGTCGTGTCGGGCCTGCCGGTGCACGAGGCGGAACTCGGTCCCACACCGCGGGATTGGCGACAGGCCGCCGCCTGGAGCGGGGAGCCGCGGCACCGGCACGCGTCGTTCGAACTGGATCTGGCCATGCTGCTGCTGGCCCGATCCGCGGGTGAGCCGTTCGGCTGGGCGGGTCAGCAGGACGGGCGCCTGGTCAACAACATCGTCCCCTCCCCGGGTCACGAGCACGAGCAGTCCGGGGCGAGCAGCACCACCCTGCTGTGCCCGCACACCGAGGACGCCTTCCACCCCCGCCGCGCGCATCTGCTCATGCTGGGCTGCCTGCGCAATCCGGACGCGGTGGGCACCACGGTGTCGTCGGTGCGCGAGGTCGCGCTCGACGATCGGCAGCGCCGCCGCCTGCGCGAGCCGATGCTGCCGATCCTGCCCGACGTCTCCTACGGCGCCGACTTCCACCGCTACCCGAGCACTCCGGTGGCCACCCTCGGCGGCGACGACGCGTCGCCGACATTGCGCTACGACCCCGCCTACACCCCGCTCGACGAGGCCGACGACGAATACCGTTGCGCCTACGCGCATCTCGGCGCGGAGCTGGAGCGGGTGTGCCGCACGGCCGTGCTGCGCCCGGGTGAGCTGCTATTGGTGGACAACGACGTGGTGGTGCACGGCCGGGTGCCGTTCACCCCGCGATACGACGGGACCGACCGCTGGCTCAAGCGAGTCAACATCCGGTTGCCCCGCCGCCGCGTTCCCGACGAGTCGGGCGAAAGTGGTTACGGGCAACGGACGGTCACGCCGTTCGAATCGAGAGTGAACGAGGAAGCCCGTGAGTACCAAGTCCACAGCGCTGCGGATCCTCAGCCGCAGTGATCTGGCCGATGTCCCGATCACCCCGGGTGAGGTGGTGCGCGCCGTCGAAGACGCGTATCTGGCCCTCGCCGCGGGCGAGTCGGACAATCCGCGCAAGCTCAGCGTCGCCCATCCGGACGGCTGGTCGGTGGCCTACGCCATGCTCGGCCGCGACGGCCGCCGCCGGGTGGTGGCGATGAAGACCTCCTACAAGTTCGATCCGAGCCACGATCGCAGCACCAAGCGGTATTTCACCACCATCACGCTCTACGACGACACCACCGGCGTGCCGATCGCGATGATGGACTGCGCGCGCGTCGGCGCGCTGCGCACCCCCGCGGCGTCGGCGCTGCTGGTACGCGAGACCGCCCGCGGCAACGCGCGTTCGGTGCTGCTCATCGGCACCGGCACCCAGGGCCGCAACGCGCTGCCGTACCTGCTGGCGGCGAATCCGCAGCTGGATCGGCTGATGGTGTACGGCACGCACGAGGAGGGCCTGAAGGCGGTGCACGACCAGTTGGCGGCCTACCGTCCGCACCTGGAACTGCGCACGGTCGCCGATCCGCGCGCGGCGGCCCGGGAGGCCGATGTGGTGCTCGCGACGGCCGGGCCGGGCACCCGGGTCGCGCTCGAATCCGCCGATCTGGCACCGGGTTCGGTGGCGGTACTGGTCGGGTACGGGCTCGCGCCGTCGGCATTGCACGACGCCGATCGGGTGATCGCGACCAGCGCCGAGCAGATGGCGGTCACCGGCACCGATATGGCCGGGCCGGACGGGACGCTGCGCGCCGTCGACGCCGAACTGCCCGCGATCCTCGCCCGCCGCGCGGTCGGCCGTCGCGGCGACGCCGAGCGGATCTTCGTCTACAACAGCGGCCTCGTGCTCACCGATGTCGCCGTCGCCCACGCCCTCGCCGAACGGGCCATCGCCGAGGGCCGCGGAACGGAGGTGCCCCTGTGGGATTGAGCCCCGCCGCCTCGCCGATCGCGGCGGCGCCCCTGCCCGCACACGAGGACGATCCCGCCTCGCCGATCGCGGCGGCGCCCCTGCCCGCGCACCGGGACGACTGGGAACGGCGCCTGCTGGCCGATCCTAACCTGTTGGGCGACATCGCCTTCGCGGTCGGCGGCCCGTTCCACGTCATGTACCCCGCGCGGGTCGGGCGCAATATCGCCGGGTTCCGGGAGGTGTTCGAGCGGGCGGGGGTCGACGGCGCGATCTACTACGGCAAGAAGGCCAACAAGGCGGCCTGCGTGGCGCGCGCCTGCGCCGAGCACGGGGCCGGGGCGGATGTCGCCAGCGCCGGGGAGTTGCGCGCGGCGCTGGCGCAGGGGGTGCGGGGCGACGAGCTCATGGTCACCGGCCCCGCGAAAGCCGATGAGCTGCTGTGGCTCTCGGCCCGGCACGGCGCGCTCATCGCGATCGACGAGCCCGGTGAGCTGGAAAGATTGGTGGCGCTGGGGCTTCCGGCGCGGGCGCTGCTGCGCGTGCTGCCGCCCGATTCGACGAGCCGATTCGGGATGGCCGAGGCCGAACTCGACACCGCGCTGCGACACACCCCCCTGGGTTCGGTCCGCCTCGAGGGCTTCAGTTTCCATCTGTCCGGTTACGATCCCATCGCCCGGGCCGAGCTGGCGGCGGCGCTGGTGGAGCGCTGCCGCGCCGCCCGGGCACTCGGCCATCCGGGCGGAACCGTCTCCATCGGGGGCGGGTTCGCCGTCGACTACGTGCCCGCCGACCACTGGCGGGCCTTCGCCGACCACGCGGGCCCGCACTGGTTCCACGCGGGCAAGCGGTTCGACGACTACTACCCGTACCACTGCCCCGCCCCCGGCCCGGCCATGCTCGCCGCCGTGCTCGCCCACCGCGACCTCGCGAACCGGCTGCGGAACAACGGCATTCGGCTGGCCATCGAACCGGGCCGGGCGCTGCTGGACCGCGCGGGCAGTACCGTCTTCACGGTGCGCGGCGCCAAAACCCGCACCGCGCACGGACATCCGTATCAGCTGCTGACCGTGGACGGCACCAGCCTGAGCCTGTCCGAACAGTGGTTCGCCAGCGAGTACCTGCCCGATCCGGTGCTGTGGCCCGCGGGCTCCGGGACCGTGACCCCCGCCTGCGTCGGCGCGGCCAGCTGCCTGGAATCCGACATGCTCAGCTGGCGGCGCATCCCGCTGCCCCGGGCCGCCGCGCCCGGCGACCTGCTCGTCTACCCGAATACCGCCGGATACCAGATGGATTCGAACGAATCCGCCTTCCACCAGCTGCCGATCCCGCCGAAGGTGGTGCTGCACGACGCACCCGGGGAGCGGTTCCGCTGGACGCTCGACGCCGGATGACCGGCGACCCACCCCACCCAGCCCACCCGAGTTCACCCCACCACCCACCCGAGGAGAGACGCATGCCGCTCGTCACCCGAGTGACGGACCTGATCGGCAACACCCCGCTGTTCGAGCTCGCCACCACCGCGACCGGCACCCGCTTACTGCTCAAACTCGAGCAGTTCAATCCGACCGGGGCGGCCAAGATCCGGATGGCGCGCGAAATGGTGCTCGACGCGGAGCGGCGCGGTTTGCTGCGCGATGGCGGGCATATCATCGAGTCCACGTCCGGCAACACCGGACTGGGCCTGGCGGTGGTGGCGGCCGAACGTGGGTATCGCTTCACCGCGGTGGTCGACCACCACGCCTGCAGGGACAAGTTGCGCGCGATGAAAGCCATGGGAGCCGAACTCGTCTACGTCGCCGCCGACGGCGACGACAGCCTGGCCACCTCGGCGCGAGAGGATCTCGCCGAGGCGATGGCCGCCGCCCGGCCCGACGCGTACTTCACCGAACAGCACAACAACGACGCCAACGCGCTCGGCTACTACGCGGTCGCCGAGGAGTTGCTGGCCGACCTCGGGCGCGTCGACATCCTGCTGTCGGCGGTCGGCACCGGGGGCTCGCTGTTCGGCACCGCGCGGCGGCTGCGCGAACTGGGCTGCGCGGCGCGGGTGATCGGCGTGGAGCCGGTCGGCTCGATCGCCTTCGGCGGCGAGGGTGGACCGTACTGGCAGTCGGGCACCGGCACCCCGCCGGGCGCGACCGTCGGTACGGCCGTGGACTATTCGCTGCTCGACGAGGGCCTGAAGGTCACCGATGTGTCCGCCTTCGCCGCCGCCCGCGCGGTCGCGCGCAAACTCGGCCTGATGCTCGGCGGATCCGCGGGCGGTTCGGTGCACGCCGCGCTGACCCGGCTCGAGGAGTTCCCGCCGGGTTCGACGATCGTGTCGATCGTGTGCGACGGCGGTGAGAAGTATTTGGATACGGTCTTCGACGACGACTGGATGGCCGAGCGCGACCTGCTCGACGAATCCGCCGAACACGAGGTGCTGGAATTGCTGGATCGCTACTCCCCGGCCCGCCGAGATCTGGTGGCGGTGTCGTGACCGTTCGTTCCGATGGGCGGCAGCTGACGGCGCTGGCGACGCCGATCGCCATGACGCAGCTCGCGCAGGTCGCGGTGTCGACGACCAATATCGCGCTGATGGGGTCGCTGGGGATCGGTCAGGTCGCGGCGGGCGGTCTCGCGTTGACGTTGTTCAACCAGATCCGCACCATGTGCGTCGGGCTGATCACCGCGACCGGCAATCAGGTGGCGACCGTGGTGAGCACCGCGGAGAAGCGGAACACCAACGCCGACACCGAGATTCGCGATGTGGTCCGGTCCAGTTTCCTGATCGCGACGGTCGACGGGCTGCTCGGCGGGCTGGTGCTGATCGGCTTGGGCTGGGCGCTGCGCTGGCTCGGGCAGGACGCGAGCGTGCTGGCCGAGGCGCGGCCGATGATGGTCGCGCTCGCGCCGGGTCTGCTGCCCTGCCTGTGGTTCCAGGTGCTGCGGCAGTACAGCGTCGGGATGCAGCGGCCGCAGGCGCTGCTGCTGGTGACGCTCGCCTCGGTGGCGCTGAATCTGGTTCTCGCGCTGGGCTTCATGCACGGCTGGGCCGGGCTGCCCGCGCTCGGACTCACCGGCATCGGCGTGGCGACCTCGCTGGTCTTCCTGATCACCTTCGCGGTGTTCTGGGCGATGGTGCGCCACGACGCGGAACTCGGTGCGACACTGCCCATCCGGATGTGGCCGGTGCACGGGCGGACCGTGCTGGCCGAGCTGCGGTTGGGGACGCCGATCGCGCTCACCTACGGCTCCGAGGCCGGGATGTTCTCGGTGCTGGCGCTGGTGATGGGCACGTTCGGCCCGGCCGCGCTGGCCGCCCACAATGTGGTGTATCAGCTGGTCTACATCGTGTTCCAGGTCGCGGTCGGGCTGTCGCACGGGGCGTCGATCCTGGTGAGCAAGGCCGTGGCGCGCGAGGAGTTCCGGCACGCGCGCGGGCTGGCGTGGCTGGCGCTGCGGCAGGCGGCGATCGTGTCGGCGCTGGTGGGCGTGGCGTACGCGGCCGTGCCGGATCTGGTGTTGACGGTCGGGCAGATCGGCGGCAAGGGCGAGGAGACCGTCCAGCTGGCGCACGTGCTGTTGTTGATCGCGATCGTCCTGCAGTTCTTCGACGCCGCGCAGAACATCGGCAACGGACTGCTGCGCGGGGTCGCCGACACCCGGGCCGGCTTCCGGCTGTCGCTGGTCGGCTACTGGCTTGTGGGATTGCCCACAGCGCTGCTGCTGGCGTTCCCGCTCGGGCTCGAGGCCGCCGGGGTGTGGTGGGGTCTGACGGCCGGGCTGGCGGCTACCGCCGGGCTGATGCTGCGTCGGTATTTCACCCTGCTGACCCGCCGTGAGCGGGCCGAACCGCGCGTGCTGGCGGATAGCCTGCCCGGCACGAGTTGACACGGAATCCTCACTGTGGCGTAAGCATGTCGTCACCGTGGACGGGGAACTTGGAGTAGACGGGCTTCGCTAAGCTGGCGCCTCGAAGCCCGATGCCAATGGAGCACCCTGCCGGGAGGAAGTCCGGTGCACGTCAGCAGAGTCGCGGAGTACCCGCGACCGGACCATGTTCTGTTCCACTTCAGCGACACCCATCTGATCGCCGACGGCGAGCTGTACGGCGCGGTCGACGCCGAACGTCGACTGCGCCAACTGCTCGATCGCGCCGAGGCCAGTCGCATCAGCCCGACCGCGATCGTGTTCACCGGCGATCTCACCGATCACGGCGAACCCGACGCCTACGCCAAGCTGCGTGAACTGGTGGAACCGTTCGCGCGGCGGCTGGACGCGCCGGTGGTGTGGGTGACGGGGAACCACGACAGCCGGGCCGCGCTGCGCGAGCGGCTGCTCGACGAGGACGGTTCGGCCGAACCGCTCGACCGCGTGCACGTCTTCGACGGCCTGCGCGTCGTCGTGCTGGACACGACCGTGCCCGGCCACCACTACGGCGAGATCTCCGACGACCAATTGGCTTGGCTGCGTTCGGTTCTCGCCGAGCCCGCGCCCTTCGGCACGATCCTGGCCATGCACCACCCGCCGGTGCCGTGCATCCAGGACCTCGCCACCACCGTCGAGTTGCGCGATCAGCGGCGACTGGCCGACGTCCTGGACGGCACCGACGTGCGCAGCATCCTCGCCGGACACCTGCACTTCTCCACGACCGCGACGTTCGCCGGCATCCCGGTGTCGGTGGCGTCCTCGGCCTGCTACAGCCAGGATCTCGCGGTGTCCGAGGGCGGCCAGCGCGGACGGGACGGGGCGCAGAGCTTCAACTACGTGCACGTCTACCCCGACACCGTGGTCCACTCGGTGGTGCCGATCGACCACGGGCCCACCGTCGGGCAACCGGCGACGCCCGAGGAGGCGGCGGACCGGCTCGAGCGGGCCGGGATCGTGATCATGCCCGCGGGCAAGATCCCGCACGTTCTGAATCGGCGTGCCGCCGAGTCGGAGTCGGACGGCGAAGCGGTCTGCTGAGACTCAGGCCGCGCCCGGCTCGAAGGCGGCCAGCGGGTCCTCGGTGACCGATTTCTCCCAGGGCGCGGGCTCGGGGAAGTAGGTCTGGAGGAACTCCGACACCACCCGAACCCGTTCGGCCTCGGCCACTTCCGGGAAGCTGCCGTCGTTGAGGCAGAAGAAGTCCACGTCCCGCCGGGTGGCGAGGCCGTCGAGCAGGGCCAGGCCGGTGTGGCTGGTGGTATCGACGTAGCGGACCCGGGCGGCCTCCTGCGGGACGGCGCGACCGGTCAGCAGCGCGTAGTAGTGATAGAGCGAATTGGTCACCGAGATGTCGGTGGCCGCGCGGAACCGGCTCGCCCGGGTGCGGGCGAAGTCGGCGGCGAACTCGCGCTCCATCTCGTGCAATACACTGCGCCGCAACGGAACCGGCGTGTGCTCGAGGTGCCGGGTGATGACGTGCCCGAACCGCTCCCGCAGCAGCCGCCGATTGACCCGCGCCGCGTTCTCGAAACCGCTGCGCCGCTCGGTGTTCGCGCCGGGACCGATGCGGGTGTCCGCCTCGATGAACCGGCTGATGCCCGCGGGGGTGAAGAACATCGACGGCCGCACCGGGCGCGCGAAGAACATGTCGTCGTTGGAGTAGAGGAAATGCTCCGACAGTCCCTCGATGTGCTGCAATTGGCATTCCACCGCATGGGAATTGAACACCGGCAGCCCGCTGAGATCCGAGAAGTGGTCCACCGCGCGCACGACGGTGACCTTCGGATCGTCGGCCAGCCATTCCGGCACCCGCGAGTCGGTCGCGATGAAGATGCGGCGAATCCACGGCGCGTTCTTGTGGATCGAGCGCAGCGCGTACTTCAGCTCGTGGATCTGGCGGATCCGCGCGTCCGCGTCGTCACCCTCGCCGACCACCACCTGCGCGAGCATTCCCGCACGGCGGGCACGGAATTCGGGATCGGTGCCGTCGACCCAGGAGAAGACGATATCGATGTCGAAGTCCACATCGGTGGGATGCGGGGCGAACATGCCGTCCAGCGTGGGCCAGCCGGTGTCGAACAGCAGCACCGTGGTCTGCTCGACGTCGGCGGCGTCGAACACGTTGCGCGTCAAGGCATTCGGGCGCGGGCATTCGACGGTGTCGCCGTGGTGGTCCCACAGCTCGAGCTCCACGTGGTGGGCCGGGTCGTGATCGCGGCCCAGCCGGAACACGTTGGGGCACAACTCGTTACACGAGAATCCCGCGACCATCGCCGCGCCCAGCACCCGCCGCAGCGCGGTCCGGTGCGCCGAGTCCACGGCGAGCACCAGCCGATGATCGGAATCGCGGACGAGCAGGAACGGCACGTCGGCCGCCGTCAGCTCGGCGCGCAGGTACCGCAGATCGTCGACCACCGCGGTCGACACCGCCAGGTTGGCCACCCCCGCCTTGAATTCCGTCATCGCCGCCTCCTACCTCACTCCGGACCCTCGGCCCTACCCTGTGGCCGGGGGTCTAACCACCCAGAAATCCGCACGCGATGGGCGTGCGTTCGCCTGCGTCCCTACGCGGGACGCCGAAAAGTGCGTTCGAATGCTGTCGGGATCAATCCCGGGATCCACACTCCGATGCCCTTCGCCGATCGACGAAGGGCTCTCACACGGCTCGCGCGCTACAACAGCCGCGCGGTGAGACTGTTCGGGAAAGCCGCCCACAGCCGATGCCGACAAGACCGGAATCCCATAGCTCTCACCTCACTCGCGGCTGGACGCGCGGACGCGTCGCGTGCTGGATGCTGCTTTCGCGTTGTCTCCACCTGGAAGCGGTGTCCAACTCGCTTCACCGGGCGGTCATCGGCCGGTTACTCGCACGTCCCCGGATGTACGGGGAACTGTTACGAATGATGCAACCCGAAGGGCCGGTTCGTCAATGCATGGAGTCGCAGCTCTCACGGTGTTTTCCCAGCCGTAACGCGAACAGGCCGAACGGTCGGTCTCGGGTGGTCCTTATCCATACTACAGGTTAGGGTATGCTTACTTCCGCCTCATGGAACCCGCGACCGGGTGCCGAAGGGGTGTAGCCGAGAATTCGCGGAGAGGGAGTGGCGGTGCGGGTTGTGATTCTGTTCGGGACCGAGATGGGCACCGCGGAGAGCACCGCGGACGCGATCGCGGAGGTGCTCGGGCGGGCGCACGACGCCGTCGTGTGCGATATGGCCGATCTCGATGTCGACGATCTCGACGTGCGCGATTTCCACGTGCTCGTCTGCTCCACCTACGGCAGCGGGGATCTGCCCACCGGCGCGGAGCCGTTCTTCGCCCAACTCGACGACCGGCTGCCGGACCTGTCGGGCCTGCGCTTCGCGGTGTTCGGGCTCGGCGACTCGGTGTACGACGACACCTTCAACCGGGGCGGGGAGATCTGCGCGGAGCGCTTCACCGCACTCGGCGCGACCCAGGTCGGTGAACACGCGCGGCACGACGCGTCGAGCCCGATCCGGCCGCAGGACCAGGCCCGCGAATGGGCGGGTCGACTGGCCATCGCGGATCTCGCGCGGACCTGAGTTAGGCGCACCTTACGTACCGGCAAGCGGACCCGTTTGCGGCACAACGGTTTACACTGCAAGCACGCGTGGTCCAGCCCGCCGCGTGAGCCGACCGTGAGGTGACGAAGATGACAGCCGGAGCCCGGGAACGTCACGAACCCTCGACCGAACATCCCGAACTGGATGCGTTACCGGAGTGGCCGCTGGACACGATCGCGGTACTGGTCACCACCGATCCCGCGCCGCACGCGATTCCGGTCTCGTGGCCGGTCCGCGCGGGCGATCGCCGAATCCTGTTGAGCCTCAAGTCCGATCGCGGTTCCCTGGCGCGCCTGCGGGAACGTCCCGAGGTGGCGCTGCTGATCCTCGGCGGCGGCAATGTCGCGCTCTGCGCGCGCGGCACCGCGAACGTCATCGCCGATCCGCTGCCCGGCGCCGACGACTACGTCGGGGTCGCCATCGACGTCGCGGTGATCGACGACCACCGCCAGTCCGCCTTCGCCGTCCTCACCGGAATCCAGCGCACCGTCCTCGACGAATCCGAACTGCGCTACCTCGAGGCGCGTGTCGCGACCCTGCGCGGCATCGCCGAGGCCGACAATTAACCCATGATCGCAGCCTTCTCGGTCAGCCCCCTCGGCACCGGCGAGGACGTCGGCCGCGCGGTCGCCGAGGCCGTCCGCGTGGTCCGCGCCAGCGGCCTCCCCAACGAGACCAACGCCATGTTCACCACGATCGAGGGCGAATGGGACGAGGTCATGGCCGTCATCAAACAAGCCACCGACGCCGTCCTCGCCACCGCCCCCCGAGCCAGCCTGGTCATCAAGGCCGACATCCGCCCCGGCGTGACCAACGCGATCACCTCGAAGGTAGCCACCATCGAACGCTACCTATCCGAAGACTGACACCCCTAGGTTCGGCAGCCCAGCCGCACCCTTTATTCGAATCCGCACTGAGGAGCCGGAAGGAATTCGGACAGTGGGGTTTGCCGATTCTCAAGCTGCTTGGTTACGATGAAACCATTCGGACTCTACCTCGTTCGGTGTGCGGTAGCCAATCGATGAGTGCAACCGAATCTGG
>NZ_JBSFPI010000030.1:0-74904 GCF_053588115.1 Nocardia sp. NPDC003482
CCACCGACCAGGAGGAAACCACCCCAGCACTGACCGCCTGACCGAACAGGATCACGCGGCAATCACCCCGTTACACCACCCGTTTGGACTTGACCCCGCCGATCGTCCCCATACATCCCCGCCACCTCCCGACACCGCTCCCCCGACAACAACGGCCCGGTCAACGCATACCCGAACTCATCCAACTCCCGCCCCAACCGCCCCCAATCCTGCCCCGCGACAACATCCGCCACCGACCGCTTCCCCGCCTCCCCACTCACCGCACCCCTCCCTCAACCACTCCCAACCGCCCCACGACCATCTCCTTCCTCGACCGCATTCCACTCACCCCACACCCTCGAGCTCCAACAACCGCCGCTTCCGCTCGATCCCGCCCGCGTACCCCGTGAGCGACCCGTTGGCCCCGATCACCCGATGGCAAGGCCGCACGATCAACAACGGATTGGCCCCGATGGCGGCCCCCACGGCCCGCACCGCCGCCCGCGGCGCCCCCACCCGAGCCGCGATCTCCCCATAACTCACGGTGCTCCCATAAGGAATCTCATCCAACGCCCCCCACACACGCCGCTGAAACTCACTCCCCACCCCCCGAACCTCGACATCGAACCGCCGAACCTCCCCCGCGAAATACCCCCGCAACTGCTCCACGATCCCCGCGAACCCCTCCCCCCACTCCACCCCGCCCCCGGTCCCCCCACCCATCGAAACCCGAGTCAAAACCACCGACCCCCCAACCTTCTCCCCCACCAACACCAACTCCCCCACCGGACTCTCCACCGTGGTGAACACATCCATGACCACTCCTTTCCGATTCCCGTACCCCACCAATCTCCCCCACCCCACCTCCCCACACTGGCGGCAATCGGCCATCACATTCCCCAGGTAAACCACCCCAGCCGCACCCTTTATTCGAATCCGCACCCCTTACAGGGCTATACAACGGGTGCGGATCCGAATAAAGGGTGCGGCTGGGTTCGTGGGCCTGGGGTCAGGAGCGGGAGTCGCGGCCTACCTGGAAGCGGTCGTGGTAGAGCTTCTGGGCCTCGTCGATGACGGTGTCGGAGATGCGGGCGACGGGGGTGATGGCGGTGACGACGGGTTCGTGGTCGGGGCCGCGGCCCACCTCGTGGCCGGTGAGGAGCCAGGCGAAACGGCCTCGCTCGGCGCCGAGTTCGGAGTATTTGCAGAGGCGGCGGGCCACCCATTCGCGGGCGGGGCGGGGCCACCAGGGTTCGGGGACGAGGGTGGTGACCGAGAGGCCGGGGAGGGTGACCTCGGCCTCGTAGTCGCGGCTGGGGCCGGCCTCGGCGTCGGCCTCGGGGCCGTGGGAGTAGCGGAGGTAGAGGGGGTTGTGGGTGATCAGGTCGGTGAGTTCGTCCAGCGTCTCGACAACGGGGAGCTCACTCATCGGGCCACGACCCGCAGCGTCTTCAATTCGGGATCCTGCGGATCGGGGACGTTCAGGCCGTATTCGATTCCGCTGCGCAGATAGTCGACGACGGCCCGATCAATCAACTCGCCGGGCACGATCACCGGAATCCCCGGCGGATACGGCGTCACCTGTTCGGCCGCGATCCGCCCGGCCGCCTGTTCGATCGGTACCGCCTCCGTCGGCCCGAAGAACGCGTCGCGCGGCAGCATGACCGTCTCCAACTGGAGATCGCGCGGCGCGGGCAGATCGATGGGATGCGGTGCGGGATCGGACAATTGGACGCGCCACGCGGTCAACGCGTCCACCAGAGCGTCGACGGTCGTCTTGTCGTCGGCCATCGACAGCGTCGCCAGCACCCGCCGATGATCGCTGTGCCCGAGGTCGATGCGGCGGTTCTCGCGCATCCAGTCCGCCACCTCGTAACCCGAAGCGCCCGTGGCGGATACGTCCATGAGCACCTGCATCCGATCGAGATCGTGCGACGCCTCCACGCCCAGCAGCTGCTCCTCCATCACCTCGATGCCGGGAATCCGCGCCAACTCCTCGCGCGCCCGTCGCGCGGTTTCCAGTGCGGCGCCGAGCAATTCGTTCCCGTGCTCGACCATCTGCCGCCGCCACCCGTCGATCGCCGCGTACAGCAACACATTCGGGCTCGTCGTCATGAGCAGATCCGCGCACAACTTCAACCGACCGAAGTCGACCAGATCGCCCTGTGCGTGGAAGACCGAACCCTGCTCGAAACCCGCACCCATCTTGTGCACGCTCACCACGCAGATATCCGCGCCCGCGTTCATGGCCCAGGTCGGCAGGTCGTCGTGGAACGGCAGATGCGCGCCCCACGCCTCGTCGATGATGAGCGGTTTGCCACGCTCATGGCAGATCTCGGCGATCGCCGCGATATCGGCGCAGGTGCCGTACGGGCTCGGGCTGACGATCAGCGCGCCCGCGGCCTCGGGATGTCGTTCCCACGCCGCGCGCACCTGCTCCGGCGAGGGCGGATGGGAGAAGTGCCGATCCTCGTCCCAGCGCGGCGTGATCCAGTGCGGCTGCACACCGGAGAAGATCAACCCGGCCGTCACGGACTTGTGGCTGTCGCGCCCGAGGATCAGGCCGCCGTCCCCACCCGCGATCGCCATCATCGCCGCCTTGACCGACAACGAACTGCCACACGTGGAGAAGAACGCCATCTCCGCACCCACGGCGTCGGCCATCAACTCCTCGGCGTCACCGAGATACCCGCCGCGCGAAAGCCGGTCGTCCACACCGGGCCCCGCCAGCACATCGACTTGCAGCGCGCCGCCGAGTATCTCGCGCACGCGCGGATCCGCCCCGCGCCCCTGCCGATGCCCGGGCGGGGTGAACCCGTACCGCCCCAGACGCTGGTAGTCGGCCAGTGCTTCCACCATCGGTGCCCGTGAATGGTCCACACCGGCCGCGTACCCACTGACGCCCCCAGCACACCTCCGGCATCAGGCCGGGCCGCGTCCACTCACCGTGAGCGATCCTCGAGGCCGCGGGAATTCACCCCCACCACACTCAGGCTCGCTGCAACGCCGGTGCCCGATCCACCGGCTTCAACGTCCGATCGAGATTGGTGCGCAAGGTCGTGGCGGAGTCGAGCAGGTAGTTCTGCCGCACCTTCCACGGATGCCGATCGCCCTGGCGCGGGAAGTCGGCGATCGAGCGCTGGATGTAGCCGGAGGCGAGGTCCAGCAGCGGATGCTCGGCCAGATCGCCCTCGGGCTCGGGGACCACGCCGCGATAGCCGCGCCGGTCCATGAACGCCAGCACCCGGCACACCAGCCGCGAGGTGAGATCGGCCCGCAACGTCCAGGAGGCGTTGGTGTATCCGATGCACACCGCGAAGTTCGGCACCCCGGTCATCATCGTGCCCTGCCAGACGAACCGCTCGGACAGTTTCACCGGCTCGCCGTCCACGACCAGCGAAATACCGCCGAACGCAAGCAGTTTCAGCCCCGTGGCGGAGACGACGATATCGGCGGGCAGCACCTTCCCCGACGCCAGCTTGATGCCCTCGGGCACGAAGGTGTCGATGCGATCGGTGACCACCTCGGCCTTGCCCTTGCGCATGGCCTTGAAGAAGTCCGCGTCCGGCGCGGCGCACAGCCGCTGATCCCACGGGTTGTAGCTGGGCGTGAAGTGCTCGGCGACCAGCGCCTCGTCCTTGAGGATGCGGGTGGTCAGCCCGGTCAGCAGCTTGCGCGCGGCCTCCGGGCGACGGCGGCAGTACTGGTAGAAGCCCACATTGAACAGGATGTTCTTCGTCCGGATCACCCGATGCGCCAGCGCGGGCGGCAGCAGCTCGCGAATCCGGTCGGCGTACTTGTCGCGCCCGGGCACCGCCGAGATCCAGGTGGGACTGCGCTGCAACATGGTCACCAGCTCGGCCTCGTCGGCCATGGACGGCACCAGCGTCACCGCGGTCGCGCCGCTGCCGATCACCACGACCCGCTTGCCCCGGTAGTCGAGATCCTCCGGCCAGAACTGCGGATGCACCATGGTGCCCGAGAACGACTCCACCCCAGGGAATTCCGGCGAATACCCCTGATCGTAGTCGTAGTATCCCGAGCAGCAGTACAGGAATCCGCAAGTGAGCGAACTCCTTTCGCCGTCGCGCTCGACGGTGAGCGTCCAGCGGGCGTCGCCGGTGGACCACTCGGCCCCGATCACCTTGGTGCGCAACCGGATTCGCTGCTCGATACCGTTGTCGCTCGCGGTCTCCCGGATGTAGCGCAGGATCGACGGGCCGTCGGCGATGGATTTGGCGTCGCGCCAGGGCGCGAACGGATAGCCGAGGGTGAACATGTCCGAATCCGATCGGATGCCCGGATAGCGGAACAGATCCCAGGTGCCGCCGAGGGCGTCGCGGGCCTCGAGGATGGCGTAGCTCTTACCGGGGAGCTCGGTCTGCAACCGGTAGGCGGCGCCGATGCCCGACAGGCCCGCGCCGACGATGACCACGTCGAGATGTTCCATACTTCCAGTTTCCTGACCGACGACCATGACTTCTTGACTCTACGCGACAACTATTTGATTCTGGACGACATGGCGGCGATCAGATCGGCCGGGTTGCGCGGGTTCCGCGCCACGGTCGCGGAATTGGGCGGGAACGCGGACGAATTCGCCGTGCTCGCCGGTCTGCCCGTCGCCGCGCTCGACGCCGACGACCTGCTGATCTCCGATACCAACGTGGCGGCCGTCCTGGAGATCGCCGCCGAGCGGCTGCACTGCCCCGATCTCGGCCTGCGCATCGCCGCCCGCCAGGATCTGGGGATGCTCGGCCCGCTGGCGCTGGCCATCCGCACCTCCCCGACCCTCGCCGACGCGCTCGAGTGCACCTCCCGCTACCTGTTCGTGCACGCCCGCGCCCTGAGCCTGCGCCTCGAGCCCGACCCCTACGGCGACCGCGGCCTGATCGCCCTGCACTACGGGGTGCCGTCGCCCCCGCCCGTGCAGGGCACCGACCTCGGACTGGCGTTCCTGCACCGCGCGATCCAGCGACTCGTCGAGGGTCCCTACGCGCTGCGCTCGGTGGATCTGCCGTATCGGCCGCCCGCCCCGGTGGAGGTGTACGAGCAGTTCTTCGGCGCCCCGGTCCGTTTCGAGCGGCCGCGCGCCATGCTGCGCGTCCCCCGCAGCCTCGCCTCGCACACCCTCGCCGCGGGCGACGAGAAGCTGCGCCGCCTGGCGGTGGCCTTCCTCGCCGAGCAGGCGGGCGACGCCGGAGCCTCCCTGGTCTCCCAGGTCAGCGCCGCCGCCCGGCAGCTCCTGGGCACCACCACTCCCGAAATCGCCGCCGTCGCAAGCCTTCTCACCATGCACCCGCGCACCCTGCAACGCCGCCTCGCCGCCGCGGGCACCTCCTTCGCCACCATCCTCGACGAGGTCCGCCGCACCGAGGCCCACCGCTACCTCACCTCCACCGACCTCCCCCTCAGCCAGGTCGCCTCCCTCATCGGCCTCGCCGACCAATCCACCCTCACCCGCTGCTGCCGCCGCTGGTGGCACACCACCCCCTCCGCGATCCGCCGCGACCACGCCCGCGCCCGAACCGCCTGACCCGACCGCCTCGTCGGCCCATCGGCTCGGCATCGGCCCCTCGGTTCGGCGTCGGCCCCTCGGTTCGGCGTCGGCCGGGGCAAGTACGGCCGCCCTGCCGACGGCGACCCCGCTCGCGCCATTGCGGGCTCGGCTCGCGGCCACCGGGGCCACTGCGGGCTCGGCTCACAACCGCCGACGCCACCGCGCGCTCGACTCGCGACCACCGACGCCACCGCGCACTCGGCTCACGGCCACCGAGGCCACCGCACGCTCGGCTCACAACCGCCGACGCCACCGCGCGCTCGACTTGCGACCACCGAGGCCACCGCGCACTCGACTCGCGGCCACCGACGCCACCGCACGCTCGACTCGCGACCACCGACGCCACCGCGCGCTCGGCTCACGGCCGCCGAGGCTGTTCTGCTCCCGAAGACGCTGAGCCGCATGGGGTTTCCCGATCGGGCGGACCAGGGCGCCCGATGCCGCGCGGCTACGACACCTGGTCCGGCGCCCAGCGATTGGCGGTGAGCGTGAATCCCGGCATCGACGACAGCGGCAGCATCGCCTCGTAGATGCGCTCGTACCCGGTGTGCGCGATCCGCCACCGCCCGCCGTCGAGCCGGTACCGGTCGCGGTAGTAGGCGGCGCCGCGGATCAGCACCCCGTGTTCGGGGACGATGACCGTGTCCTCCAGACACCAACTGCCCGTTGCGGTTTCGCCGTCCACCTCGATGTCCGGATGCGAGCACACGTGCACGGTGACGATATTGCCGCTCAGCGAATCCCGCATGAAGTCCACGATCTCCTGCCGGCTCGCGAACCGCAGCGGCCGCCCGCCCGAGGGCGAGCCGTACTCCCCGACCGCGTCCTCGGCGAGCGTGTCGGCGAACTCGTCCCAGCGCTTGAGGTCCAGCGCGCGCAGGTACCGGTACTTGAGCGCGCGAATCCGCTCCACGGCCACGAGATCCACGATGATCCACCTCCTGGCCGACACTGTAGAACGAGTTTCAGTTTCCCGCGAGCGAAGCCGCCTTTCCGTCCCGGCTCACCGCCGCGACCGCCAATCCGGCGTCGTCGGCGTCGACCCGCACGGTGTCCCCGGGGTTCAGTTCGCCGCCCAGCACGAGGGTGGAGATCCGGTTCTCCAGCTCCCGCTGCACGGTCCGGCGCAACGGCCGCGCCCCGAACTCGGGCTGATACCCGTTCTCCGCCAAGCGATCTCGTGCGGCGTCGGTGACGTCGAGGTCGATGTCCTGGGCGCGCAACCGGCGGCGCGGCCCGTCGAGCACCAGATCCACGATCCGGCGCAGCTGGGTCTTGTCGAGCCGCTGGAACACGATGGTCTCGTCGATCCGGTTGAGGAATTCGGGCCGGAAGTGCTGCCGCAGCCGTTCGGTCAGCTCCGGGGTGAGCGCGTCCACGTCCCCGGCCGGGGCGCGCAGGATGAGGTCGGAGCCGATATTGCTGGTCATGATGACGATGGTGTTCTTGAAGTCGACCGTGCGCCCCTTGGCGTCGGTGACCCGGCCGTCGTCGAGCAGCTGCAACAGCACGTTGAACACGTCCGGATGCGCCTTCTCGACCTCGTCGAACAGGATCACCGAATACGGTTGCCGCCGAACGCGATCGGTGAGCTGGGCCGCGTCGTCGTAGCCGATGTATCCGGGCGGGGCGCCGACCAGCCGGGAGACGGTGTGTTTCTCCTGGAACTCGCTCATATCGAAGCGGATCATCCGGTTCTCGTCGCCGAAGACGGCCTCCGCCAACGCCTTCGCCAGCTCGGTCTTGCCGACGCCGGTCGGCCCGAGGAACAGGAACGAGCCGATGGGCCGGTTCGGATCCTTCATCCCCGCGCGCGCCCGCCGCACCGCCTCGGCCACCGCGACGATGGCCTCGTCCTGCCCGACGACCCGCTTGTGCAGCACCTCCTCGAGCCGCAGCAGGCGCTGCTTCTCCTCGACGGTCAGCTCCGCGACCGGGATGCCGGTCCGGCGGGAGACGATCTCGGCGATGTCGTCGACCCGGACCGTGGGCGAGTCGTCGTTCGCCACGTGCTCGACCCGTTCCTGAGCCGCACCCAACTGTGCCTTGAGTTCGTCGGCGCGGGCGTAGTCCTCGGCCGCGACCGCGGCGTCCTTCTCCCGTTCCAGCCGGGCCAGCTCCTCCTTGGCCTCGCGCAGCTGCGGGCCGGGCATGTGCGCGCGCAACCGGACCCGCGCGCCCGCCTGATCGATCAGGTCGATGGCCTTGTCCGGCATGAAGCGGTCGGTGATGTATCGATCCGACATCTCCGCGGCGGCCACCAGCGCCTCGTCGGCGTAGTGCACCCGATGGTGTTCCTCGTAGGTGTCGACCAGGCCGCGCAGGATCTCGATGGTGTCGGTCACCGAGGGTTCCGACACCAGCACGGGCTGGAAGCGGCGTTCCAGCGCGGCGTCCTTCTCGATGTGGCGGCGGTACTCGTCGATGGTCGTCGCGCCGATGGCGTGCAGTTCGCCGCGGGCCAGGGCTGGTTTGAGCAGATTGCCCGCGTCCATCGAGCCCTCGCCGCCCGATCCCGCGCCGACGATCGTGTGCAGTTCGTCGATGAACAGGATCAGCTCGTCGGAATGCGCGCGCACCTCGTCGAGGACCTTGGTGAGCCGTTCCTCGAATTCGCCGCGATACTTGCTGCCCGCCACCAGCGAGCCGACGTCGAGGGCGACCACCCGCCGCCCGGCGAGGGTGCTGGGCACCTCGTCGTTGACGATGCGCTGGGCCAGCCCCTCCACGATCGCGGTCTTGCCCACGCCCGGATCGCCGATCAGCACCGGATTGTTCTTGCGCCGCCGCGACAGGATCTCGACGGTCTGCTGGATCTCCTCCGCGCGCCCGACCACCGGATCGACCTCGCCCGCGCGGGCCTCGGCGGTCAGATCGCGACCGTACTCGTCGAGCGTGGGGGTGTCGCTCTGCTTGCGCGGCCCCTCGCCGCTGGGCAGCTTGGCACCCGAAAGTGCCTGCGCCGCAGGCGAATCGGAGTTCGAGGCGATGCCGAGCAGAATATGTTCGGGCCCGATGTAACTGGCGCCCGCCTCGGCCGCGCTGCGCTGGGCCGCCCGCAGGGTGAGCCGGGCCGCCGGGCCGAACCCCACCACCCCGTCGTCTTGTCCGGCCGCGCTCGACCCGTTCCGGTTCATGGCCTCCCGCATCTGGTCGGCAATCTTGTCCGGGTCGAGGCCGAGTTCGCCGATCACGGTGCGGGACGGCTGCACTCGCGCGGCGGCGTAGAGGAGATGTTCCGGGGTGATCTCGGAATTTCCCCATTGCCGCGCCGCGTCGCGCGCCTCGGTGAGCAGATTCTTGGCATTATCGCTCAGGAGACGGGCCAGGTCGGTGCGTTGGACGGGTGGCTGAGCGGTGAGGCCGGTGCCGAAGAACCGGCTGAAGATGTCATCGAACGTTCCGAACGAGCTGGGCCAGGCTGCGGTCATGAGCACCCCTCGTCGTGTGGGTCGTTTCGGCGCGGGTACCCCGGTACCCGTGGCGACTAACGAGGTTTGGCGAACTTTTGGCGAACATTATCGGTCGGCATTCGGCGCAAACGATCTTCCCCCGGTGCCACACTCGAAACCGGTTGGGCTCGAGGAGGAACTGTGACCACAGCACCGTCCCGCGACACGCCCCGGATCGACGCGGCCCGGCCCTATCCGCGCCGCTCGGGCCCGAAGGGCTCTCGCGTCTGGGACGTCATGACCACCACCGATCCCAAACTGCTCGGGGTCATGTACATCGTGTCCGCGATGGCGTTCTTCCTCGTCGGCGGGTTGATGGCATTGCTGATGCGCGCGGAGCTGGCCCGGCCGCATCTGCACTTCCTCTCCACCGAGCAGTACAACCAGCTGTTCACCATGCACGGCACGATCATGCTGCTGTTCTACGCGACGCCGATCGTGTTCGGCTTCGCCAACTGCGTGCTGCCGTTGCAGATCGGCGCGCCGGATGTGGCGTTCCCGCGGCTGAACGCGCTGAGCTACTGGATGTACCTGTTCGGCGCGCTGATCGCCACGGGCGGATTCCTCACCCCGGGCGGCGCGGCCGACTTCGGCTGGACCGCCTACACCCCGCTCAGCCTGATCGAGCACTCCCCCGGCGTCGGTGGTGACCTGTGGGTGATGGGCGTGGCGCTGTCGGGTGTCGGCACGATTCTGGGCGGGGTCAACATGATCACGACCGTGGTGTGCCTGCGCGCGCCCGGGATGACCATGTTCCGGATGCCGATCTTCACCTGGAACGTCCTGGTCACCAGCGTGCTTGTGCTGCTGGCCTTTCCGATTCTGACCGCCGCGCTGATGGCCCTCGAGGTGGACCGGCATCTGGGCGGGCACATCTACGATCCGGCCACCGGCGGGCCCATTCTCTACCAGCATCTGTTCTGGTTCTTCGGGCATCCGGAGGTCTACATCGTCGCGCTGCCGTTCTTCGGGATCGTCACCGAGATCATTCCGGTGTTCAGCCGCAAACCGGTGTTCGGGTACACCGCGCTGGTGTACGCGACCCTGAGCATCGCGGCCCTGTCGGTGGCGGTGTGGGCGCATCACATGTATGCCACGGGAGCGGTACTGCTGCCGTTCTTCTCGATCATGACGTTCTTCATCGCGGTGCCGACGGGGGTGAAGTTCTTCAACTGGATCGGGACCATGTGGCGGGGTCAGCTCACGTTCGAGACGCCGATGCTGTGGGCGCTCGGATTCATCGTGACGTTCCTGTTCGGCGGGCTGTCTGGGGTCATTCTGGCGAGCCCGCCGCTGGACTTCCACGTGACCGACTCGTATTTCGTTGTGGCGCATTTCCATTACGTGCTGTTCGGCACGATCGTGTTCGCCACCTTCGGCGGAATCTACTTCTGGTTCCCCAAGATGACCGGCCGCTTCCTCGACGAGCGGCTCGGCCGGTTGCATTTCTGGACCACGTTCTTCGGCTTCCACCTGACCTTCCTCGTGCAGCACTGGCTGGGCGCGGAGGGTTTCCCGCGCCGGTACGCGGACTATCTGCCGACCGACAACTTCACCGTGCTCAACGAGATCTCCACGGTCGGCTCGTTCGTGCTCGGCCTGTCGATGGTCACGTTCGTGTGGAATGTGTTCAAGAGCTACCGGTACGGCGAGGTCGTCGCCGTCGACGACCCCTGGGGTTACGGCAACTCCCTCGAATGGGCCACCACCAGCCCGCCACCCCGCCACAACTTCCACGAGTTGCCCCGAATCCGTTCGGAGCGACCGGCTTTCGAGCTGCACTACCCGCACATGGTGGACCGCATGCGCGCCGAATCCCACGTCGGCTGGGGCGGAAGCTCCCACCGAACCGCCCAGGCCGTGCCCACAGAGGCGCCGCGGTAGGGGCGGTGTGAACCGCAGCTCACGGAGGCAACCCCACAGGACCGGTCCGGTGCCCAACCGCAGCGCACGGAGACGCCGCCACAGGACCGGTATCGTCGCTGTGTGGGTGCACTCCGACGAGCCGTGGTCGCGCTCGTCGGCTCGGTCGTGCTGATCGCGGGTGTCGCCATCGCGGGGCTGCCGGTGTTCGTGCGGCCGCAGATCGATCCGTTGCGGCCGGCCGACGCGATCGTCGTGCTGGGCGGGACGGCCTACGCGCGCTTCGACATCGGGCTCGATCTGGCCCGCCGCGGGTACGCCCCGGATCTGCTCATCTCGCGGTCGACCGGGGCCGACGATCCGGTGATGGACAAGTACTGCGACGGCGAATACCCGTTCCACGTCCAGTGTTTCGTGCCCGACCCGTGGACCACCCAGGGCGAGGCGCAGGAGATCGCGCGGCAGGCGGCGCGGCACGGGTGGCGGCACATCATCGTCGTCACGAACACCCCGCACGTCTCCCGGGCCCGCTACATCGTGGGCAAGTGCTTCTCCGGGGAGATCACCATGCGCGCGAGTCCCGCCGAATCCGGGCTGCGGTATTGGGCGTGGATGTACGTGCGGCAGTCCGGGGGCTATCTGCGCGCGTTCGTGACGCCGGGCTGTTGAATAGGCTGAGCGCCATGCCGACACTGCTGCCCAGTCAGCGCGCCGAGGTGGCCGCGGCCTGCCGACGTCTGGCCGAGGCGGGGTTGCTGATCGGGACCGCGGGCAATGTCAGTGTGCGCGTGGACGATCTGATCGCGATCACCGCGACCGGGACGGTGCTCGGACGGCTCACCGCCGACGAGGTGACCGTGGTCGATCCGGACGGGGCGGTCGTGGCCGGCGGGCTCGCGCCGACCTCGGAGCTGCTGTTGCATCTGGGGATCTATCGGGACTTCCCGGTGCGGGCGGTGGTGCACACCCACGCGCCGCGCGCGATCGCGCTCGGTCTGGTGCGCGACGAACTGCCGGTGATCCACTATCAGCAGCTGCCGCTGGGCGGCGCGACGCCGGTGGTGCCGTTCCACCCGTTCGGCACCCCGGAACTGGCCGCCGCCGTACGGGATTCGCTCGTCGACCGGCACGCGGTGCTGCTCGCCAACCACGGCGCGGTGGCGACCGGGCAGAGCCTCGACCAGGCCGTCGAGCACGCGCTGCTACTCGAGTGGGCATGCGGCATCTACCTCGACGCCGCGAGCATCGGCCAGCCCCGAGCCCTCACCGACGACCAACAGGCCGCCGTCGCCGCGGTCGTCGCACGCCTCGACTACGGCACCCCCAAACCACTCTGACCCGCACGCGACGAAACTTGTCGGACCCCTCCGGCATACTTCTCTCCATCGGACGCCGAACAGGTTGCACCACAAAGTCATCCGCAACCCGAGGAAAGGCGTTATCCATGTCCGAGTCGTACTCGTCGACGTCCGATGCCGGTTCCGCTCGCCTCGCCGCAGAGGCCGAGCGACACCGGGAGTTGCTGCGCAAGCCCGTCGAGGAGTACCGCCGACGGGTAGCGGAGCGGGCACGCTACCTGCAGCCGGCCTCGGCCTCGCTGCTGGACGACCAGGCGGACCGGCACATCGCCGACCTCCTGATCGACCCGGACCGTCATCGAGATCTCGATCTCGACGCCTACCGGGCCATCCGCGACGGCGTCCCGACCCGCTACGACGCACAACGCCACCTCTTCGTGGCCCGAACCACCCACGGCGAGATCGACATCCGCCCCGGCGGCCCGGAGCGACGGCTGGGCATCATCGCCCGGCTGGCCGCGGCGGGAGTCGATCTGGACCAGATCCTGACGGTGGCGGCGGTGGTGGTCACCCACCCCGGCGTCCCGGGCGAGGCGGGGAAGCCGGTCGCCCGGGTGTGGGTTGAGAGGTGAGGTGCGGGGTTCCCGAATCCGATCGGGAACCCCGCATCACGTCCGTAGTGCCGTCACGAGCGGCGGCTAGACCTCCTCGGCCGCGTTCGATCCGACAGCCTCCACCGGCCCCAACTTCCGATGCACATAATGCTGCTGCACGAACGTCCACACACTGTTGGTCGAGAAGTAGATCAAAATCCCGACCGGCATGATCAGCGCGGCGAGCAACGAGCCGATCGGCAACAGCCACAAGGTCATGAAATTGATGACACGGACCTGCGTGGTGGATTCCGTCTGGCGCGCGATCGATGCCCGGGCCGTGAAATGGGTTGCGACAGCGGACATCACGACCAGCGGTATGGCCAATGCCAGGAGCGGAAGAAGATGCCCGCCCGAACCGAAGACCGTGGCCGACAACGGCGCACCGAAAACGTCCGCCCGCAAGAAGGATTGGACCTGATCGGCGCCGAAGACGTAGTTGCGGCCGGCGTGGTCGAACGACCGCAGCACATGCAGCAGACCGACGAAGATCAGCAGCTGGGAGGCGATCGGAACCAGCCCGCTCAGAACGCTGAAGTTGTGCTCCCGCTGCAACTCCCGCATCTCCCGGGCCAACCGCTCACGATCACCGGCGTGCCGGGCCTGCAACTCACGAATCTTCGGCTGCAACACGGCCATCGTGCGCGCGAAACGAACCTGAGCCAGGAACGGCCGATACAACAACAGCCGCAAGGTGATGACCAGAAACACGATGGCCAACGCCCAGGACAAACCGACCGACGCGCCGAAGACAGCGGCGAAGGCCGTATGCCACACCCACAACACAGCGGACACGGGGTAATACACGAAATCGAGCACGAACGAACCACCTCACAAGGCGAAAAGGGAAACAGGGTCGCGGATCAGAAACGATCGCGACCCGGCGCCCTCGGCCGTGCCCGGCCGGGTGTGTCCGGATTGCTCTGCCGCAGGAACGATCCACGGCGCCGACGCTGCGCGGAACTCGGCGGCCCGACGTGGAACCCCAACGCGGGCAACGGGACTCGCGCCGACACCGAGGCGACCACGGCCAATGCCAGCACGGCCGCCGCACCCACGGCCAGCAGCGAATCGGAGGTGGCCGCGGGCAGCAGGACCGCCGCCCACGCGGAGACGACGAAGGCGCACACCAACAGCGCCGCCGAGCGAATCCGCATCACCATGGATTCGAGATTACCGCCTACTGCTTGGGCAGCGCGCCCGCCATGCCGCCGACGTCGGCGACCTTCCAGCCGTTGTTCGGGTCTACGTTCACGGTGTAGGTGACCGTGGTTTGCGCGCCCTCGGGGGTCTGGGCGCTGGTGGAGGTGACGTTCAGGAACACATCGACCTTGTAGACCCCGTTGTCGGTGCTCATCACCTTGGCGGTGATCGGCGTGCCGCTCGAGGTCCACTTCAGCGGGACGAGGATGTCGCGCAGCTTCGGCGCGGTGGCGTCGAATTTGGCGGCCAGCTGCGGGGTGGTGTTCGCCTTGAGCTTGCCCACCCAGGAGTCGACGTCCTGGAAGTTGATGTTCGACGCGCCCAGCGCGTAGTCGGTCGCCACCTGTTCGGCGTGCTTGTCGTTCGCGAGCGCGGCGTCCCGGTCGCTCAGCTCACCGCGCGCGGAGACCCACAACGACGCGAAGACGACGGTCGCGGCGACCAATGCCACCAACGCGACGGATACGGCCACGGTCGACAGCCGCAGCGAGACGGTCCGCGGGGCGCGAGCCTGTTCGGTTCCGGTCACAACGTCGTCCGACATCGCGAGCTCCTTCCTATTTCACGGCTACCCGCACCCGCACCGCGCCGTCCGCGTCGACGTCGCCGAGGGCCTGGGAGATGAGGTCCGAGATATCGATGCGCGGCGCGGTGGCGGTCGTCGCCTCCACCAGCGGCCGCAGCGCGGGGGCCAGGGATTGCAGGTCCGGTTCGAGTCGCCGCAGCGTCTCGATCACCTTGGTCAGCACCGGCACCAGCCCGTTGCCGGTGGTGTACCGCTCGACGGGCTGCCGGTCGACCATGGTACCGACGGTCCCGACCAGCGCGTTCAGCGACCGGGTGAATTCGATCCACTCCGGCGCGGCGGCGAGGGTGGCCGGGCCCGCCCAGTCCATATCGGTGGCGGTGGCCTGGAAGCTGTTCAGCAGTCCGGCGATCTGCGGGGTGCGGCTCATGATCGAGGCCGCGAGCAGATCGCCCGCGCGGGCCAGGTTCGGGATCGATCCGTCGGTGTCGGCCAGCGCCCTCTCCAGCGTGTTCACCAGCGAGCCGACCACCTGCGGATCGAGCTGGTTCAACGTCGTCGTCGCCAGCCGCGCCACATCCGGAATCGACAGCGGCATCCGCACATTCGCGGTCTGGACCCGCTGACCGTCCCGAATGTACGGCCCGCCAACGGAATTCGGCCGGAACTCGACATAGGGTTCGCCGAGCGCGGACAGATGTTCGATGACGACCGTGCTGTCGGTGGGCACGTGCCGATCGGCGGCCAGCCGCAGCCCCACCTCGACCCCGCCGCCGGTATTGCGCACCGAACTCACCCGGCCCACCTCGACCCCGGTGAGCAGAACGGGCGAATTCTCCGCCAGCCCACCGGAATTCGTGAGCACCATGGTGGCGTGGTCGTAGTCCGCGAACGGATCGACCTTGACCACCCCGAAGGTCAGATAGCTCGCGCCGAGCACGGTGATGGCCGCGATGCCGCCGAGCGAGACCAGCGAACCGAGTTTCATCGCACGACTCCGATCATGCGCAGGGTCTGGATGATCCGGTCGGTCTGCTCGGTCGCGGGCATCCCCGCCGCGGCGTCGGTGCGCACCCCGGTGATGTTCACCTTCGGCGCCTGCGCCAGCGGAATGATCTTGTCCCGCACCAGCTCGACGACCGCTCGCAGATTCGACGGCTGGCTCAGATCCAGCGGCCGCGCCGAGGCGACCAGCGGCAGGAAGGCGTTCACCGCTCCGTCGGCGTTCCGCAACAACGGTCCCAGCCATGTCAGCGAGGTGCCGATCGGACCGAGCACGCCGAAGATCTTGGTCACCCCCACGATCGACGGGGCGATGCCGTCCATCTGGTCCACCGAGACCTGTTGCAGCAGATCGAACAGCTCCGGCCGGATCTCGTGCAGCACATTGGGATTGTTGTCCACCCCGTCGAGCAGCGAGTCCAGCTCATCCAGGTGCGCGGCCAGGTCCACGGCGTCGGCGGCGAGGGTCTTGCCGATGCGCGCGGTCTCACTGGTCTGTTGCGGCAGCACGTCGTTGATCCGGTCGATGGTGTCCTGCAACTGCTGCACCGCGCCGCCCTGGGTGAAGGTGGCGATGGCGGCCATCGTATCCTCCAGCTGCACAGGCGGTTTCGTCTGCGCGAGCGGAATGGTGCCGCCGTCGGCGAGGAGGTGCCCGAAGCCGTCGGTCGGGGTGAGCAGGGCGACATGGATGTCGCCGAGCACGGTGTTCTGCCGCAGTTCGGCGCGCGTGGTCGTGGGCAGTCGCACGGAGCGGGAGATGTCGGCGTCGACCACCACGTAGCCGCCGCGCCCCCCGGATGTCGCGGCGTCCCTCAGCGAGACCCCGGTGACCGTCCCGACCTGCGCGCCGTTGGCCATGATCTTGGCGCGCGCGGGCAGGTTGAGGGCGTTGGCGAATTCGATGCGCACCCGGTAGGTATCGCCGGACACGGTCGTGCCGGGCACCGGCACCGAGGACGGGTCGAAGGCGCACCCGGCGGCGGGCAGCACCGCGACCAGCACGAGGGTCAGGCCCGTGAGCAGTCGTCTTCTCATCGCGCCCCTGCCAATCCGAATACCAGCGCCGCCATGTCGACCTTCGCCGCACCGCCCTCGGCGACGCAGCGGCCGGGCGCGAGCGCGTTCACCGCGGCGCACACCTGATCCGCGTTGTCCTGCGGCAGCGCCACTTTCGGCGGCGCGTACCCGATGCCGTGCTCCCCGACCGCGCGGAAGGCGTCGGTCAGCACCGGCGTCATCGAGATCACCTGCGCGAGCGAACCGACGTGCGTGCGAAGGAATTTCACCAGCGGCACCGTCGCGTCCAGACCCCGCATGAGCGGATCGCCGAAGATCGTGGTGAGGTCGTTGAGCACCGGCAGCAACTGCCCCAGCCCGTCGAGCACCTGTGCGCCCGGCTCCAGCAGATCGGTGCGCGCCGCGTTCAGCACGGGCGCGAGCCGGGTCAGCATGGATTGCAGGTCGCCCCAATACTGTTCGACCTTGCTACCCACCGACGCGAACGCGTCGAAGATCCCGGTGAGATTGGCGATATCGGCGTCCGGCGAGGCCAGCGCGGCGCTCAGCTTGGTGACGATCTCGTTGATCTGCGGGCCCGTCCCGGCGGTCGCCACATTCAGCTCGGCCAGGCCGTGCGCGAGCGCGTCGGGCGTCGTGCCGTCGCCGCCGTTGATCTGAGCGGCCAACTGCGCCACCGCGTTCAGCGTCTCGGTGATGCTCTTGGGCGTGAGCGTCTTGGTGATGCACTGCCCGGGATTCCAGTGCGCGGTGTTCTTGCCCGAGGTGACCACGGCCAGCTGCCGGGCGGCGACGATGCTGTCGGCGAGCGTGGTCGCGCCCGCGTCGGCGTAGACCGGTTTGTCCGCCTCGACGGCGAAGCCGACCTTGACGCCCTTGCCCTCCGGTGCGATGGAGGTGACCTTGCCGACCACGATGCCGCGCATGGTGACCTGGTTGCCGACGTAGAGGCCGAGGCTGTCGGGCATGATCGCGCAGTAGCTCTGGGTCTTCTTCATCGGCTGGAAGGCGATCACGTAGCCGACCACAACCACGGCGATCGCGACCACCGTGCCCGCCACCGACATGAACCCGCGCGAGGCGAGAACCTTGTGCAGCATCAGCAGTCCTTCCCCGGCACCGGCACGCACACGGGCGCGGTCACGGTCTGTGCGGACTGGTCGACGGTGATCCCGTTGTCGGGGATGTCCAGCCGCGACAGCTGCTGTTGCAGGTCCCGCACCGAGGCGACGACCGGATCCAGATCCTTGCCGAGCTGTTCCAGGCGCGGCGCGGCGTCGAGCAGCTGTTGCAGCTTCGGCTTCACCGTCGCGTCCCAGGCCGGGGCGAGCACCGCCAGCCGCCCGATGGTCGCGTTGAGCAGGCGCAGACCCTCGCGCAGTTCCGCGCGTTTGTCCAGGACCAGGGTCTCCATCAGGTTCGTGACATCGATCAGCCGGTGCAGCGAACCCTTCGCGCCGTCGTACATGGTGACGTACTCGCTCGCGGCGGCGATCGCCTTGGACACGTCGGTGCGCTGCCGATTCAGCAGGTCCACATAGGTGTTCAGGGTGTCCAGGGTGGTGCGCAGCGCGTCGGGGGCCTGTTCGGCGGTGGTGCCGAGCGCGGCCAGATTGCGGCGCAGGGTGTCGCCGTCGATCTTGCGCAGCGGTTCGGCCGCGTCCTGGAAGGTCTGCACCAGGCTGTAGGGCAGCCGCACCCGGTCCACAGGAATGTGCTTGTCGCCCAGGGCGTTCCGCCCCGACGGGAACAGCGCGACGTAGTTGCCGCCGATGATGGTGAGCATCCGCACGTCGAGGGTGGACTGGTCGCCGACGAACACCTTGCGGTCGACGGTGAACCGCATGAGCACCCGATCCGGTCGCAGCTCCAGCGATTTCACGGTGCCGACGGGGATTCCGGCGACGCGGATGTCGTCGCCAGCCTTGACCGACTGCGCCTCGGCCAGTTCGGCGACATAGGTCCTCTTCCCGAACGGCACCACGTACAGCGCGCCCGCCACGACCACGCACAGTGTCACCAGCACCGCGCCGATGACGCCGAGCCGCACCTCGCGACGGCGCTTGTCGGCGTCGCCGACCACGCGGCGCTCGGCGAACAGCCTCATCCGTTGCATATCGCCACCCGCTGTCCCGCGACGAGCACGCCCAGCACCTGCGGCACCTCCGCGTTTCCCTTGCTGCACTGCGGTTTCCAGCCCGCGCCGGACTTCGGCACGGCCGCGTCCAGTCCGGCGAGCAGGCCGGGCAGCTTGTCGAACACCTCGACGGCCTGCTGCGGATCGGGGAAGATCTGGCGGATCAGCGCGTCGACGTCGTCGGGGGTCCGCAGGCCGAGGGCGTCGAACAGGTTGTCCAGCGGTCCCAGCACCGAGGGCGCGGCCATCGCGAACTGCGCCAGGCCGGCCATATTCGATTGCAGCCCTTGGAAGATGTCGGCGAGCCGGGACAGCAGCGGCACCAGGTAGTGGATGTTGCCGCCGGTGGTGTCGTTGAGGTCGGCCAGATTGTGGATGACCGTATCGATGACGGCCTGGCGGTCCTTGACGTGCGAGGCGAGTTTGGCGATCGCGTCGAAGGCCGGGCCGACCCCGCCGCCGTCGCCCTCGATCAATGCGACCATGCTGGCGCTGAACTGGTTGATCTCCTCGGGGGAGATGGTGGCCAGCACCGGTTTCAGGCCGTTGAACACGCTGGTCACATCGAACGACGGCACGGTGCGGTCGGTGCCGATGGTGACCCCGGCGGCCAGCCGCGCGCCCGGCTGCGGCTGCTGTTGCAGGTCGATGTAGCGCTGGCCGGTGAGGTTCTGGTAGCGGATCGCCAGCTTCGAGTTGTCGTAGACCGGGGCATCGGTCTTCAGCGACAGGCGAACCCGCGCCCGCGTCCCGTCGAGTTCGATGCCGTCGACCTTGCCGATCTGCACGCCGTTCATGCGCACGTCGTCGCCGACCTTCAGCCCGTTGGCGTCGGTGAACAGCGCGTCGTGAGCCTCGGTCGGCCCGGCCACCGGCCGCTTGATCGCGGTGAACACCAGCCCGAGCACGACGATCATCACGACGGCGAACAGCCCCAGCCGCCACGCGGCGGCCCCGACCTTCACCGGGCACCTCCCCACGGAAGCGCCACGGACACAACGGAGTTCATCGCACCGTTCAGCAGCGGAACCGTCATCGCCACAGCGGTGGGGCCTTCCCGCGACGGGATCGGCTCGGGCACACCGGGATTCATCGGGCACCTCCCAGCAGCGGGGCCAGCACCGGCACACCGCTCAGATCGATCTCGGCGTTCAGCGCGGGCCCGGTGCCGGTCTCCGGCATGGCCGCGCGCAGGCGTCGGAGCAGTTCGGTCAGATCCGCGCCGGACTGCCGGGGAGTCGGGACCATCTGGGCGAGCAGCGCGAGCACCGGGGCCAGCATGTCGGTGGTGCCGGACAGGCCCGCGCCCGCGGCCGCGCCGAGGGCGGCGAGGCCGGGCAGCAGTTGGTCGGTCTGCATCCGCACGCCCGCGTCGAAGCTGTCCCGATCCGCTTGCAGCCGTGGGATATTGCGGATCAGGTCCATCATCTGGATGGTGGCCCCGGCGAACGCGCCGCCGCCGTAGAACGCCGGGCCGAGCGCACCGGCCAGCTGCGAGGGCGGCATCTTCTGGTTGTCGGTGACGATCTGCGCCACCGTGATGATGGCCTGCGCCAGCGGCGTGAACGCCCGCATATCGCGCGACACCTGCGAAATCGCCTGCGCCAGTTGCGGAGTCAGCACCGCGTCGCCGGTCTGGGACAGCCCGCGCAGCATCGCGCCCATGGTGGCGTCGAAGACCGCGTCGGAGCGGCTGCCGGTCAGATCGATCACGCTGTCGTCGCGCAGCGCGGAACCGCCCGGGCCGCGGCGCAATTCGAGTTCGCTGATGCCGAACAGATTGCCCGGCGCGTAGTCGACCTGGAGGCTGTCGTCGATGCCGTGCAGCTGGGAGGCGTCCAGCCGCAATGTGATTCGCTGGGTGCCGCGATCGGCGGGCGCGATGCCGGTCACCGAGCCGACCTGCACGCCGTCCACCCGCACCGGCGTGCCCGCGAGCACGCCGTCACCGATCTGCTCGGTGTGCAGGGCGACGCGCAGTCCGTCGTCGGAGCGCAGCTCGCGGTGCACCGCCACCGCCGCCACCAGGGCCGCGATCACCCCGACCGCGACCACCCCGACCAGCCGGGACCGCCGCCGATCGACGGCCACGCCGGGCATTCCGTACTTCGGCATAGTTCCGCTACCCCGTGAAACTGATCGTCGCGTTGAAGCCCCACAGCGCGAGCGTGAGCACCATGTCGATGGCCACGATCGCCACCGAGGAGGCGCGCACCGCGCGGCCCGACGCGATCCCCACGCCCTCGGGGCCGCCGGTGGCGAAGAAGCCGTAGTAGCTGTGGATGAGGATCACGACCGTGGCGAAGACCGCCACCTTGATCACCGCCGCGATCACGTCGAAGCCGGAGACGAACTGGAAGAAGTAGTGGTCGTACACGCCCGCGGACTGCCCGTGCACCAACGTGATCAGGCCCCGGCACGACAGATACGCCAGGATCAGCCCGATCAGGAACGTCGGCACGATCGAGATGGCCCCGGCGATCACGCGGGTGGTCACCACGAACGGCACCGAGCGGAGGCCGAGCGCCTCGATGGCGTCGATCTCCTCGGAGATGCGCATGGAGCCGATCTCGGCGGTGATGCGGCAGCCCGCCTGCGCGGCGAACCCGATGGCCGCCACGATCGGCGCGAGCTCGCGGGTGGTGGCGAAGGCGGAGACGATGCCGCTGACCGGGCCCATGCCCAGGATGTTCAGCATCGTGAACGACTCCACGCCCACCGACGCGCCCATCACCAGACCGAGCACGATCATCATCGGCACCGTGCCGCCGCCGACGATAACCGAGCCGCGGCCCCAGGTCATATCGGAGATGATCCGCAGCGTCTCGTCGCGATACCGCTCGAGCGTCAACGGAATCGACGACAGCACCTGCCAGATGAAGGCCAGCACGAATCCGAGCGCGTCGAGGCGCGCGAGCAGCAGCCCGCGGCGGCGGTAGAACCGCGCGAACCGAGCCAGCCCCTTGGGGGCGTAGGTGGAGACGGCCATCTCACACCAACCTGGTCGGCAGGAACATCTCGACGATCTGGGTGACGCCGAGGTTGACGATCGCGATGGACACCACCGACAGCACCACGGCCGCGTTCACCGCGTCGGCCACCCCGCGCGGCCCGCCCTTGGCCTCGAGCCCGCGCTGGCAGGCGATGACCACGACGAGGAACCCGAACATGGCCGCCTTGAGCAGCGACACCCAGACGTCGGCGATCGTGGTGAAGGAGCCGAAGGTGGCCCAGTAGCTGCCCGGGGTCACGTTCTGCCCGCCGACCGCGACCGCGTACCCGGCGACGATGCCCACGAAGATGATGAGGATGTTCAGCAGCGGCGCGACGAGGATCATCGCGACCAGCCGCGGAATGACAAGGCGCGGAATGGGACTGATGCCCATGGTGTTGAGCGCGTCGATCTCCTCGCGGATCGTGCGCGCGCCCAGATCGGCCGCGATCGCCGCCGCGCCCGCGCCGCCGAGCAGGAAGCCGGTCGCCAGCGGCGCGCCCTGTTTGATCACGCCCAGCCCGCCGGTCGCGCCGAGCAGCGAGTCCGCGCCGAGATTGTGGATGAGGTTGCCGACCTGGACCGACACGATCACGCCGAACGGGATCGCGATCAGGATCGCCGGGATCGCGGTGACCGTCACCAGCCGCCACGCCTGCAGAATGGCCTCGCGCCACTGGAATTGACCGCGCGCGATGCCGCTGACCGTGCCGGTCACCGATTCCCGCGCGATGTCGACCGCCCGGCCGAAGGTCCGCAGCGACGAGACGACGGTGTCCGAGAAGTTCTCGCGGACGGTGCGAACGGCGGAGACGCGGGAGCGGACCCGGGTCACCGACGCCATGCGCGCTCGGTCCTCGAATGTCGTGTCTCGGGTTTCACCGTACTTCTCTCCGTGATCGGCAACACTGCCAACACGAAGCTATCGGTAACAACGGGTTACAGTAAAGTCGGTCACGGTGTGAGCCTCACCTCTGATCCGAGGGGGCTTCGTCCGATAAGTCCGCAGATCAACGGCTTTCGACGGGCGCGATTCTTCCATTCTGAAACACGTTCCCAGCCGATTCGACTATGGGTGTGACACGGCTCATGCCCGTTTCGGGCTAATTTCGAGCATGGTTACGGGCTCACCGCGAGGAAGACGAACGCGGCCAGCAGGACCAGATGCACGCCGCCCTGCAACAGGGTCGCGCGGCCCGGGACCACGGTCAGCACGCCGGTGACGACGGTCAACGCGAGCAGCACCATCTGGGTCGCGCCCAGGCCCAACGTGAGCGGCGTGGGTATCCAGATCGACGCCAGCGCGATCGCCGGAATGGTCAGCCCGATACTCGCCATGGCCGACCCGAGCGCGAGGTTGAGGCTGATCTGCACCCGGTCGCGGCGCGCGGCCCGCAGCGCGGCCAGCGTCTCGGGCAGCAGGACGAGCAGGGCGATCACCACGCCGACCACCGCGCGCGGCAGGCCCGCCGCGTGCACGCCCTGCTCGATCGACGGCGACACCGTCTTGGCCAGCCCCACCACGCCCACCAGGGCGACCAGCAGCAATCCGCCGCTGCGCAATGCCGTTGCGGCGGAGGGCCTTTCGGGCGTGACCGCGTCGTCGGCCGCCCGTTCGACGGGCAGGAAGTCGTCGCGATGCCGCACGGTCTGGACCATGACGAACAGGCCGTACAGCACCAGCGAGGCCACCGCCGCGAAAGCCAGTTGCGCCGTGGAGAATTCCGGTCCGGGCCTGCTCGTGGTGAAGGTCGGCAGCACCAGGCTCAAGGTCGCCAGCGTCGCGACTGTCGCCAGCGCGGCGCCCGTGCCCTCGGCATTGAACACCGCCACCCGCCGCCGCAACGCCCCCACCAGCAGGGACAGCCCGAAGATCCCATTGCAGGTGATCATGACCGCCGCGAAGACGGTGTCGCGCGCCAGCGACGACGCGTCCGCCCCGCCCGAGGCCATCAAGGTGACGATGAGCCCCACCTCGATCACCGTGACCGCCACCGCGAGCACCAGCGCGCCCAACGGCTCCCCCACCCGATGCGCCACCACCTCGGCGTGCCACACGGCCGCCAGCACCGCGCCCGCGAGCGCGACCACCGGCACGAGCACGGCCGCTCCGGTGGGATGCGCGAACCACGCGTACACCAAGGCGATCGCGGCCAGGAGCGGAACGGCGGTGGTCCAGTGTCGGTCGAGCGCGCGGATCATAATCTCCATCGTCCCAGCGAATGAACAGCTTTCGGACAAAAGAGACATTCGTCGCTTCGCGACGCCGGTTGTATCAGTCCTTGCGCGCGAGGAGCAGATGCCCCTTCATCCGGCTGTCGGGCACCTCGCGATGCTCGACGGCGAGGCCGGATCGTTCCAGGACGGCGGCGATCTCCGCGGGCGGGCGCAGGGTGAAGCGATGGTCGGTGAACGGCAGCGCGGCCATGGCGTCGGGGTCGCCGATGGCGACGACCGCCCGACCGCCGGGGCGCAGGACGCGGGCCAGTTCCGCGGCGACCGGGGTGAGGTCGGGGACGAAGTAGACGGTGTTGGCGGTGATCAACGCGTCGAGGCCGGCGTCGGCCAGCGGCAGTTCGGTGAGCGAACCGGTGAGCAGGCGCAGGCGGCCCGCGCCGACCTCGGAGACGAACCGGGAGCGGGCGCGGGCGACCATATCGGGGGCGAGGTCCACGCCGTGCACGGTCCCGGTGTCGCCGACGCGCTCCAGCAACAGCGAAAGTCCCACGCCGCCACCGAATCCGACGTCGGCGGCGTGCTGCCCGGCGCGGACGTCCGCGGCGCGCACCGCGGCCTCGATGAGCCGCCGGTTGGTCCGGTTCAGCAGCAGCGCCACCCCCTTGCCGAGCACTCCGTGCGGGAGACCCAGCTGACCTGCGAGGGCTGCGGAAACGCGGCCGAGAACGGGGTTCACGGATGCGATGCTAATCGGCCTAGTCTGCTTTCCGTGGACGAGATCAGCGACGAAACGCATCCGCACGAACCGCACGGCGCGGGGCTGGGCTCGCGGCTGAACTGGTTGCGCGCCGGGGTGCTGGGCGCGAACGACGGCATCGTGTCCACGGCCGGGCTCGTGGTCGGCGTGGCGTCCGCGACCGCGAGCACCACCCCGATCCTCACCGCGGGCGTGGCGGGTCTGGTCGCGGGCGCGCTCTCGATGGCGGCCGGGGAGTACGTGTCGGTCAGCACCCAACGCGACAGCGAACGGGCGCTGCTGTCGAAGGAGAAGCGGGAACTGGCCGAGGAGCCGGACTACGAACTCGCCGAACTGGCCGAGATCTACCGGCGCAAGGGGTTGTCCGAGGCGACGGCGCGGCGGGTCGCGCAGGAACTCACCGCGCACGACGCCTTCACCGCGCACGCCGAGGCCGAATTGGGTTTGGATCCCAGGGAACTCACCAACCCGTGGCAGGCCGCCTTCTCCTCGGCGGTGTCGTTCACCCTCGGCGCGCTGTTGCCGCTGCTGGCCATCCTGCTGCCGCCGCCGACGTGGCGGGTGCCGGTGACCTTCGCGGCGGTGCTGGTCGCGCTGGCGGTCACCGGATCGATCAGTTCCCGGCTCGGGGGCGGCAATCCGCGCCGGGCGGTGGCGCGGGTGGTGATCGGCGGCGCTTTGGCCATGGCGGTCACCTACGCGATCGGGCAGATTCCCGGGGTCTCGGCGTAATCGAGCAGGCCGATCGCGGCGCGCGCGGCACGCACCTTGGGCCGCGCGACGCGCCGGGCCGCGGCGGCGCCCGATCCCAGCAGTTCGCTCGGGTCCGCGGCGGCGAGTTCGGCGTATCGGCGCTGGATCGGCTCGAGCACGGCGATGACCGCGTCGGCGACCGCGCGCTTGAGTTCGCCGTAGCCACCGAAGGTTTCGGCCGCGGCCTCCGGGGTCACGCCGGTGCAGGCGGACAGGATGGTCAGCAGATTCGCCACGCCGGGCCGGGCGACGGGATCGCAGGTCACCGCGTCGCTGGTATCGGTGGTCGCGCGCATCACCTTGCGGCGCAGCACATCCGGCGGGTCGAGCAGGCGCAGCGCGCCCGCCGGGGAGACCGATTTGCTCATCTTCGCGGTGGGTGTCGCCAGGTCCATGATGCGCGCCGCCACGGGCGGGTTGACCGCGCGCGGGACCGTGAACACCGGACCGTAGTCGGCGTTGAACCGGACCGCGAGGTCGCGGGCCAGTTCGACGTGCTGTCGCTGATCCTCCCCGACCGGCACCTCCTCGGTGTCGTAGAGCAGGATGTCGGCGGCCATGAGGATCGGATAGGTCAGCAGCGACAGCCGAACCCGTTGTCCGCGTGCGGATTTCTCCTTGAACTGGATCATCCGCCGCGCCTCGCCGAATCCGGTCGCGCATTCGAGCAGATAGTGCAGTTCGGTGTGTTCGGGGACGTGCGACTGGACCGCGAACAGGCTCCGAGCCGGATCCACGCCGCAGGCCAGCAGTAGTCTGGCGAATTCGGTTGTGCGCGTGCGAACCTCGGCGGGGTCGTGCGGCAGGGTCAGCGCGTGCAGGTCGGAGACGAAGACGAAGGTCTCGCCGGGGACCTGTGCGCGCACGAGCGGTTCGATCGCGCCGAAGTAGTTGCCGAGGTGCAGATCGCCGGAGGGGGTGAAGGCGGTGAGTCGCCGGGGCATGACAGCGTCCTTTCGGGTCCTGCCACCCGGCCGGGGACGCGCGGGGCCGCCCGAACCGGGCGGCCGTGATGTGGGGTGTGCGTGCGCGGGCCGCCCGTCAGGGCAGCCACCACGCGCCGTGCACACCGATTCGCATGTGCCGAACGCTACCGCCCGGCACCCGCGACCGCCACCGGCTTTTCCGGCCGGTCCAGCGATCGGCGACTGGCTCTGTCGGATGAGGCCAGTACGCCCGCATGCTGAGTGCCATGCTCCTTCGCCGACTCTGCGCGCTGTATGTCGGGCTGTGGCTCTACGGCCTGTCCATGGCGGTGATGATCCGCGCGAACCTCGGGCTCGACCCGTGGGACGTGTTCCACCAGGGCGTCGCCCGGCACGTTCCGATCAGCTTCGGCACGGTGACCGCGCTGACCGGGGTGGCCGTGCTGCTGGCCTGGATTCCGTTGCGGCAGCGCCCCGGTCTGGGCACGATCAGCAATGTCGTGGTCATCGCGATCTCCGTCGACGCCGGGCTGTGGCTGCTGCCGCAGTGGCACGCCCTGGTTCCCCGGGTGCTGGCCATGTTCGCCGCGGTCCTGCTCAACGCCGTCGCGACGGTCCTCTACATCGGCGCGGGGATGGGCCCGGGCCCGCGCGACGGCCTGATGACCGGCCTGGTCGCCCGCACCGGCTGGCCGGTGTGGGCGGTGCGCACCGGCATCGAGGCGACCGTGCTGGTCACCGGTTTCCTGCTCGGCGGCGGTGTCGGCGTCGGAACCCTGGTGTACGCCTTCGGTATCGGGCCGTTGATCCATCTGCTGATCCCGCTGGCGGATCGGTGGCTGCCCGGCTTCCACACCGACCGGGCCGAACCGGCGGTGGCCGCTCAGTGATCCGGGCGCAGCCCGAGCACCGCGAGCCGAACCCGGTTGCTCGCACCGGTTTTCGCCATCAGATTCGCGATGTGGGTCTTGACGGTGGTGACGCCCACCTGGAGGCGTTCGGCGATCTCGGCATTGGACAGCCCCTGCGAAACCAGGTGCAGCACTTGGCTTTCCCGCTCGGTTAGGTTCGCGCGGGCGAGTGGCGGCGCGGGGGGCGCGGTGCGGGCGTCGACCGCGGATTCGACCACCCGGGCGAGCACCTCCGGCGAGAACGGCCGCTCCCCGCGGGCGGCGCGGCGGATGCCGTCGAGCAGGTCGGTGGGCGAGGCGTCCTTGACGAGGAAGCCGCACGCCCCGGCGGCGAGGGCGGGGTAGAGGTGGTCGTCGTCGTCGAAGGTGGTCAGCGCGAGCACCCGGGTGGCGGGGCGGGCCGCGAGAATCGTTGCGGTGGCGCGGATTCCGTCCATGCCCGGCATCCGTAGATCCATCAGGACCACATCGGGGCGGGTGCGTTCGGCCAGCCGGACCGCCTCGGCGCCGGAGGCGGCCTCGCCGACCACCTCCAGGTCGGCGGCGTTCGAGCACAGCATCCGCAGGCCGGCGCGGACCAGCCGCTGATCGTCGACGAGCAGGACGCGGATCGTCATGCGGGCCGCCCGGGCAGGGTCGCGGTCATCTGCCAGCCGGTGCCGGTCGGTCCCGCGGTGAAGGCGCCGCCGAGCAGTTCGACCCGTTCGGCCAGACCGATCAGCCCGAGTCCGGTGGAAGCGGGCGCGGTCCCGGCGCGTCCGGTGTCGGTCAGCTCGAAACGGGTCTCCGGCCCGGTCGAGATGCTCAGGCGCGCTTCACAATCCGGCCCGGCGTGCCGGACGACATTGGTCAGCCCCTCCTGGGTGAGGCGCAGCAGGGTCAGCGCCGTGACCGCGTCGAGCGCGGACACGTCCCCGATCTCCGCGGTGACGCGCGGGCCGAGCCGCCGGGTACGCGTCACGGCCGCGGCGAGCGCGGCGGGAAGTTCGGCCGGGCCGACGAACGATTCGCCCGTCGCGGCCGGGTCGCGCAGGATCGTCACCAATGTGCGGAGATCCGCGAGGGTTTCGCGGCCGGAGGCGTGGATGTCGTCGAGGACCTCGCGCAGCGCGGGCGGGGCGTCGGGCACGGCGTGCCGGGCGACACCGGCCCGGAGCACGGTCGAGGAGATGTGATGGGCCAGCAGGTCGTGCAGTTCGCGGGCGATGGCGGTGCGCTCGGCGGCCCGCACGGCCGCCACCTCGGCCGCGCGGCGACGGCTCGCCGCGGCCGCCTCCGACCGGGCGCGCCGGACGGTGTCGAGCGCGCCGCGCAACAGACCGCCGAGCAGCAGCGGCAGCCCGGCCATGACGACAGCACGGTATCCGGTCGCGGCGGTGCCGCCCGCGGTGTGCAGCAGATACGTTCCGGCGAGGGCGACCGCGCCCAGCCAGGGCCGCCAGCCGCTCTGTCGCGCGGCCAGTTCCGCGAGCGCGACCGCGGCCGCGACCTTCCCCACGATCGGTCCGGAATCGCCGACCAGGAAGCCCAGCGCCAGCAGTCCGGTCGTCGCCAGCGACGTCGTCGAGGGCCATCGCGCTCCCCCGGCGGTCGCCAGCACCGCGCCGATCCCCAGCGCCCAATCCACGACGGTCGGCGAATCATACAGCGACAGTAGGCATCCCGCGCCCAGCAGGAGCAACACCGGCAGCCGCACGGGCAGCGAACGCTCGTCGAGCAGCCATTCGACCCCCCGCGCGACGGTCGCGTCGGGCGAGCGGATCCCGGCGCGCCCGTGCGGGTGCGCGGCCGCCGTACCCGGGAGATCCACCACGTCCTCATCATGCCGGGTGCGCGGGCGCCTCGTCTCCTCCCAGCGGAGGAGGCGGCCTCGTCCCGGCGGCCGACGATCGGGACCGAGGACGGATTCGCGGGCCGGGGTCGACGGGGATCGTGGTCGGTATGAACGAGACGGACGATCCGACCACCCCCCGCCCGCCGCAGCCCGGACGACGAAAACTGTTGAGCGCCATGGCCGCCACCGGACTCGCCGCCGGAGCGGCCGGGCTCGCGGGCGGGGTGGCCCTGGGCCGGGACGCCGATCCGCCGCCCGAACGACCCAGCGGCCTGCGGCGCTTCGCCGACAAGACGGTGCTCGTCACGGGCGCGACCTCGGGCATCGGCGCGGCCGCGGCCCGGTTGTTCGCGGCCGAGGGGGCGCGGGTGGCGTTCTGCGGGCGCCGCGTCGAGCGCGGGACCGTGGTGGAGCGCGAGATCCGCGCGGCCGGTGGTGAGGCCACCTACCTCCGGGCCGACGTGCTGATCGAGGACGACGTGCGCCGATTCGTGGACGCCGCGGCCGAGCGGTACGGCGGGGTGCACGTCGCCTTCAACAACGCCGGGATCACGATTCAGAAGAAGCTGCACGAGTACAGCGCCGACGAGTTCGACCGGGTCGTGCACACCAATCTGCGCGGGGTGTTCCTCGCCATGAAATATCAAGTCCCCCACATGATTCGGGCGGGCGGCGGCACGATCGTGGTGACCTCGTCCTCGAACGCGCTGGCGACCGATGCCGGGCGCGCGGCCTACACCGCGAGCAAGCGCGCTCTGGTCGGCCTGGTCCAGTCCGCGGCGCTCGACTACGCCGGGGACGGCATCCGGGTCAACGCCCTCGTCCCCGGCACCACCGACACCGACCTGGTCCGTCGCGCCAGCCCGATCGGCGACCTCCCCGACGACGCCTACGAGGTCGCCATGCGCCAGTGGGCCCGCACCAACGTCCCCGGCCTCGGCCGCCTCGCCACCCCCGAGGAGATCGCGTCCTTCGCCCTGACCCTCGCGGCCGCGGACCATCCGTATCTCACCGGGGCCCAACTCGTCATCGACGGGGGCAAGACGGCGCACGCGTAGACCAGTTGTGCTGCGGAATCAATTGTCCCGCGCGATGATTCCGGCGGCGCGGGCCTGGATCAGTTGTCCCGCACAATGATCCCGGCGGCGCGAGCGAAAGCCGGGGCGAGGTCCATCAGTTGGGGGGTGCTGATGGTGGCACCCTTCAGGGCGGCGATACCGGCGACGAGGTCGAGGGTGTGGGCGCCGCGCAGGTCGACCTCATGGAGGGTCGCGCCGTGCAGGGCCACACCCTCGAGGCGGGAGCCGGGGAAGGTCACCCGGCGGAGGGTGGCCTCGCCGAAATCGGTGTCGCGCAGGACGCACTCGGCGAAGACGACGTCCTGGAGCGTCGAGTTGCGCAGGTTCACCGAATCGAATTTGCATCCCTCGAACCGGATTCGGCGCAGCTGGGAGCCGACCGCCTCCACCCCGGACAGCGCCGAATCGACGAATTCGCTACCCAGCCAATTGGATTGGCCGAGATTGGTGCCGACCCAGCGGACATTGCGCAGCCAGACGTCGTCGAACCGCGCGTAGCGCAGCACGCCCCCGGCGAATTCGACGGCGGTGAAGGCGGATTCGCCGAACCGCACGCCCCCGGCGTCGAGATCGGCGAAGGTGACGCCGTCGAGGTGCTCGGACTCGTAGTCCATATCCGATTCCGGCTCGCCCTCGAAGGGCCGCAGATGCCGGGCGTAGGGCAGATCGGCGAGCTCACGGGGCACGCCGGTCACCGCACCGGATCGAAATCGGTCTTGCCGGTGTCGGTGACCGAATACAGCCCCGGCGCGAGATCGACGGCGATGACCGTGCGGGCCGCGGCCTCGTCGATGTGGATGCGGGGCGGATCCGGATAGGCGGTCGGATCGGGGTAGTAGGTATCGGGACCGAAGAACTGGCCGTAGCGCAGCACCACACCGTCCGCCTCGAGCACCGACTTCTCCAGGTACTCCTTGGCGGCCTGGCCCTCGCCGCTCATCTCCCACGCCACGCTCTGCGCGAGCACCCGCCGCACCCCCGCGGCCTGCGCGGCGGCGAGCAGATTGGCGGTGCCCTCGCGCCGGATGCGGGCATTGGCCGAGCGCCCCGCGGGCAGATTCGCGCTGTCGTCGGGCAGATCGGTGAGCTGATGCATGAGCATGTCGGGGGCGTAGGCGCGCACGGCCCGTTCCAGCGCGTCCGCGTCGTAGACATCGCACACCACGGGTTCGGCGCCGAGCCTCGCCAACAGCTCGGCCTTCTCCGGCGACCGGGTCATCCCCGCCACCTCACATCCGGTCGCGACCAGCAGGGGCGTCAGTCTGGTACCCAGCACACCGCTGGCACCGGCCAAAAAGATCCGCACGCTCACCCACACTATCGAACTCCCCACTCCCCATGCCCGACGCCCGGACCGACAGCCCCAAGACCGCACCGGAGGCGGGAAATCAAGTTCCGCGCCCGGCGCTCGGACCGACAGACGCGACGGCGCGCCACCGCCTGCACAGGGCACGCCACGAAAGTCGTCGCGCGCGACGCTAAATCAGGCAGAGCAGCAGGCCGGAGGCCGCGACGCTAGATCAAGCAGAGCAGCAGGCCCGAGGCCGCGACGCTAGATCAAGCAGAGCAGCAGGCCCGAGGCCGCGCCCACGACCAGTAGCGGGGCGAGGACGGCAACGCCGATGCCGGTCAGCAGGGCGGCGCGGATTCGGCGCAGGCGGGTGCGGGGGGACACCAGGCGTTCGGCGCGGGCGAGGACGTCGGCGCCGCTGGCGGCCAGCGCGCCCGCCGGGGCGACGCCCGAAAGCGCGAGCAGGCCCGACAGCAGGGGCTCTCGGCCGTGGCGGCGCACGGCGATATCGTCGGCGGACATCTCCAGCAGCCGCGCGACCTCGCGGGCGCCCACGGGAAACAGACCCACCCGGGCGAAGGTGGCGGCCAGACCGCGAGTCACGGTGAGCAGCAACGGATGTCGCCGCATCAGGTGCGCGTGCTCGTGCGCCAGGACCGCGGCCAGCTCCCGCCGCCGCAGCGCCGCGACCGCACCGCTGGTCACCACCACCACATTCGGCGAACCGGCCACACAGTAGGCCGCGCGTTCCGCCGAGTCGAGCAGCACCACATCCGCGTAGGAATGCCGGTGCACGCGAGTTCCGGTGAGCCGCAAGGCATCCGCGTGCTCCCGCGCCCGCAGCCGCATACGCACCTGCGACCGGGCGAGCCGCCCGAACAGGATCACCGCGAGGACGGCCGGTACCGCGGTCACGAGGAGCAGCGCGAGCTGGGCGGCGAGCCCCTCGTGTCCGGTGACGATGACCTCCGCCTCGTGCAGCCCCGAGAGCACGAGCCGATCGGCGTGCAGCCAGGTGTGCGCGGCGTCCGCCACCGCGATCAGCACCGCGGCGCCCCACGAGCCGAGCACGCTCCCCATCACCGAGAGCCACGCGGCGACACCGAGATTCGGGTCCACCCCGTGCCGGGTGAGCCGGGGCAGCACGCGGGGCGCGAGGAACGCCATCGCGACCGCGTAGCCGAAGAGTCCGACCGCGACGGTCACGCGCCCTCCGCCAGCCGCCGCAGCGCCGCGCGCAACCGCTCGGACTCCTCCGGGCCGATCTGCTCGACGAAGTGCGCGAGCACCAGTTCGGCCCGGCCGCCGTCGTCGAGGGCCTCACGCATCAGCCGGGCGCTGTGCTGTTCGCGGGTCAGGGTCGGCCAGTAGCGGAACGCCTTGCCCTCGCGGCGGCGCTCGAGCCAGCCCTTGCGGAACAGGTTGTCCATCGTCGACATGACCGTGGTGTAGGCGATCTCCCGCTCACCCGCCAGCTCGTCGAACAGCTCCCGAACCGTGGTGGGCTCGCCGTCTCGATTCCAGAGCCGGTCCATGACCACGGCCTCGAGCTCCCCGAATCCGCGTGTGCGCACTGCACCTCCTCGTCGTGCGGCCGCGCCGGGTGACGGACGACCCACGGGCCATACTATCTACGTAGCCAATCCGTAGGTCCGCTTCGTCCGGCTCCCTCCGACACTTGCGCGACATGAACCAGTCATCTACTGTCTACGTACGTAGATAGTACTTCGGCGTCGCGCGAGCTTCCGGCGCGGCGCGCCGACCGTCACGAGGTGCCCGCGCGATCGCGTCGCGGCCGCCGGGATCTCCCTCATCGGTCCTGGCCGGCCGTTCGGCGATTGGGGACAACAACGCCGCGCGCTCGACCGCGACGCCCGTGACACGCACCGCCCCCGGATCGAGCGCCGGCACGCTCGGTTCGGGGGCGGTCGCCGTCTCAGGCGACGAACTGATGATCGGTCCGGATGCGGCCGTCGTCGGCGAGGGTCAGCACCTCCAGTCCCGATCCGGCCACGCCGCCGTCGCCCCGGGCGCGCATCAGCCACCCGAGGGTGACCGCCCCGCCCGGCTGCCGACGCGCCTCACCGTCGAGTTCGAACGCGAATTCGCCTGCGGCCACGAACCTTTCGTAGGCCCGACCCACCCGCGCGTCGAGCGCGACATGGCCGTGCGCCTCGAGCGACGGCGGGACGACGGCCAGTTCGGCCGCGCTCTCGCGCACGCCCTGCGGCGGGTTGACCAGGACGTGCCGGGCGTCGGGCGACCACAGTTCCCGGATCAGGGCCCGGCGGCGTTCGGCGTCGGGTTCGTTCCATTGGGCGACGTAGCGATCGGCCAGCTGCTTCAGTTCCACATCGGTGAGATCCACGCTCATGCCGTCGAGCCTGGCGAGCCGCGAGCCGATCCGCGATTCCCTCGAGGGTATGGCACGACCGCGCGGCGGCGGTCAGGATGGCGATATGACGACGGCAGTGGCACAACCCGGCCCCTTCGCCCGCGAGTTGCGGCGCTGGCGAGGGCTGCGGCGCTGGAGTCAGCTCGATCTGGCGATCCGCGCGGACACGACCCAGCGCTATCTCAGCTATCTCGAACAGGGCCGCTCCCAGCCCGGCCGCGCGATGGTGGTGCGGCTGGCCGAATCGCTGGGTCTGACGCTCCGCGAGCGCAACGCCCTGCTGACCGCCGCCGGATACGCGCCCGCGTTCGACGAATCCGGCTGGGCGGCACCCGAATTGGGCCCGGTACGCGACGCACTGCGCAGCGTGCTGCACGGGCACATGCCGTATCCGGCCCTGATCGTGGACCGGCACAGCGTCCTGATCGAGGCGAATCCCGCCATGGACGTGTTCTTCGACGGCTGCGCGCCCGAATTGCTCCGGCCGCCGGTGAACGTCCGCCGCCTGGCCCTGCACCCGGACGGCCTGGGGCCGCGCGTACTCAACCTCCCCGAATGGGGACGCCACGTGACCGAAGGACTCCGCACCCGCCTCCGCGTCAGCCCCGATCCCGACCTCGAGGACTTCGTCGCCGAACTGGAGAGCTACCTCCCGCCGACCGACCCCGGCCCCGGCTACCTCGGCTTCGCCGTCCCGCTCCGATTACGCTGCGACACCGGCGAACTACGCCTCATCACCACCCTCACCTCGTTCGCCACCGCCACCGACATCTCCCTGTCCGAACTCCAACTCGAGGCCTTCCTGCCCGCCGACGAGGCCACCGCCCAGATCCTGCGGGAACGCTTCGGCTGATCACCACGTTCGCCCCGCCGCGAGCAGCGCGTCGTGCACGAGATCCACGTGGGCCGAGGCGGGGGCTCCGGCGCGGCGGGCGAGGAAGGCGGTGTTGATCGGGGGATCTTCCGGGTCGAGCAGGGGTACCAGCGTTCCCGAATTCAGTTGTGCGGCAATGAGATAGCGGGGTAGCACGCTGATTCCGCCGCCCGCGGCCACCAGCGCGGCGACCGCCCGGAGGTCCGCGACCACCACCGCGGGTTCGGCGTCGAGCCGGATTCCGAACACGTGTCGCCAGTATCGGCGCAGGATGGGCAGATCCGCGGCGTAGGACACCAGCGGGAGGTCGGCGGAATCGGTTCCCGCGCCGCGGATTTCGGCCGGATCGAGCCCGGCGGCCACGCTCGGCGCGGCGACGAGCAGGAACTCCTCGTCCATGAGCGGTTCGGCCCGCACGGTCCGCCCGCGCGGGCGCACGGTCGAGATCACCAGGTCGTACTGTCCGGCGCGCAACCCGGTCAGCAGATCCTCGGCCAGTCCGGCGGTGACGGTGAGCCGCACGCCCCGCGCGACCGGACCGGCCAGGGCCGGAAGTGCCAGCGCCCCCAGCATTTCCGCGGGCCCGGCCAGATGCACCGGCGGGTGCGGCGCGGGCTCGTCCGCGGCGCCGCCCGCGATCGCCTCCAGCGCGTCCATCGGCCCGGCCAGCCGCACGGCCAGTTCGTCGGCGGCCGAGGTCGGCGTCACCCCGCGCGGCAACCGCTCGAAAAGTTGTCGGCCCAAACGCTTTTCGAGTTCCTGGAGCTGGGTGGTCACCGTCGGCTGGGACAGCCCGACCAGCCGGGCCGCCGCGGTCACCGACCCCGCCCGATACACGGCCAGGAACGTGCGCAACTGCGTCAAATCGAGACCGCCCCCGGCCCCTCCCCTGCCACTCACCCCTCCGAGTGTAGAACGCTACTTGTGTACGAATACTCGTAGACGTATATTCGTTGACGAGCAAGGAGGTGACATGGCGAAACAACGCAAGGTCGGCAATCTGTTGGCCCTGTCCATCCTGGCCACCCTGTTCGAGCGCCCCATGCATCGCTACGAGATCGCGGCCCGGCTGCGCGAGCGCGGCAAAGAAGGCCAGCTGGACATCAAATGGGGTTCGCTGTACACCGTCGTGCAGAACCTGGAGAAGCACGGCTACCTCGAGACAGTCGGCACCGAGCGCGCGGGCTCCCGCCCCGAACGGACCATCTACCGCGTCACCGACGCCGGTCGCGCCGAGACCGAGGACTGGATCCGCGAACTGCTGGCCACCGTCGAACCCGAGCACAGCCGGTTCGTCGCCGGCATGTCGCACTGGATGATGATCCCGCCCGACGAGGTGATCGACCTGCTCGGCGAGCGTCTCGCGCGGCTGACCACCCTGATCACGGCCGAACAGGCCGCACTCGACGAACTCGCGCCCACGCTGCCGCGACTGTTCCTCGTCGAGGAGGAGTATCGGCTCACCATGCGCCGCGCCGAGGCGGAGTGGGTGCGCGCCCTGCGCGACGAACTGGTCTCGGGCACCTTCCCGAACCTGGAGTGGTGGCGGCGGATGCACGCCGAGAACATCGACCCGGCCGAGCTCGTGGAAATGGTCGAGAGAGGGGAGATCGCCGACCCGAATTAACGGATGACACAACGCAACCGGGCCCGGCGAGGTGCGGCAACACCTGCGCCGAGCCCGATCGAAACACCCTCCCGAACCGCATTCGTCGCGAACGAACCCGGACCGAGTTTGGCAACTACAGGATAACCGGGCTCCCCGCACGCGAATCGGATCGGGCAATTCACCCACTCCGAAAGGGAGATTCCCATGTCCATCCGGACCGCTCTGGTCATCGGCGGCGGCATCGCCGGACCCGTGACCGCCACCGCCCTGCACAAGGCCGGTATCGACGCCCGCGTGTACGAGGCGTACCCGGGCCCCGCCTACAACATCGGCAGCTCGCTCGGCTTCCAGCCCAACGGGCTGGCCGCGCTCGACGTCATCGGCGCGGGCGACGTCGTCCGCGAAATCGCCATGCCCATCCGGCATTCGGTGATGGCGTTCGGCGACCGGCGGGTCGAACTGCCCGCCGACCCCGACGCCCCCCTGCAACTGGTCCAGCGCAGCGATCTGCACCGCGTCCTGCACGATTTCGCGGTCGCGGCGGGCGTGCCGTTCGAATACGACAAGCGCCTGGTCGGCGTCGACGAGGGCCGCGACGGCGTCACGGCCCGTTTCGCCGACGGGTCCACCGCGACCGCCGACGTGCTCATCGGGGCCGACGGGGTGAAGTCGTTCGTGCGCACGCTCATCGATCCGCACGCCCCCGACGCCGACTACACCGGCCTGCTCGGATTCGGCGCGATCATCGACAGCCCCGTCGCCGCCGACCCCGAGACCATGTACTTCACCTTCGGCAAGAACGCCTACTACCTGTACTCGCTCATGCCCGACGGGCGGATCGGCTGGGGCGGCAATCTGCCGAGCAAGCGGTACATGACCCTGCGGGAGGCCCGCGCGGTCCCGGCCGAGCAGTGGCTGGCGACGCTGCTCGAGGTCTACGGCGACGACACCCCCGGCGGCGATCTCGTGCGCGCCATCCATCCCGAGGACCTCGAGGTCATCGGCGGCCTGCACATCATGCCGCCCGTACCGAACTGGTACCGCGACCGTATGGTGCTGGTCGGCGACGCCGTGCACGCCCCCTCCAACAGCACCGGCCAGGGCGCGTCGCTGGCCATCGAGAGCGGTATCCAACTGGCCCGCTGCCTGCGCGACTGCGCCGACCCCGCAACGGCTTTCGCGGCCTACGAACGAATCCGCCGCCCGCGCGTGGAAACGATCGCCGCCCGCGGCGCCAAGATCAACCACGCCAAGGCCCCCGGCCCGGTGATGCGCCGCATCATGCCCATGCTGATGCCCGTGGTGTTCCGCGCCGCCAAGGTAGGCGAAACCATGCGCCGCGAAACCGCGTACACCATCGACTGGGACGCCCGCGTGTGAGACCGACGGCCCGGGCGCGCAAAGCGCCCGGGCCCGAGGCCGAACGCCCCTGGCGGACAGCGCGGGAGCGACGGAACGCCCGACTCCGGGGCCAGCCGCCCCGCCCGCAGTGCCTCGGGTCGGACGGCTGGTGCGGGGCCGCCGGTCGCGCCGCTGGGGCGGGAACTTGTGAGGGCCGCAGGTCGAGCGGCGGGGCGGGAACGTGGTGGGGGCCGCAGGCCGGGCGGCCGGGGCGAGAACGTCGTGAGGGGCCGCAGACCGGGCGGCTGGGGCGGAGGGACGCGGGGTTCAGACCACGCGGGCGGGGAGGGCGTCGGGGCGGTCGGCCTCGTCGAGCAGTTTGGCGGCGATATTGGCTACGGCCTGGTCGAGGAGGGCTCGGTCGGCGGGGTCGGCGCAGTCCCAGTCGTCGAGGTAGCCGCACAGCCAGCGTCGCCATGCCTCCTGGACACGTTCGAGTTCGGCCCGGCCCGCAGAAGTGAGTTGCATTGTGTCGCCGTGGAATTCGACGTAACCGTCCGCGGTGACCCGGTCGAACACCGGCTCCAGGACCTCCGGCGGCAGCCGGTGCGCGCGGGCGATCGCCGCGAGCGTCGCGCTGCCGCGCACCCGGTTCAGCATTCGGACCTGACCGATGGCCCAGGCCCGGTCGGGGGTCAACGGGCTGTCGGCGGCGGCCAGGATGCGCGGGTCGGGCACCTCGTCGGTGCGCAGCCGGCGCATCATGGCGGCCAGCGAATGTTCCAGGCGCACAACGCGATCGGAGGAGTCCGGCATCGCGAAACCGGAGCCCACATCGGAGGCGTCGGCGCGCACGGTGTCGCGCAGCGGCACCTGTTTCAGGAACCAGGCCACCACGAATCCGAGCAGCGCCACCGGCACCGCCCAGCGGAACATGTAGGCGATGGTGTCGGCGTAGGCGTCGATGATCGGGACGGCCCGCTCGTACGGAAGCCGGTGCAGCAGTTGGGGACTCCCGGCCGCGGCGGGATCGACACCCGGATCGTTCGCCAACGCCTCGCGCAGATTCGGGGTGAGCCGATTGCTGTACAGCGTGCCGAACACCGACGCCCCGAACGTGCTGCCCAGCGTCCGGAAGAACGTGACCCCCGAGGTCGCGGTGCCCAGATCGGCGTAGGGCACGGTGTTCTGCACGACGATCGTGAGCACCTGCATCGCCAGGCCGAGGCCCAGCCCCAGCACCAGCATGTAGGCCGATTCGGTCCAGAACCCGGTGGTGCGGTCCATGGTCGACATCAGGTACAGACCCAGCGCGGTCACCGCGATCCCGGCGATCGGGAAGACCTTGTACTTCCCGGTGCGCCCGACGATCTGCCCGGAGATGATCGAGGTGATGAACAACCCCACCACCATCGGCAGCGTGCGGAATCCGGAGGCCGTGGCCGACAGGCCGTTGACGTATTGCAGATAGGCCGGAAGGTAGGTCAGCGCGCCCATCATGGCGAAGCCGACGATGAAGCTCAGGATCGAGCACACGGTGAAGGCGTTGCTGCGGAACAGATGCATCGGCAGCATCGGCTCCTTCGCCCGGAACTCCACGAACACGAAGCAGGCCAACAGGATTGCCGCCGCGGCGAACAGCCCGAGGATCGTGGCCGACCCCCAGGGGTACTCCTGCCCGCCCCACTCCAGCCCCAGCACCAGGCAGCTCACCCCGACGGCCACCAGCGCGATGCCCGCGTAGTCGATGACCGGCCGCACCGCGCTGCGGATGCTCGGAATCGCCCGCGCCGCAACGACGATCATGAGGATCGCCAGCGGCACGTTCACGTAGAAGCACCAGCGCCAGCTGGCGTGATCGGTGAACAGCCCGCCCAGCGTGGGACCGATGACGGTGGTCACGCCGAAGACCGCGCCCAGCGCGCCCTGATACTTGCCGCGTTCGCGCAGCGGGATCACATCGGCGATGAGGGCCATCGCCGTCACCATGAGCCCGCCCGCGCCCAACCCCTGGATGGCCCGCGCGACGACGAGCAGGGTCATGCCGTTGGCCAGTCCGGCGATCATCGAACCGACGATGAAGATCAGGCCGCTGATCTGGAAGACCCGTTTGCGGCCGAACAGGTCGCCGAACTTGCCCGCCAGCGCGGTCGCGACGGCCTCGGCCAGCAGATACGAGGTCACCACCCAGGCCAGATGACCCGCGCCGCCGAGGTCGGCGACGATCGTGGGCAGCGCGGTCGACACGATGGTCTGATCCAGGGCGGCCATGAGCATGCCGAGCACGACCGTGATGAACACGACGTTGGCGCGGGTGTGGCTCACGGGGGCGGGCGAATCGGCGACTTCCGCGACACTGGCCATTAGCTCAGTATGTGCTGGGAGCGCCGGTTTCCACGGTAAGACCGCCTGATGGCTTTTCATCCGAGGTTTTCGGAATAGCCGGTTCGGTGCCGAGGATCGTTTTCCGTTCGCCTCTATCGCGCGGAACTTACTTGGCAGTAAGGTTGGGCGCACAGACACTGTTCAGACTGTTCACAATGGTAGTGAGGTCCCGACCATGGCGTGGAAACCCAGCCGGATTGCCGATCAGACCGGGCGCACGTTCGTCGTCACCGGCGCCAACGGCGGCATCGGCAAGCACACCACCAGGCAATTGGCCGCCCACGGGGCCACGGTGGTCATGGCCTGCCGCAATACCGAGACCGCCCAGCGGGTGGCCGACGGCATCCAGGGCGATGTCCGGGTGGAACGGCTCGATCTGGCCGACCTCGCCTCGATTCGCGAATTCGCCGGGCGCATGGGCGAATTCGATGTGCTGATCAACAACGCCGGGCTGATGTACATCCCGTTCGCCCGGACCAAGGACGGCTTCGAAATGCAGTGGGGGGTCAATCATCTCGGGCATTTCGCGCTGACCGGTCTGCTGCTGGATCGCATCGGCGACCGGGTGGTGACGCTGTCGAGCATCGGGCACAAGCAGATGCCGCCCACGCTGCACATCGACGACCTCAACTACGAGCATCGCCGGTATGTGCGCGGATTCGCCTACGCGCAGTCCAAGCTGTCGAATCTGATGTTCGCGCGGGAGTTGCAACGGCGGTTCGAGGAGAAGGGGTCGAGCAAGCGGTCCTACGCGGTGCATCCGGGGGTGTCGGCGACGGACCTGTTCGCGCGGACCGAGACGCCGCTGGACTACATCTCCAAGCCGATGGTCGCGATCGTCGGGCACTCGCCCGCCAAGGCGGCGGAGTCGAGCCTGTTCGCGGCGACCGAACCGGACGCGGATCCGAACGTGTATTGGGGGCCGACCTGGTTGTTCGGCTCGCAGGGTCCGGTCCGGCCCTCGCCGTCGTCGGCGTTGTCGAAGGATCGCGAGCTGTGGCGGCGGCTGTGGGCGGAGTCGGAGCGGTTGACCGGGGTCACGTACCAGTTCTAGGCGGGACCTACCCTCTACGGTCGGTGTAGTAGACAGGTACCGTGGTAGGCGTGTCCGCTCCGCACCGCCGCCCGGCCCTGATCCTGTTGGTGATCGTGGCCGCGCTCGCCTGCCTCGGGTTGGGCTGGTGGCAGTGGGGCCGGTTCGAATCGGCGAGCGGCACCGCCCAGAACCTCGGCTACGCGTTGCAGTGGCCGCTGTTCGCGGGGTTCGTGGTCTTCGCCTACTTCCGCTTCGTGCGGCTCGAGCGCGAGACCGGCGACCCGGAGGCGGAGAAACCGGCGAAACCCGTTGCGCCGCGCGAGATTCCGCCCGGCATCCTGCCCGAGCGGCCGACCGCGGCGCGCCCGGACGATCCGGTGCTCGCCGAATACAACAAGTACCTGGCCGAACTGCACGCGCGCGATCTGCACGAACAGACGCGCGCCGCCGGGCTCGACGCCCGCGACACCGAGAGGAGCGCCGGTTGAGCGCCGACACCCCGACCGCCGCCACCGCCACCCGCGACACCGCCCGCATCCGCTCGGCCCTGACCCGCTACCGGGCGCTGGCCTACATCACCGGCGTCTGGCTCCTGGTCCTCTGCGGCGAAATGGTCTACAAGTACCTGATCCTCGACGACAGCGCCAAGGCCCCCCACTGGCTCTTCTACATCGGCCAGATCCACGGCATCTTCTACATGCTCTACCTGGTCTTCACCATCGACCTCGCCATCAAGACCCGCTGGACCCCCCTAACCACGGTCTACACCGCCCTCGCCGGCACCATCCCCTTCCTCTCCTTCGTCTGCGAGCACTACCGCACCCGCCAGGTCCGCACCACCTACAACCTCTGACAGGCCCGGTCCCCAGGCCCGGCAACCCGATCCGCACCCTTTATTCGGATTCGCACCCTCTGTAGTGCCCTGTAAAGGGTGCGGATTCGAATAAAGGGTGCGGCTGAGTTGCCCCGGCCTGGGTACCCCGGGCCTTCTGGGATGGCTGGTCTTCTGAGGTGTGGCAACCCGATTCGCACTCCTTGTTTGGATCCGCACCCTTTGCAGGGGTCTGAAGGGGGTGCGGATTCGGATAAAGGGTGCGGTTGGGGTGGGGGTCAGGGGGTGGTTAGGGATTGGAGGGCGGGGAGGAGGGCTCGGAGGGCTCTTGCTCGGTGGGAGTGGGTGTCTTTTTCGGTGGGGGTGAGTTCGGCGGCGGTGCGGGATTCGGTGTCGGGGAGGAAGAGGGGGTCGTAGCCGAAGCCGTTGTGGCCCTTGGGGGTTCGGAGGATGCGGCCGGGCCATTCGCCGAGGGCGATGGTTTCGGTGCCGTCGGCGACCAGGGCGCAGGCGGAGACGAAGCGGGCGGTGCGGCGGTCGTCGGGGACGTCGGCGAGTTGGGCGAGGAGGAGGGCGTTGTTGGCCTCGTCGTCGCCGTGGCGGCCGGACCAGCGGGCCGACAGGACGCCGGGCATGCCGTTGAGGGCGTCGACGGCGATACCGGAATCGTCTGCGACACAAGGCAATCCGGTGGCGGCTGCGCCGTCGCGGGCCTTGGCGAGGGCGTTCTCCTCGAAGGTCGCGCCGGTTTCGGGGGCCTCGTCGTAGGGCGGGACCTCGTCGAGGCCCACGATCTCGAGGCCCGCGATGCCCGCGTCGGCGAGGATGCGCCGCAACTCGTTCAGCTTCTTGGCGTTACGGCTGGCGACGAGGACGCGGCGCGTCATCACTTCCTCTTCTCGGCCGAGGGCAGCACGCCCGGATACGGCAGCGCCAGCGCCTCCTTCTGAATGACGAACAACCGCTCGCACCCGGCCAGCGCGGAGTCGAGCAACTTGTCCAGCGTCGAGCGCGGGAAGGTCGCGCCCTCGCCGGTGCCCTGGATCTCGACCAGCGTACCGGTGTCGGTCGCGACCACGTTCATGTCGACCTCGGCGCGCGAATCCTCCTCGTAGGGCAGGTCCAGCCGCACCCGGCCGTCGACCACCCCGACGCTGACCGCCGCGATCATGCACGACAAGGGCTGCGGATCCAGCAACTTCCCGGCCGCGCCCAGATAGGTGATCGCGTCCGAGAGCGCCACATACGCCCCGGTGATCGCCGCGGTCCGGGTGCCGCCGTCGGCTTGGAGGACATCGCAGTCGATCGCGATGGTGTTCTCCCCGATGGTCGCCAGATCGATGCAGGCCCGCAGCGACCGTCCGACCAATCGGCTGATCTCCTGCGTACGACCGCCGACCCGGCCCTTGACCGACTCGCGGCCGCTGCGCGTGTGCGTGGCCGCGGGCAGCATCGCGTATTCGGCTGTGAGCCAGCCCAATCCGGATTCGCGCCGCCACGGCGGCACCCCGTCGGTCACGCTCGCGGTGCACATGACCCGCGTCTGCCCGAACTCCACCAGCACCGACCCCGCCGGGTGCGTGGTGAATCCACGGGTGATCCGTACCTCGCGGAGTTCGTCGTCCGCCCTGCCATCGGCTCGTCTAGACACAGCGTGCAGCCTAACGGGCAGCGGCCGATCCGAGGCCGAGGGGCTCGGCCGGGTGCTAGATCTCGATGACCTCGCCCGGCGACACCGCGTGCACCGGACCGCTGAATTCGGCCTTGGCCTCGGCGATGACGTCCTCGCGGGAGGTCCACGGCGGGATGTGGGTGAGCAGGAGTTCGCCGACTCCCGCTCGGGCCGCGATCATTCCGGCCTCGGTGCCCGAAAGGTGAATGCCCGGTGGACGATTGGCGGGGTCGTGGGTCCACGACGCCTCCGAGAGGAGGATGTCCGCGCCCTGCGCGAGTTCGAAGACCGCGTCGCACAACGCGGTGTCACCCGTGTAGACGAGTGTGCGACCCGCGGCCGTGGTGATCCGCAGGCCATAGGACTCCGGCGGATGGAACATGCGGCGCGCGAGGACGGTATGGCCGGGGCCGAAGGTGATTTCGCGGCCCTCTTCCCACAGCCGCATATCGATCACGTCGGACCAGTCGTCGCATTCGCCGCCGATCTCGGCCGAGGCGTTGCCGATTCGCAGCGAGGTGTCCGAGGGGCCGTGCACGATCGCGCGCCCGCTCGGCGGGTTCGGATGATAGCGCCGCCACACCAGCAGGCCCGGCATGTCCAGGCAGTGGTCCGCGTGCAGATGAGTGAGGAAGATGTCGACCTCACCGGGATCGAGATAGCGCTGCAGAGCGCCCAATACGCCGGGACCGAAATCGATGACCGTGGGAGTGGTGTCCGGACCCGTCAACAGATAACCCGACGCTGGGGAATCCGGGCCGGACACACTGCCCGAACACCCGAGGACGGTGAGCCGCATTCCCCCATGCTGCCACGCTGCATTCTCAGTCAAGAGGGGATCCCCCAAATCGCCGGCCGGGCTCCGCAGTCACCCCGATCCCGCGGGGCGGCCGACACTATCCCCGCGACGATGACGACGTACATGGGAGGAGAGTACCCACGCGGCAATCACTCCACCCACCGCCCCGAAAAGATGCCCTTGCCAAGAGATTCCGGGTTGTCCGGGCAGCACGCCCCACAGGATCGAGCCGTACAGCAACCCCACGACCACACCGAGCAGTATCTGCCACGGCTGGCGGGTGAAGAAGCCGCGCGAGATCAGATAGGTCAGCCAGCCGAACACCAGCACCGAGGCGCCCAGATGGTTCGAGCCGGAGTCGCCGGTGAGCCACTGGCCCAATCCGCCCACGATCCAGATGACGGCCGTGGCGGCGAGCCCGCGGCCGATGCCCGTCAGCAGGGTGAGCAGGCCGAGGATCAGGATCGGCAGGGTGTTGCCGATCAGGTGCGGCCAGCCCGCGTGCAGCAGCGGGGCGAACGCGATGCCGTCGAGGCCGTCGAACGTCCGCGGGTGCACGCCGCCGTTGTCGAGCCTGTGGTGCACCAGGGTGTCGACGCCCTCGATCGCGTAGAGCAGCGCGACGAAACCGAGGGTCAGCGCGATTGCCCGCTGCCACAACAACTTCCGCGCCGCCGAATCCCGCTTCACCGGCGCCGTGCCGGTCTGCCCCCGCAGGGCCGCGATCCGATCGGGATCGAACGAGGAACCCATCCCGGCGGTCACCGCCATCACCTCCTGACGAGGGAGTACGGACCTCGCCTGGTATCGTGCGTACCGACAGCGCGCGCGATCAGGCCCAGAGCTGGCCCTCGAGCCGGTCCTCGGCCTCGTCGAGGGTGCCCTCGTAGGCCCCGGTGGACAGATACTTCCAGCCGCCGTCGGCGACGACGAAGGCGATGTCCGCCCGCGTGCCCGCCTTCAGCGCCTTGGCCCCCACGCCGAGCGCGGCGTGCAGGATCGCGCCGGTGGAGATGCCCGCGAAAATGCCCTCCTCGCCGACCAGTTCGCGGGTGCGGCGCACGGCGTCGTACGGGCCGACGGAGAAGCGCGAGGTGAGTACGGATTCGTCGTACAGCTCGGGGACGAAGCCCTCCTCGAGGTTGCGCAATCCGTACACGAGTTCGCCGTAGCGCGGTTCGGCGGCGACGATATCGATGGCCGGGACGTTCTCGCGCAGGTAGCGGCCGGTGCCCATGAGCGTTCCCGTGGTGCCCAGGCCCGCGACGAAGTGCGTGATCTCCGGCAGGTCGGCGAGGATCTCCGGTCCGGTGCCCTCGTAGTGGGCGAGCGCGTTGGCCGGATTGCCGTACTGGTAGAGCATGATCCAGTCGGGGTTCTCGGCGGCGATCTTCTTCGCCAGTGCCACGGCCTGATTGGAGCCGCCCGCGGCCGGGGAGTCGATGATCTCCGCGCCGAACATGGTCAGCAGCTGGCGGCGTTCGACCGAGGTGTTCTCCGGCATCACGCACACCAGCCGGTAGCCCTTGAGCTTGGCGGCCATGGCCAGCGAGATGCCGGTGTTGCCGCTGGTCGGCTCGAGGATGGTGCAGCCCGGGCGCAGTGTGCCGTCGGACTCGGCCCGCTCGATCATGCGCAGGGCCGGGCGGTCCTTGATCGAGCCGGTCGGATTGTGGTCCTCGAGTTTGGCCCACAGCCGCACGTGGTCGTCGCCGTCCCATTTCGGAGACAGCCTGCGCAGGCCGACCAACGGCGTGTTGCCGAGGGTGTCGATCAGCGATTCGTACCGTGCCACGGAACTACCGCGCGCCCCCGGCCACGGCCGGGAGGATCGTCACGGTGCCGCCCTCGGGCACCTCGGCCTCGAGGCCGCCCGAGAAGCGGACGTCCTCGTCGTTGACGTAGATGTTCACGTAGCGGTTGAGCTTCCCGTCCGACAGCAGTCGCTCCTTGAGGCCGGTGTAGTTGGCCTCGAGGTCATCGATGACCGCCGCGAGGGTCGCACCGGTGGCCTCGACCCGCTTCTCCCCTCCGGTGTGCGTCCGCATGATGGTCGGGATCGACACGGTTACCGGCATTGCACGCTCCTTGCGATTGTTCCTGTTGTGGCACGCGGGCCTTGGGTTCCCGGGGTGCTGGGCGTTCCCGCTGCTGGGCCGTTCTGTCGTTCCGGCATGCTGGGCACTTCCTGTTCCCGGCATGCTGGGCACTTCCTGTTCCCAGCACGCTGGGCACTTCCTGTTCCCAGCACGCTGGGCACTTCTTGCTCCCGGCACGCTGGGCACTTCTTGCTCCCGGCACGCTGGGCACTTCTTGCTCCCGGCACGCTGGGCACTTCTTGTTCCCAGCACGTCGAGCACTTCTTGTTCCCAGCACGTTGAGCACTTTCTGTTCCCGGCACGCTTTTTCGCCGGGATCACACGATCTTGACCGGTTCCTCGGTGACCTCGCCCTCGCGGATCCGAAAGCTGCGCAGTTCATGGTGTTCCGGGTCGCGGGTCGAGATCAGGACGTAGTGGGCGTTGGGTTCGGAGGCGTAGGAGATGTCGGTGCGGCTCGGGTACGCCTCGGTCGCGGTGTGCGAGTGGTAGATGACCACCGGCTCCTCGTCCCGCTCGTCCATCTCGCGCCACACCCGCAGCTGTTCCCCGGAATCGAAGCGATAGAACGTCGGCGATCGCTCGGCGTTGATCATGGCCACGAACCGCTCCGGCCGATCCGACCCCTCCGGCCCGGCGATCACCCCACAGGCCTCGTCCGGATGATCGGCCCGCGCATGCGCGACCATCGCATCCACGAGATCACCCCTGATCACCAGCACAACCGCATCCTTCCGTACACCCGACGCCCACGGCCCCGGCCGAACGCTGTCGTCAACCCCCCACAATATTCACCTATTCCCGACAACTCCCCCGAGGGTCCCACCCCCAGGCCCACGAACCCAGCCGCACCCTTTATTCGGATCCGCACCCTTTGCATAGCCGTGGAAGGGGTGCGGATTCGAATAAGGGGTGCGGCTGGGTTGCCGAACGTGGGGGTCAGGGTGGGGGGAAAAGGTCTGTGTAGGTGGGGATTTGGGCTATGGAGTGGGCGGTGAGGATGGCGTTTAGGACGGCTCGTTCGGTGCAGAGGGCCGCGGCTGTGCAGAGTTCGTCGAGGAGGAGTAGGTCGGGTGGGAAGGCTGGGGGGAGGGCGGGAGGGGTGGGGGGTTGGGTTCGGGCGGTGGAGAGGGCGAAGAGGGTGTCGCCGTCCAGGGGGGAGTGGACGGGGCGGATGGCTCGGGCCAGGCCGTCGTGGGCGGTGGTGGCCAGGCGGCGGCAGGCGGCGGGGTCGAGGGGGGCGTCGGTCGCTATGACGCCGATGGTGGTGTTGAGGAGGGTGGTCTTGACGGGGAGGGCGTTGGCTCGGGCGAGTTGGGCGGGGGTGGCAGGGCGGAGGTTGTGGTGGGCGGGGCCGTCGGTGCCGGTGCCCCAGGGGAGACCGGTCCGGGGGTCGAAGACCGAGCCGACGGGGTTGGCCACCACGAGGGCGCCGACCGTGACGCCCGCCGCGGGGCCCTCGGTGAAAGTGATGCTGGCGGAACCGATTCCGCCCTTGAGGGAGCCCGCTCGCGCGCCGACTCCGGCGCCCGCGGTGCCGCGTTCGAAATCCACGGCGGCCGCAGCGGCGGCGCGGTAACCGAACTCGGCGGTCGGGCGGATGTCCCAGGAGCCGACGGGCAGGTCGAAGATGACCGCCCCGGGGACGATGGGCACCACCCGGCGGGGGTCGGCGGGATCCATGGGGATGCCCTCGCCGTGTTCCTCGAGCCAGCGCATGACGCCGTCGGCGGCGGCCAGCCCGTAGGCACTGCCGCCGGTGAGCAGCACCGCGTTCACCCGGCGAACGGTGTTGGCGGGGTCGAGCAGATCCGTCTCGCGGGTGCCGGGGCCGCCGCCGCGCACGTCCACCGCGGCCGTCGCCCCGCCGGGCACCCGGACCACCGTGCAACCGGTGGCCGCGCCGGAACCCAGCGTGACCTCCTCGTCGAGGACGTGATGGTGCCCGACGAGCACGCCGCTCACGTCGGTGATCGAATCACGCTGTCCCGCTTGACCATTCACGGCGCGAGCGCCTGCAACAGCGAATCCTGCATCCAGGTCAGCCAGTGGTACACGTCCAGATGCGGCGCGCGCGGATCGCCGGGCTCGAGCTGGTCGGGGGTGTCGGCCTCGATACCGAGCGCGGTGCCCAGCGCGAGCCGCACATCGTTGAGCGCGGTCAGCCAGGCGTCGGCCTGCTCGGGGGTGATCATGATCTTGCCGCCCTCGGCGGGCAGCGTCTCCAGCACGACCGAACCGGCCGCCACCTTGGCCTCGATGATGTCCGGCTCGTGCAGGCTGCGCAGCGCGTTGTTGAGGCCCGCGCGTTCGGCGTCGGGTGAGCCGGGTTCGGCGCGATGGAAGTCCGGTAACAGCCGGGCCAGCCGGGGATCGTCCGGCGGATTGCTGTTGCCGGTGCGTAGCCCGGTCAGCGCGGCCAGATCGTCCTCGGGGGCCGAACGGGCTCGGTCGGTGAGCAGCCCGGTCACCGCGCCCACCAGCGAGCGCAGCACCTCGGCTTCCCGCGCGTCCATCTCCGACCGCAGCTTGAGCCCGCTCAGCGAGTTCTTCCTGCTCCACTTGCGCACGGGCACTACGGTAGTCGCCGACTCAGTCGTCGCGCTGCATGGTGGCCCAGAGCCCGGCGGCGTGTAACCGCTGCACGTCGTGCTCCATCCTGTCCCGCGACCCCGACGACACCACCGCCTTGCCCTCGTTGTGCACCTTGAGCATCAATTCGGTTGCCTTGGCTTTGCTGTAGCCGAACAACTTCTGGAAGATGTAGGTGACGTAGTGCATGAGATTGACCGGGTCGTCCCACACCACGGTCACCCAGGGCCGGTCCTCCGCCTCGAGGATCTCGGTGACCTCGATCGCTTCCGGGGTCGCCTGCGCCGCCGACAGTGTCACGCGGGCGCCGACCGGACCGGCGGCGACCCGGACAGCGTCTTCCATGCACAGACCCATAGCCTTCAGAGTACGACTCGGCCCCGAATACACAACACCCGCCGGATGTCGTTTTGCCGGACTCCGGCTGTCTACAGTGACGACGTGACCACAACGGACGCCGGTGCCAGTACCGCGCTGCTGACCGATCAATACGAACTGACCATGCTCGCGGCCGCGCTCGCGGACGACTCGGCCCAGCGCCGCTGCACCTTCGAAGTGTTCGCTCGACGGTTGCCACACGGCAGGCGTTACGGCGTGGTCGCGGGAACCGGCCGATTGCTCGACGCCCTGGCCGACTTCCGGTTCGGCGCCGCCGAACTGGAGGTCGCCGCCCGCTTCCTCGACCCGCGCACCCTGGATTGGCTGCGCGAGTACCGCTTCGGCGGCGATATCGACGGCTACCGCGAGGGCGAACTCTACTTCCCGGGCTCGCCGATCCTGTCGGTGCGCGGCACCTTCGCCGAATGCGTCGTGCTCGAGACGCTGATCCTGTCCATCCTCAATCACGACAGCGCCGTCGCCGCCGCGGCGGCCCGCATGGTCAGCGCCGCCGCGGGACGCCGGACCATCGAGATGGGGTCGCGCCGCACCCACGAGCAGGCGGCCCCGGCCAGCGCGCGGGCCGCCTATCTGGCCGGGTTCGACGCCACCTCCAATCTGGAAGCGGTGCGGCGCTACGGCATTCCGGGCGCGGGCACCAGCGCGCACGCGTTCACCCTGCTGCACAGCAGCCGGGACGGCCAGCAGGAGGCCGCGGCGTTCCGCAGCCAGATCGAGGCGCTGGGCATCGGCACCACCCTGCTGGTCGACACCTTCGACATCACCCGCGGCGTGGCCACCGCGATTGAGGTGGCCGGACCCGAATTGGGCGGGGTCCGAATCGATTCCGGCGATCTGGGGGTGCTGGCCCGGCAGGTGCGCGATCAGCTCGACGGGCTCGGGGCCACCGGCACCCGCATCGTGGTGTCGGGGGATCTGGACGAGTACGCCATCGCGGCGCTGCGGGCCGAGCCGGTGGATGTGTACGGCGTGGGTACCTCCCTGGTGACGGGGTCGGGGGCGCCGACCGCGGGCATGGTCTACAAGCTGGTCGAGGTCGACGGTCTGCCGGTGGCCAAGCGCAGCAGCCACAAGGAGTCGCGCGGCGGCACCAAACGCGCTGTGCGCCTGGCCCGTTCGACCGGCACGATCGTCGAGGAGATCGTCTACCCGGCCGCCGGGGAACGCCCGCCCGCCAACGGTCACGACAGCCGCGACCTGCTGGTGCCGCTGGTCCGCAAGGGCGAGACCGTCGGCGACCTGCCCACCCTGGCCGACGCCCGCGCACTGGTGGCCGCCGGTCTGGTGAGCCTGCCGTGGGAGGGCCTCAAGCTCTCCGCCGGCGAGCCCGCGATCCCCACGACCTTCCTACAATGAGCGCGAAACCGGAGGTGTGAGTCATGAGCAGGGCCCTGATCGTGGTCGATGTCCAGAACGACTTCTGCGAGGGCGGTTCGCTGGCCGTCGCGGGCGGCGCGGCCTTGGCCGGGCGGATCAGCGACTATCTCGGCGTCGCCGATTACGCGGCCATCGTCGCGACCCGCGACTGGCACATCGAACCCGGATCGCACTTCTCCGACCATCCGGATTACGTCGACAGCTGGCCGCCGCACTGCCGGGCCGGGACGCCGGGCGCGGACTTCCACCCGAATCTCGACACCGCGAACATCGAACAGGTCTTCTCCAAGGGCGCCTACTCCGCGGGCTACTCCGGCTTCGAGGGCAGCACCGAGGAGGACCTCTCGCTGGAGGAGTGGTTGCGCCACAAGGAGATCGACGCGGTCGATATCTGCGGCATCGCCACCGACCACTGCGTGCGCGCCACCGCGCTGGACGCGCGGTCGGCGGGATTCGACACCCGGCTGCTGCTGGGACTCAGCGCGGGCGTCGCACCGGCGAGCATCGAGAGGGCGCTCGGCGAGATGCGCGCGGCCGGGGTGGAGATCGCGGATCAGCCGGAGTCCTGACCGTCCGGGGACAGGAACTCGGTGAGCGCCGCGCGCACCGAGGCGGGATCCTCGAGCATCGGCCAGTGCCCGACCGGGGGCGGCGCGTCCAGTACGACGAACCGCGCGCCGGGCAGCCGCTCGCGCAGCCGGGGCAGCAGGTGGCCGCCGCTGATGGGGTCGGCCGGGCCCCAGACGAACAGCGTTGGGCCGGAATAGCTTTCGAGCGCGCGTTGCCAGCGTTCGGCGTGTTCGCGGCGTTCGGCGTGGTAGCGGTTGAGGCCCCACTGGACGCGGGTGCCGCCGTCGCCGGAGGTGGCGAGCCACATCTGGTGCAGGACGTCGTCGGACAGCGGGCGGCCCAGCGTTCGGCGGATCGTCATCCGGTAGGTGGGCTCGGACATCAACGGGCCCAACACCTTTCCGAGCGGGGAGAGCATCACCCGCTGGATGGGCATGGGGCGGTACAGATCCACGTACAGCCCGCCGTTGAACCAGGCCATCCGGGTGATCCGCGCGGGATCGCGGGCCAGCAGCTCCTGGGCCACGCTCACCCCGTAATCGTGTGCCACCAGCGCCGTTTCGGTGATGTCGAGGTGTCGCCACAGCGCCTCGACCAGGTCGGCCTGTTCGGTCATCCGGTAGTCGTGACCGCGGGGCTTGGCGCTGGCGCCGAACCCCAGGAAGTCCAGAAACGTGACGCGACAACCCGATTCGACCAGCGCGGGCAGTACGAGCGCCCAGTCGTGCGACGACGTCGGATATCCGTGCAACACGGTGACCGGCCGCCCGCGCGCCGGGCCGTCCTGCCGGTAGAAGATCGAATGGCCGCCCAGCTCGACCCGCTCGCCACCGGCGACCCACTCGTCCAGCGATTTCATGACACTCCCCTTCCCCTGCTCCTCGACTGCGGATCAACCTAGCGCAGACCACCGACACGAACGGGCGATCCGAGTCGGGCCCTCGGCTGTCGGTGCGGGGCGCTACTCTGCCTGGGTGCCCGAACTCCCGCCCGTCCCCACCCTGTTGGCGACCGCCGTCGAGGCCCTCGGTGGCAAGGCGCGCAAGGGTCAGCAGACGATGGCGGCCGCGGTCGCGCATTCCATCGACACCAAGGAGCACCTCGCAGTCCAGGCCGGTACCGGCACCGGGAAATCGCTGGCCTATCTGGTGCCCAGCCTGCGGCACGCGGTGGAGACCGGCCGCACGGTCGTGGTGTCGACCGCGACGATCGCGCTGCAACGCCAGCTCGTCGACCGCGATCTGCCGCGCCTGTCCGAGGCGCTGGCCGGGCCGCTGGGCCGTCGGCCGCAGTTCGCGATCCTCAAGGGCCGCAACAACTATCTGTGCCTGAACAAGATCAACAGCGCGATTCCGGACGAACCCGCCGAGACCGAGTTGTTCGACGCGTTCGCGGTCTCGCGACTGGGCCGGGAGGTGCAGCGGCTCAACGAATGGGCCTCCGACACCGAGACCGGCGACCGGGACGAACTGGTGCCGGGCGTGACCGATCGCGCGTGGCGGCAGGTCAGCGTCTCCTCGCGGGAATGCCTGGGCAAGACGCGCTGCCCGTTCGGCACCGACTGCTTCGCCGAGCGCGCCCGCGCCGAATCGGGGCAGGCCGACGTCGTGGTCACCAATCACGCGCTGCTGGCCATCGACGCCATCAGCGGCGTGCAGGTCCTGCCCGAACACGATGTGGTCGTCATCGACGAGGCGCACGAACTGGTCGATCGGATCACCGGCGTCGCCACCGCCGAGCTTTCCACCGCGGCCATCAGCGCGGCCGCCAAACGCTGCGCCAAACTCGTCGACGAGCAGGAGATCGATCGGCTCGAGGCCGCGGCCGAGGCGTGGCACGATCTGCTCGACGAGCTGCCGCCCGGCCGCTGGGACGAACTGCCCACCGGTGCGGGACCGGTGCTCGCGCTGATCCGCGACGCCGCGTGGAACGTGCGGACCGCGCTCGCGCCGCAGGGTTCCCAAGCGCCGCAAGGCGATCCGGAGGCCGCGGCCGCGCGCAATATGGCCCTCGCGGCGGTGGAGGAGGTGCACGACGCGGCGGTGCGCGCGCTGACCACCTTCGAGGAGTCCGATCCGGCCGCGCGCCGGGATGTCATCTGGTTGTCGAGCGAGGATGTGCGCGGGGTGGCGCGCCGCACGGTGCACATGGCCCCGCTGTCGGTGGGTGGGCTGTTGCGCAGTCGCCTGTTCGGCACGTCCACGGTGGTGCTGACCTCGGCGACGTTGCAGATCGGCGGGTCGTTCGACAGTCTGGCCGTCACCTGGGGGTTGCCGCCGCAATCATCCAATCGGGTCGATCCGGCATTGGCCAACGGCGGTGAGGCGCCCTCGGATTCGGCGTCGTTGCGGTGGAACTCCCTCGATGTGGGTTCGCCGTTCGATCACGCCAAGTCCGGAATCCTGTATGTCGCAAAGCATCTGCCCACGCCGGGCCGCGACGGCTTGGCGCCCGCCTATCTGGACGAGATCCATCGTTTGATCAGTGCCGCGGGCGGGCGCACGCTGGGGCTGTTCTCCTCGATGCGAGCGGCCAAGGCGGCCACCGAGATTCTGCGCGAACGGCTCGACACGCCGGTGCTGTGCCAGGGCGACGACGCGACCGGCACGCTGGTGAAGCGGTTCGCCGAGGATCCGGCGACCTCGCTGTTCGGCACGCTGTCGCTGTGGCAGGGCGTCGATGTCCCCGGACCGTCGCTGAGCCTGGTGATCCTGGACCGGATCCCGTTCCCTCGCCCCGACGATCCGCTGCTGGTCGCGCGGCAGAAGGCCGTGGAATCCCGTGGGGGCAACGGATTCCTGACCGTCGCCGCCAATCACGCGGCGCTGCTGCTCGCCCAGGGCACGGGCCGGTTGCTGCGCAGCGTCGACGACCGCGGCGTCGTGGCGATCCTGGATCCGCGCCTGGTCACCGCCCGCTACGGCTCCTACCTCCGCGCCTCCCTGCCGCCCTACTGGGAAACCTCGGACCCGGAAGTCGTCCTCAAGGCCCTGCACCGCCTCACCGGCACCCCGGTCAACGCGTGACACCGCTCACAAACATGGTCCACACTTTCGGCCGGAAGTAAATTGGATGGCCGGTACCCGGTGTCCCCCAATTCCCGCACCGGGTATCCGAGTCCCCGCGCCAAGCCCTGCACACGGCGCGGGGACACTGTGAACGGCCCCTCCGAAAGACGTTGCGACGCTGAGCTTTCCGCCTAGAACGCCCACTTGAACACGAGGGTGATCACCGCGGCGATCACGGCCAGGGCGATGGCTGCTATGCCCCAGGCGAGTCCGTGCCGCGCCCAGGGGCGGTTGTGGTCGAGGGAGAAGCGGCCTGGGCCGGTGAAGGCGAGGGCGGTGGCGGCTACGCCGAAGAGGAGGGCGCCCTCGTAGCCTTCCAGGCCGTGGTGCCAGGTCACGTTCATCGCGTTGATCATGGTGCCGAGGGCGATGGCGGCGGCCAGGGGGGTGAACAGGCCGAGCAGAAGTAGTGCGCCGCCGGTGAATTCGCACAGGCCCGCGAGGGTGCCGAAGACGCGGCCGGGGTTGTAGCCCATGTGGTCGAATCCGGTGGTGGTCTGGTGCCAGCCGGGGCCGTTGAACCAGCCGAACAGTTTCTGGCTGCCGTGGACGAACATCAGGCCGCCGAAGAAGATCCGCAGGACGAGCAGTCCGACGTCGAGGGCGAGCGGATCGGCGGCGCCGGTGGGTCGGCGCTCGGTGGGGGCGGTGAGATCGGCTGTCATGGTTGTCCTCCTTCGTCAGATCAGGACACGGTGCACGGCCGCGGCCGGTTCAGGGGCTCAGTCGGCGAGGAAGATGAAGTACGCCAGGAACACCAGCATCAGCACCCACATGATCGGGTGCACCTCGCGGATCCGGCGTCGGGCGATCATGACGATCGGGTAGAACAGCAACCCCATGGCGATGCCGTTGGCGATCGAGTAGGTCAGCGGCATCATCACGATGGTGATGAACGCCGGGACCGCGTATTCCAGTCGCTGCCAATCAATTTGGCCGAGCGCCCGGGACATCAGCACGCCCACCACGATGAGCGCGGGCGCGGTCACCGACGGCGCGTCGGCGACCACCGAGAACAGCGGGAAGAAGAACAGCGCGACCAGGAACCAGCCCGCGGTCGACAGGGCCGTCAACCCGGTTCGACCGCCCGCGCTCACCCCCGCGGTCGACTCCACGTAGGCCGTGGTGGTGGAGGTGCCGATGATCGCGCCCGCGGTGGTGCCGATGGAGTCGGCGGCCAGCGCCTGGGCCGCGCGCGGCAGTTTGCCGTCCGGCCCCAGCAGCCCGGCCTGGTTGGCGATGCCGATCAAGGTGCCGGAGGCGTCGAAGAAGTCGACGAACAACATGGTGAGCACGACAATCGCCATCTGCCCGGTGAACGCGTGCGGCAGATTGACGATGGCCTCGCCGAACGTCCGGTCCAGCCCGTGCGGCATGGCCACCACCGAATGCGGCAGTTCGACCAGCCCGCTGACAATCCCGACGAGCGCGGTCGCCACGATCCCGTACAGCACCGCCCCGTGCCAGCCCAGCACCAGGAAGATCACGGTCACGAGCAGTCCGAACAACGCCAGCAGCGTGGTGCCCTTGGTGAAGTGGCCCAGGTGCACGAAGGTCGACTCGCTCGAGACCACCAGCCCCGCGTTCTTGAGCCCGATGAACGCCACGAAGAACCCGATGCCCGCGCCCACCGCGAGCTTCATCTGCAACGGGATCGCGTCGATGATCTTCTCGCGGATCTTGGTGACCGCGAGCACGAAGAAGATCACGCCCGACAGCAGCGTGCCCGACAGCGCCTGCTGCCAGGGGATGCCCATGTCGAGCACGACGGTGTAGGCGAAGAACGCGTTGAGTCCCATACCGGGGGCCAGGGCCACGGGGTAGCGCGCCCACAGTCCCATCACCAGCGTGCCGAAGACCGCGGCCAGCGCGGTCGCGGTGAAGACCGCCTGGGTGGGGATGCCCTTCGCGCCGAGCGGCCCGTGATCGCCGAGGACGGCCGGATTGACCGCCAGCACATACGACATCGCGAGGAAGGTGACCGTCCCGGCCATGATCTCGCGGCGATACGTCGAGCCGAGTTCGGTCACGCCGAAGTAGGCGTCGACGCGCCCCCGCGGTCGCGATGTGACCTCGATGTTCATCAGTGCTGTCTCCGCCCTCGCCCGGAATCGATCTGCCCATGGGCACCGTATCTCGCCGCCCCTCGCGCGCCGCGACACGGTCCGGCGAATCGGGCGCAATCCCCACCGCCTGGACACATCCGTAACCCGGTGTCACATGCAATCATTGGGCAATTTGCCGAAAGCGGTCCCTTCAATTCCAAGGACCTTGACCAGATCTGTGAGCACCGTTACAAATACGTAATCCGCCGAACCGAGTCCTCGACCCGGCCGAAGTCAGAAGTGCAAGCAGTTGGTTACCGATGTCGTCGACGCGGTCGCAGATCTTCCGATCGCGCGTAGAGCAATGTGGGATCTGCTCATCGATCCCCAGACCTATCCACGGATGTTCCCCGGCATCGGCGCGTGCGAGCAGATCGACAGCGACGGTCCGCCCGTGCTGCGGTTCCGGGTGGGCGACGGCGCCGAGGTCCGCACCCTGGACGCCCGGCTCGTCGTCCATCAGGCGCCCGACAGCCTGGAACTGCAACTGCCCGCGCAGGGCAGTTTCGCCTCGATCCGCCTGCGCGGCGACGGCGAGCGGACCCGGGTCGTGGTCACCTTCTTCGCCCCCGCGCGGGTGCATCCGCTGATCGAATCGCTGGGCAACGGCGACCTCGTGGAGTGGACCCGCGCGGGCCTGCAACGGCTCGCCGACATCCCGGCCCGCGCGGCGACCTCGGTGGTGGTCAACGGCGAGGACTCCCCCGTGCGCCTCCAGGCCGAGGTGGCGCGGCAGATGATGGCCACCGGCGTGGTCCGCAGCTACCGGCCCGATCGCGGGGTGCGGCAGCTGGCGGGACTGGCCAAGTGGGGCTTCAATCTGGCGGGCGGCTACGCCGCGGCCGCGGCCTACGCCCCGGACCGGTTGGCGGTGATCGACGATCGCGCCGACCGCACCTTCGCCGAGGTGCACGCGCGCAGCCACGCGTTCGCCCGCGCGCTCGCGGGCCTGGGCATCCGGGCGGGCGACGCGATCGGGCTCCTCGCGCGCAATCACGCCGAGATGGTCGAGATCATGGTCGGGGCGGGCAAATTGGGGGCGGACGTGGTGCTGCTCAACACCGGCCTGCCCGCGGGCCGGATCGCGGAGATCGCCGACAAGCACGAGATCGCGGCGATCTTCGCCGATCCGGAGTTGGAGGAGCTGATCCGATACCTGCCGCCGGATCTGCCCCGGTTCGCCACGCGCGGCGACTCCGTGGATCCGTACCGGCCGACGGTCGACGAGCTGATCGACGGTGGCGGAACGGGTTTCGCCAAGCCGCGGCATCCGGGCCGGTTGATCGTGCTCACCTCGGGAACCAGCGGCCGGCCCAAGAGCGCCCGCCGCCCGCACCCCAAGGGTTTCGGCACGGTCGCGGCGCTGCTGTCGCGAATCCCGTTGCGGATGAACGAGAACATGCTCATCCCGGCCCCGCTGTTCCACACTTGGGGACTGGCCGCGTTGCAGATCAGCACGCCCCTCCGGGCGACGGTGGTGCTGCCGGAGCACTTCGACGCCGAGGACTGCCTGCGGTTGATCGCCGAGCACCGGATCACCTCGATGATCGTGGTGCCGGTGATGATCAATCGAATCCTGGACCTGCCCACCGCGATTCGGGCCCGCTACGACACCTCCAGCCTGCGGGTGGTGGCCAGTTGCGGCGCGCCGCTGGCCGGGGCGGCGGTGCTGCGGTTCATGGACACCTACGGCGATGTCCTCTACAACGTCTACGGCTCCACCGAGGTGTCCTGGGCGACCATCGCCGACCCGTCGGACCTGCGGGTCTCCCCCACCACCGCCGGGCGGCCGCCGCTGGGCACGAAAGTGGCGGTGCTGGGCCCGGATTCGCGGCCGGTGCCGATCGGGACGACCGGGCGCATCTTCGTCGGCAACCACATGCTGTTCGACGGGTACACCGACGCCGCCCCGCCGGGCGAGGCGGACGGCATGCTCGACACCGGCGACGTCGGCTATCTCGACGCGGCCGGGCGGCTGTTCGTGGCCGGGCGCGACGACGAGATGATCATCTCCGGCGGCGAGAACGTCTTCCCCCGCCCGGTGGAGGAGGCGCTGTCGCATCTGCCGCAGATCAGCGAGGTCGCGGTGGTCGGCGTGCCGGATCGCGAATTCGGCCAGCGGCTGGCCGCTTTCGTGGTCAAACGCGACGGGTCCGGGTTGGATCCGGATATGGTGCGCAACTACATCCGGCACCGGCTGGGCCGGTTCTCCGTGCCGCGCGATGTGACCTTCCTGGACGCGCTGCCGCGCAACGCGACCGGGAAGATCGTGAAGCGCACGCTGATCCAGCCGGGGTGAGCGGGCGGGACTCCCGTCAGGGCGCGGGGGTCGCGATCAGGCCGAGTTCGGCGTCACCGGCGAGCAGCCGGTGGTGCGGCAGGACGCGCACCGTGTAACCGACGGCGCCGGACAGCGGGACCGGTGTCGAGATCGTGAAAACCTCCGCGCCCGAATCGTTTCCGGCGTGCGTCATGGGCACGGTGGTGACCTCGGACAGGTCGTCGTCGGGCGAGACGCGGCCGAGGACGGCCTCCACGGCGACCTCGTCGGGCGACAGGCCGCCCAGGTCGATGCGGGCGCGCAGCGACAGGTCCGCGCCGATCACCGGGGTGTCGGGCAGACCGGAGCTGTCCACCTGGAGCACCTTGACCTGCGGCCACGCCGATTCGACGCGGCGGCGGTAGTCGGCGAGTTCCCTTGCGCCCGTGAAGTTCTCGCGCGCGACCGCGGCGTAGGAGGCGGCAGCGGGGGTGTAGTACTCGACGGCGTAGTCGCGGACCATGCGCGAGGCCAGCACCTTCGGGCCGAGGGTTTGCAGGGTGTGGCGCACCATCTCCATCCAGCGCACCGGCATACCGTCGTGGTCGCGTTCGTAGAAGCGCGGCAGCACCGACCGTTCGAGCATCTCGTAGAGGGCGCTGGCCTCAAGGTCGTCGCGGCGGTGATCGTCGCGCACGCCGTCGGCGGTGGGGATGGCCCAGCCGTTCTCGCCGTCGTACATCTCGTCCCACCAGCCGTCGCGGATGGACAGATTCAGCGAGCCGTTGAGCGCGGCCTTCATACCCGAGGTGCCGCACGCCTCGAGCGGGCGCAGCGGGTTGTTGAGCCAGACGTCGCATCCCCAGTACAGGTAGCGGGCCATGGACATGTCGTAGTCGGGCAGGAACACGATGCGGTGCCGCACGGCCGGATCGTCGGCGAACCGCACGACCTGCTGGATCAGGCCCTTGCCGCCGTCGTCGGCGGGATGGCTCTTGCCCGCGACGACCAGTTGCACGGGACGCTCCGGATCCAGCAGCAGCGCGCGCAGCCGGTCCGGATCGCGCAGCATGAGCGTGAGGCGTTTGTAGGTGGGCACGCGGCGGGCGAAGCCGACGGTCAGCACGTTCGGGTCGAAAACGTCGTCCACCCAACCCAATTCGGCGGGCGCGGCGCCCCGCTCGAGCCAGGACGCGCGCAGGCGGCGGCGCACCTCGGCGATGAGCAGGCCACGCAGGGTGTTGCGGGTGGTCCACAGCTCGCCGAGGTCGACGTCGCGCAGGCGTTCCCAGCCGCGCGCCTCCTCGACCAGTTCGGGGCCGAGGACGTCGCGGGCCTTGTCGATCCATTCGCGCGCCGCCCAGGTGGGGGCGTGCACGCCGTTGGTGACCGAGCCGATCGGCACCTCCGCGCTGTCGAAACCGGGCCACAGCGGGGCGAACATCGCCCGGCTCACCTCGCCGTGCAGCTTCGACACGCCGTTGGCGCGCTGGGCCAGGCGCAGGCCGAGGTGGGCCATGTTGAACACCGCCGGGTCGGCCTCGCGGCCGAGGGCGAGAATCCGGTCCACCTCGACACCGGGCAGCATCGGGGATTCCCGCTCGCCGTGCTCGCCGCCGAAGTAACGACGCATCAGCGCGGCGGAGAAGCGGTCGATCCCGGCGGGCACCGGGGTGTGCGTGGTGAACACGGTCGCGGCGCGCACGGCGGCCAGCGCGGCGTCGAAATCCATTCCGCCGGAGATGTATTCGCGAATGCGCTCGATGCCGAGGAATCCGGCGTGGCCCTCGTTCATGTGGAACACGTCCGGATCGGGCAGCCCGTGGGCGTGGGTGTAGGCGCGCACCGCCCGCACCCCGCCGATTCCGGCGAGGATCTCCTGCTTGATGCGGTGATCCTGATCGCCGCCGTACAGCCGATCGGTGACCGCGCGCAGTTCGGGATCGTTGTCGGCGATATCGGAATCCAACAGCAGCAACGGGATTCGGCCCACCTGCGCGATCCACACCCGCGCCCGCAGTACCCGTCCCTCCGGCATCGGCACGTGCACCAGCACGGGCGCGCCCTCCTCGGTCAGCAGCCGCAACGGCAGCCCCTGCGGATCGAGATCGGGGTAGTGCTCGGCCTGCCAGCCGTCGGCGGTCAGCGACTGGCGGAAGTAGCCCGACCGGTACAGCAGCCCGACCCCGATCAGCGGCAACCCCAGATCGGAGGCGGCCTTGAGATGATCACCGGCCAGGATGCCGAGGCCGCCCGAGTAGTTCGGCAGCACCTCGGTGACGCCGAACTCCATCGAGAAATAGGCGATGCAGCGCGGGCCGCCGTCCTGCCTGGTGAACCACCGCGGCCGCGTCAGGTAGTCCCGCAGATCCGCCGCCTGGCGCTCGACCGCGCGCACGTACTCCGGATCGGCGGCCAACTCGTCGAGCCGGGCCGCGGGCACCTCCCCCAGCATCCGCACCGGATCGTGCCCGACCTCGGCCCACCGCTCCCGATCCAGTTCGGCGAACAGATCCTGCGTCGGCGCGTGCCAGGACCACCGCAGATTGGTGGCCAGTTCGGTCAACGCCGCCAACGACTCGGGCAGATGGGCACGGACGGTGAATCGACGGAGGGCCTTCACCGGTCAGACCCTACCGGTATGTCGGGGTCGGGACGCCGTCAGCGCAGGGTTCGGTCCAGCAGGGACAGCAGTTCGCGGTAGTGACGTTCGGTGGCGGCCTCGTCGTAGACCGAGGTGTCGGATTGGGTGTAGCCGTGGGCCGCGCCCTCGTAGATCTCGGTGCGGTGCGGGATGTTCGCCGCGGTGAGGGTCTTGTCGATGGCCTCGATGGCCTCGGGCGGCATGGATTGGTCCTGGTCGGCGTGGCCGAAATAGACCTCGGCGCGGATCTTTTCGAGGTCGTGGTGGGGACTGTCGGGGGCGTCGGTGACGATGTGGCCGGTGTGGAAGGCCGCGACCGCGGCGATGCGGTCGGGGAAGGCGGCGGCGGTGCGCAGCGCCTGGCGGCCGCCCATGCAGTAGCCCGTGGTGCCGAAGGGCGCGGGCGCGGCGTGGTCGAAGGACGCGAGCCAGTCGAGGTAGGCGCCCGCGTCGCGGACGGTGGTCGGGCCGGTCAGTTCGACCATGAGCGGGCGGAGCTGGCCGAACAGGTCGGGGCGGGCGGTGAAATCGATGAAGTCCGGCAGATCCACCACGGGCGCGCGGCCGTGCCGGTAGAAGAGGTTCGGCGCGAGGACCGTGTAGCCGTGGGCGGCGACGCGGTCGACGATGCCGCGAACCACCGGCCGCAGCCCGAAGGCGTCGGGGTAGAGCAGGACCCCGGGGTGTGCCGCGCCGTCGTCGGGGTACGCCACATAGGCGTCGGCCACACCGTCCGGCATCGGCACATCGACCGAAAGACCTTGCACAGCAGTCATGATTGATATCTCCTCGTCCGTCGCAGTCGTCGTTGCCACGCACCAGCGTTCCACGCCGTGGCGGGAGTCGCCGTGGTCGCGCGACGACCCGGCATCCGGCCGCTGCGTTCGTGGTCGTGGCGAAAATACCGGTACGGTGATCTCGTGACCGGTCGGATCGCCATCGATGACACGGCCCCGTCCATTCCCGGCGGGTATCCCGCGAAGGCGGTGGTGGGCGAGGTCTTCCCAGTTCGCAGCGTGGTCTGGCGGGAGGGACACGACGCGGTCTCCGCCAACCTCGCGATCCGGCCCCCGGGCAGCGCGCGGCTGCGGCGCATCCGGATGACCCCCGATATCGAACCCGACGTCTTCAACGCCACCTTCGTCCCCACCGAACCGGGGCTGTGGGCCTATCGGGTCGAGGGCTGGAGCGATCCGCTGGCAACCTGGCGGTCGGCCGTGGAGGCCAAACTCGCCGTCGGCCAGACCGCCGCCGACCTGGCCAACGACCTGGAGATCGGCGCGCGCCTGCTCGACCGGGCCGCCCAGAACGTGCCCAAACGGGAGTGGGAGCGCCTGCGCGCGGCGGCCGCGTCGCTGCGCGGCGACGCCCAGCTCCCCGCCCGGGTCGCCCCGGCCTTCAGCGCCGAGGTGAGCGAGATCCTGCGCGCCGCGCCGCTGCGCGAACTGGTGACCCGCGGTCCGCAACACTGCGTGCTGGTCGAACGTCCACGGGCCCTGTACGGGTCGTGGTACGAGTTCTTCCCGCGCTCCACCGGCGGCCGCGACGCCGACGGCAACCCGGTGCACGGCACCTTCGCCACCGCCGCCAAGGAGCTGCACCGCATCGCCGCCATGGGATTCGACGTGGTCTACCTGCCGCCGATCCATCCGATCGGGAAGGTGAATCGCAAGGGCCGCAACAACTCTCTCACCGCCGAGCCAGGCGACGTCGGCTCGCCGTGGGCGATCGGCTCCGACGAGGGCGGCCACGACGCCATCCACCCGCGCCTGGGCACCGAGGAGGACTTCGCCGAATTCGTCACCACCGCACGCGAACTCGGCCTCGAGGTGGCGCTCGATCTGGCGTTGCAGTGCGCGCCGGACCATCCGTGGGTGCGCACGCATCCGGAGTGGTTCACCACCCTGCCCGACGGCACCATCGCCTTCGCGGAGAACCCGCCGAAGAAGTACCAGGACATCTACCCGCTCAACTTCGACAACGATCCCGACGGGCTCTACGCCGAGGTGCTGCGCGTGGTCAAGCACTGGATCGCGTTGGGCGTCAAGATCTTCCGCGTCGACAACCCGCACACCAAACCGGCCGACTTCTGGGAGTGGCTGATCGCGCGGCTGCGCGAGACCGATCCGGACGTGTTCTTCCTGTCCGAGGCGTTCACCCGCCCGGCCCGGCTCTACGGGCTCGCCCGGCGCGGATTCGCCCAGTCCTACACGTATTTCACCTGGCGCACCGGGAAACAGGAACTCACCGAATTCGCCCTCGAACTGGCCGCCAAGGCCGACGAGGCGCGCCCGAATCTGTTCGTGAACACCCCCGACATCCTGCACGAGAGCCTCCAGCACGGCGGGCCCGGCATGTTCGCCATTCGCGCGGTCCTGGCGGCGACGCTCGGGCCGAGCTGGGGCGTGTACTCCGGATTCGAGCTGTTCGAGCACCAGGCGGTGCGTCCCGGCAGCGAGGAGTACCTCGACTCGGAGAAGTACGAGCTGCGCCCGCGCCCGTTCGTCGAGGCCGCCGCGCGCGGAGAATCGTTGGAGCCGTGGCTGACCCGGCTCAACGAGATCCGCCGCGCCCACCCGGCGCTGCAACAGCTGCGCTGCATCGCCTTCCATCACGTCGACAACGACGCGCTGCTGGCGTACTCGAAGGTGGATCCGGTCACCGGGGACGCGGTGCTGGTCGTGGTGAACCTCGATCCGTACGCGGCCGAACAGGGCATGGTCTCGCTCGACATGCCCGCGATCGGACGGGAATGGCACGACCATCCCGTCGTCGTCGACGAGGTCACGGGCGAGGAATACCATTGGGGCCAAACGAATTACGTGCGGCTCGATCCCGTGCACGCGGTCGCGCACATCCTGGCGCTGCCGCCGGTCTCGGCCGCGGCGCGGACGGAACTGGCCTACCGGAAGACGTTCTCGTGAACCGCCGCGATCTGCTGCTGCTGGTGTCGGGGACACACGCGGACCCGCACACCGTGCTCGGCTCGCATCCGCATCCGGGCGGCACGGTCATCAGAACCCTTCGGCCGCACGCGGATTCGGTGAGCGCGCGGATCGGCGAGAAGGATTATCCGCTCGACCACGTCGAGCACGGGGTGTTCGAGACCGTGGTTCCGTTCGAGGAGCTGTGGGACTACCGGCTGGTCGTGTCCTATCCCGGCGGGCAGACCGTCCTCGTCGCCGACGGGTACCGATTCCTGCCCACGATCGGCGAACTGGATCTGCACCTGCTCGGCGAGGGACGGCACGAACGGCTGTGGGAGGTGCTGGGCGCGCATCCGCGCACCTACACCACCCTCGACGGCGACGTGCCGGGCACCGCGTTCGCGGTCTGGGCGCCGAACGCGCGCGGGGTGACCGTGATCGGCGACTTCGACGGATGGAGCGGAAACAGCGCTCCCATGCGGAAATTGGGCGGATCCGGGGTGTGGGAGCTGTTCGTTCCCGGCGTCGGTCCGGGCACGAAGTACAAGTTCCGGGTGCACGGCGCGGACGGGCGCACGGTCGACCACGCCGATCCCCTGGCGTTCGCCACCGAGCAACCGCCCGCGACGGCGTCGGTGATCACCGAGAGCTCCTACGAATGGGGCGACCGGGAGTGGCTGGCCCGGCGCGCGGAGACCGACGCCACGCGGGCGCCGATGAGCGTCTACGAGGTGCACCTGGGGTCGTGGCGGCCGGGGCTCGGGTATCGGGAAGCCGCCGATCAGCTCGCGGAATACGTTCGGGCGCAAGGGTATACGCACGTCGAGCTGTTGCCGATCGCGGAACATCCGTTCGGCGGGTCGTGGGGATACCAGGTCACCTCCTACTACGCTCCGACGGCGCGGTTCGGGTCGCCGGACGACTTCCGGGCGTTCGTCGATCGGCTGCACCGGGCGGGGATCGGGGTGTTGCTGGACTGGGTTCCGGCGCATTTCCCGCGCGACGAGTGGGCGCTGGCGCGGTTCGACGGGACGGCGCTGTACGAGCATTCCGATCCGCGGCGCGGTGAGCAATTGGATTGGGGCACCTACGTTTTCGACTTCGGCCGGCACGAGGTGCGCAACTTCCTGGTGGCCAACGCGCTGTACTGGATCGAGGAGTTCCACATCGACGGCCTGCGGGTCGACGCCGTGGCTTCCATGCTGTACCTGGACTATTCGCGGCCCGAGGGCGGCTGGGAGCCGAATATCCATGGCGGGCGGGAGAATCTGGAGGCGGTGTCGTTCCTCCAAGAGATGAACGCGACCGTCCACAAGCATCATCCCGGCGTGGTGACCGTCGCGGAGGAGTCCACCAGCTGGCCCGGGGTCACCCGCGCGACCGACGTCGGCGGGCTCGGGTTCACCATGAAATGGAATATGGGCTGGATGCACGACACGCTCGGCTACCTCGGCCGGGACCAGATCCATCGCAGCTGGCACCACAACGAGATCACGTTCTCGATGGTGTACGCGTGGAGCGAGAACTTCGTCCTGCCCATCAGTCACGACGAGGTCGTGCACGGCAAGGGCACGCTGTGGACGCGCATGCCCGGCGACGACTGGGCCAAGGCGTGCGGGGTGCGGGCGCTGCTCGCCTACATGTGGGCGCATCCGGGTAAGCAGCTGTTGTTCATGGGGCAGGATTTCGGGCAGTACCGGGAGTGGTCGCACGATCGCGGGCTCGACTGGGGTGAGCTGGAAAACCCACTGCACGACGGGATTCGGGTGCTGGTGGGGGATCTGAACCGGGTGTATCGCGACTCGCCCGCGCTGTGGAGTCAGGACACCTCGCCGGGCGGGTACGCGTGGATCGAGGCCGATGATCGGAACAACAATGTCATCGCGTTCCTGCGGCACGGGTCCGACGGGTCGACGGTGGCGTGCGTGTTCAACTTCTCCGGTTCGCAGCATCGCGACTACCGCGTCGGGCTGCCCGCGGGCGGGCGCTGGCGGGAGATCCTCAATACCGACGCAGCGCACTACGGGGGCAGCGGGATCGGCAATCTGGGCGCGGTGACCGCCGAGGAGCGGCCGTGGCACGGGCGGCCGTACTCGGCGGCGGTGACGCTCGCGCCCAACAGCGCGGTATGGCTTGCGCCGGAATAGGTTTCAGAACCGCCAGGGGTCGGTGAGTTCGGGGACGAGGCAGCCGTAGGTCTTCTCGATCGAGATCGGTTGTCCGCGTAGGGTTCCCTCGGCGCGCAGGGTGACGGGATAGTAGCGGAAGCAGCGGACCTCTTGGTTCTCCTCGGGGAGGGTGAGGTCGGCCGTCGCGAGCGCCGCGCACGCGGCCTCGGCCGCCGGGTGGTTGCCGCCGGTGGGGGCGCAGGTCAGGGTGACCGTGCGGGACGGTTGGTCCGGGTCGGTGCGGGTGAAGGTGAGCTGGGTGTCGGGCCGGTCGGCGGCCGCGCTGCCCGCGGAAACGAACAGGGCCGTGAGGATGGTTGCGGCCGCGGCCAGGTGTCCGATGGGTGTGAGTGATCGCATGTTCCCCTCCTTCGGCCCATGGTAATGGACTGTCGAATGAGCTGAGAACGTTCTACTATCGACTGTAGTACTTCGAGGTGGGGAGGCGTGATGACCGACAACGACAAGTCCGGGGCCGCGGAACGGACGGCTCCGTCGCCGGTAGGGCGATTGATCGCGGCGATATCGGAGTTCGCCAACAGTCGCGGGGTCTACCTCGGGCGGCGTTCCACGCGACTGCATGTCGCGATATACCGGCGATTCGGCGGGCGCGTCGGCGGCCGCGTTCCGGGATTTCCGAACGCGCGGATTCTGCTGCTCGACCACGTCGGCGCGCGATCCGGGATTCGCCGGACCTCGCCGGTGATGTATCACGAGGACGGCGACACCATCGCGATCGTGGCGTCGAAGGCGGGACAACCGTCGAATCCCGCGTGGTTCCACAACTTGTGGGCCCATCCGGAGACCACGATCCAGATCGGTGCGGAGACGCGCCGCGTGTGCGCGCGAGTGGCGACCGGAGCGGAGCGCGACGCCTGGTGGCCCCGTTGCTCGTCGGGCTATCCGGGTTACGACTTCTTCCGGCGTCTCGCACATCCCCGCGAGATACCGATCGTGCTTCTCACGCCGTGTTCGGGTGGGTGACTCCCGGCGCCGGCACCTGCGGGATGCCGATCCCACGCCTCGTGCTGGGCGTGGGATCGGCTCTCCCACAACGTGTTTCAGTACAGCGCGGTGGCCAACCGGCGCCGGGCCGCGACCACGATCGGGTCGGCGGTGTCGAACAGTTCGAACAGTTCCACCAGGCGGGTGCGGACGCGGTTGCGGTCGTCGCCCGCGGTGCGCTTGATCAGGGCGATCAGGCGGTCGAAGGCGGCGTCGGGTTGCTGGTTGAACAGTTCGAGATCGGCGGCGGCGAAGGCGGCCTCGATATCGGCGGGGTCGGCGTCGGCGCGGGCGACGGCGTCGGCGGGGAGGTTCTGGGCGCGGGTGTAGAAGCGGAGCTGGCGCAGGGCGGCCTTGGCGTCCTGGTTGGCCGGTTCCTCGGCGAGGATGCGCTCGTAGGCGGCCTCGGCGCCCGCGATGTCGCCGCGCTCGATGGCCTCCTCGGCGGCCACGAAGCGCGGGTCGGCGGGTTGCTCGGCCGCGCCCTCGGCCTCACCGCCGACGCCGGGCAGGCGGCCGCGCACGGCGTCGACCACCGCGGCCAGCCACTGGCGGACCTGGGCTTCGGGCTGGGCGCCTTGGAAATCGGCGAGCGGCTGGCCCGCGGCGACCGCGACGACGGTCGGGATGCCCTGCACCCCGAACGCCTGCGCGATGCGCATATTGGGCTCGGCCTCGACGGTGGCCAGATCCCAGGTGCCGTCGCTCTCGCCGAGCAGCTTCTCGAGCAGCTTCACCAATTCGACGCTGCCCGGGCTGCGCTGCGAGTACAGGGCGACGACCACCGGCACCTCGAGCGAGCGCCGCAACACCTTGGCCTCGAAATCGGCCTCGGTGACCGCGTGACCGCTCGGAACGTCCCCGGCGGCCGGCTGTTTCAGAGCGGACAGATCCACCGCACCGGACATGGCAGCGGCAACGGCGGGGGAAGGACGACGTGCAGCAGGTCGAGTCACGAGTTCCAGTTTGTCACGAACCGGCAGGCGCGGGCGCCGGGGCCGGGCCCAGGTCACCCAATTGCCCGGTGCGGGCCGCCCAGCGCTCGAACCAGTACGAGCTGAACGGCACGATGGCCGAGGCGAGCCCGATCAGTAGCGTCTTGGCGGGCCACCCGTACTCGCGGAACGCCAGCAGCAGGTTCAGCGCGAACATGATGAACACGAAGCCGTGCAGCAGGCCGAATACCATCACCGGCCAGGTGATCGGGTCCGGCAACCGCTTCAACACCGATCCGGTCAGCAGCAGCGCCCACGAGATCGCCTCGAGGATCCCGAACAGCCGCACGCGCTTCCCAGCCGTGCTCAGATCGAAGATTTCACCCATGCGCACCATTCTGCCGCACGTCTACGACAGGCCGTAGTCGTGTGGCCCAAACCACAGCCGCACCTCTTATTTGGATCCGCACCCCCTACAGGGCCATACAGCGGGTGCGGATCCGAACAAAGGGTGCGGCTGGGGTTGCCACAGCCTCGTAGCCGTCTTATGGGCGCCTGCGACGAGGGCGCGGTTGCGCTGTGGCTGACGCAGCCGCACCCCTTCTCGGAGCGTGCGACAAGTGCGCGGCCGACGCAGCCGTACCCCTTATTCGCAGGGTTGGTCGGGTGTAGCGGGCACAGCCGCACCCCTTATTCGCAGACGCACCCCTTATCGGGCCCCACAGCGGGTGCGGATTCGAATAAGGGGTGCGGCTGGGTTGCTGGGGGTTTGAGGGTTAGACCTTCAGGATGAGGGCGTCGCCTTGGCCGCCGCCGCCGCAGAGGGCCGCGGCGCCGGTGCCGCCGCCGCGGCGCTTCAGTTCGAGGGCGAGGTGGAGGACGATGCGGGCGCCGGACATGCCGAGGGGGTGGCCGATGGCGATGGCGCCGCCGTTGACGTTGACCTTGGCGGGGTCGATGCCGAGTTTGCGGGTGGAGGCGATGCCTACCGCGGCGAAGGCCTCGTTGATCTCGACGACGTCCAGGTCCGCGGGCGAGATGCCTTGGCGCGCACAGGCTTTCGCGATGGCGTTGGCGGGCTGGTCCTGGAGGGTGGAGTCGGGGCCCGCGACGGTGGCGGCGGCGCCGATCTCGGCGATCCAGGTCAGGCCCAGCTCCTCGGCCTTGGCCTTGCTCATCACCACGACCGCGGCGGCGCCGTCGGAGATCTGGGAGGCCGAACCGGCGGTGACCGTACCGTCCTTGCGGAAAGCGGGGCGCAGCTTGCCGAGGGACTCGACGGTGGTGTCGGCGCGGATGCCCTCGTCCTGGCCGACCACGATCGGATCGCCCTTGCGCTGCGGCACCGAGACGGGGACGACCTCGTCGTCGAACACGCCGTTCTTCCAGGCGGCCGCGGCCTTCTGATGCGACGCGGCGGCGAAGGCGTCCTGGTCCTCGCGGCTGATGCGGTCGCGGTCGTTGCGCGATTCGGTCAGCGCGCCCATGGCCTGATCGGTGAAGATGTCGTGCAGGCCGTCGAAGGCCATGTGGTCACGCAGGGTGACGTCGCCGTACTTGAAACCCTCGCGGCTCTTCTCCAGCAGGTGCGGGGCCTGGGTCATCGACTCCTGGCCGCCCGCGACGACGATCTCGTACTCACCGGCGCGAATCAGCTGATCCGCCAACGCGATCGCGTTGATGCCGGACAGGCAGACCTTGTTCACGGTGACCGCGGGGACGTCCATCGGAATGCCTCCGGCCACGGCGGCCTGGCGCGCGGGAATCTGGCCCGCGCCCGCGGTCAGCACCTGGCCCATGATCACGTACTCGACCTGTTCCGGCGCGACCCCGGCCTTCTCCAGCGCGGCCCGGATGGCGAACCCACCCAGCTCGGCGCCGGTGAAGTCCTTCAATCCACCCAGCAGCCTGCCGACCGGGGTACGCGCGCCGGAGACGATGACGGAGGTGGTGGTCACGATGAACCTCGTTTCTCGAATTCGCGTCGACGGGTCTTACGCCGCCTCGTACTCCACGGTAACCGGTGCGCTCACCCCACGACCATGCAGGTGCGCGCTACCGTTCGAAGGGTGAGCACCACCGAAAAGTCCGATTTCATTCCCGCCGACTACGTGATCGCGGTCGACCATGTCGGCATCGCCGTCCCCGACCTCGACACCGCCGTCACCTGGTACTCCGAGCACCTCGGCATGGTCGAGACCCATCGCGAGGTGAACGAGGGGCAGGGCGTGCACGAGGCGATGCTGTCGCTGCCCGGCGCCGGTGACGACTCGACTGCTCTGCAGTTGCTGGCACCGCTCAACGCCGAATCGACCATTGCCAAGTTCATCGACCGCAATGGTCCGGGTCTGCAGCAACTGGCCTATCGGGTCACCGATATCGATGCCGTGGCAACCTTTCTGCGTGGCCGCGGGCTCCGTTTGCTGTACGAGGGTCCCCGGCCCGGCACGGCGGGCTCGCGAATCAACTTCGTGCACCCCAAGGATGCTGGAGGTGTGCTCATCGAGTTGGTCGAGCCTGCCGCGAATCCTACTCACTAGTACCGCAATCCGACCGGGGAAACTTGTCGTAACGACATTCGCGGTCGGGTCACCATGGCTGGTCGACAGGCTGTAGTTTGTGGGGCATGTCGTCCACTGAGCCCGATCGCAATCGCTTCGTCGCGTTGCCCTTTACGGTGGTCCGGAAGGGTTATGACCGTGACGAAGTACGCAATTATTTCGACCGTTTCGATGCCGAACTGAGGGTCACCGCCACCGACCGCGACGCTGCGGCGGCTCAGGCCCGGAACCTGGCCGCCCAGCTGGAAGACGCCCGCGACGAAATCGACGAGCTCCGTAAGGAAGTCGATCGTCTGTCGGTGCCGCCGACCACCGCGGAGGGCATGAGCGATCGCATCTCCCGCATGCTGCGGCTCGCCTCCGACGAGGCCTCCGAGGTCCGCGCGCAGGCGCAGGCCGAGGCCGCGGAGATGATCTCCATCGCCGAGCAGCAGGCCACCGAGATGCGCGGCAAGTACGAGTCGCTGCTCTCGGAGACCAAGGAGAAGCGTGAGGCGCTCGAGGTCGAGTTCGAGCAGACCCTCGCCAACGCGCGCACCGAGGCGACCAAGATCGTCGAGGCCGCGCAGGCCGAGGCCGATCGGATCACGAAGGAAGCCGAGGCCAAGCGCAAGGCCGCGCAGCAGGACTTCGAGGTCACCATGGCCGAGCGTCGCACCAAGCTGACCCGCGCGATGGAGGAGCTCGAGGCCACCAGCCGCGCCGAGGCCGCCCAGCGCATCAAGGACGCGACCGACGAGTCCAACCGTCTGGTCACCTCCGCCACCCAGCAGGCCGATCGCAAGATCGCCCACGCCAAGGAGCTGGCCGAGGAGATGCGCGTGCTGCGCGGCCGAGTTCTGGCCCAGCTCTTGGGAATTCGCGGCCAGCTCGATTCGGTGCCCGCCATGCTCGCCGCGGTCAACCGCGAATCCGAGCTGCTCGACGGCGCCCCCGAACAGCGCTCGCTGTCCGGCAAGCAGTCCGGCCCCAACCGCCAGAAGGCGATCCCCGACGCGAAGGCCGAGGCCGACGAGGAGGAGCTCGACGCCGAAGAGCGCGAGAACGCCGAGATCTCGAGCTAGTACGCCGAACCGACCGGGCGACAACACCGACCGTTCGAAGGCCGCCCCCGATTTTTCGGGGGCGGCCTTCCTTATGTGTGGGGCTGGTTGCCCTGCGCCACAGGGTCATTGGCCCGATCCCACCCTTCGCAGGCCGCTCAGAACGTGCGGGCCTCGAGGCCGAGCAACCCAGTCGCACCCTTTATTCGGATCCGCACCCCTTATAGGGCTCTGAAGGGGGTGCGGATTCGAATAAGGGGTGCGGGTGGGGTTAGGACCAGCGGCGGGTTATGCGTCTGGTGTGGCGGCCTTTCCAGCAGCCGGTGTGCCAGTGGCGGCGGTCTTCTTCGCCGTTGTGGGCTCGCCAGGCGACCAGGTGGGGGGTGCCTGGGGGGATTTCGTGGTCGCAGCCGGGGCAGCGGTAGGTTTTGGTGGCTCGGGTGCCGGGGATGGTGCGGACTATGTAGTCGTCGCCGTCGGGGCCCGGTTCGGTGCGGCCGAAGACGTCGCCCAGGGGGCGCGGGTCCCGGGAGGACCGCGCCGGTGGGGTGGGGCGCGGTTTCCGGCGGGGCATTGGTATCCAGGTTAGAACAGGCGGAATTCGGCGCTCTCCGTACCCCGTAGGGCGTCGTAATCGAGAGTGAGGCAACGGATTCCGCGGTCGGTGGCGAGGGTGCGGGCCTGGGGTTTGATCTGCTGGGCGGCGAAGACGCCGGTGACGGGGGCCAGCAGGGGGTCGCGGTTGAGCAGTTCGAGGTAGCGGGTGAGCTGTTCGACGCCGTCGATCTCGCCGCGGCGTTTGATCTCCACGGCCACCGTCGCGCCCGTGGCGTCGCGGCAGAGAATGTCGACCGGTCCGATCGCGGTCATGTATTCGCGGCGAATGAGGCTGTATCCCTCGCCGAGGGTGTGAATGTGCTCGGCGAGCAATTCCTGGAGGTGCGCTTCGACGCCGTCTTTCACGAGGCCGGGATCGATGCCGAGATCATGAGAGGAATCGTGTTCGATCTCCTCGACCGTGATTCGGAGTTCTTCCCCGGCCTTGTTCGTCACCACCCACAGTTTGGTTGCGGGCGAATCGGATTCGCGTTCCTCCACCCAGCACGGCGGGCTCATCCAATTCAGCGGTTTGTAGGAACCGCCGTCGGAGTGCACGAGCACCGAACCGTCCGCCTTCATCATCAGCAGCCGGCGAGCCATGGGGAGGTGAGCGGTGAGCCGACCCACGTAGTCGACCTGACAGCGAGCTATCACGAGGCGCACCCCAGGCACTCTAGGGCAGTAGTGGGTCCGTACCGAATTCAGCCCACGGAGAGGGGCGGCGTATCGGGTCAGCCGACGAGGAGATAGTCACCGGCCGGGGCGGCATACCGAAGTCAGCGCACAAGCGGACAGCTCCGGGGCGAGGGCTGTACTGAATTCAGCCCCCACGAGCAGACAGCCACGGGCGGGGCGAGGCAGGAATTCAGCCCACTAGGAGGAGGTAGCCGAGGACGGAGGCTATGACGAGCATGACGGTCTCGTACCAGGAGAGTTTGGGGAGGGTGGGGTGGTGGGAGCGGAGGGCCCAGAAGCCGGCGGCGAGGCCGATCACCACGGCCAGGAGGTGGCCGACGTTGGTGAAGGTGCGGCCCATGACGACGCCCGCGACGGCGACGGCGAGCCAGGTGATGGCCCAGGTGGGGCGCCAGCGGGACGGGAGGAGGGCGTAGAAGGCGCCGATGAGAGCCATTGCGCCGTAACTGATTCCGACGTCCTCGGCGCGGGTGATGTCGATCGGGAGCCAGCCCGCTTCGACGGCGACCCACAGGCCCAGGGCCACCAGCAGGGTGGCGCCGATGTGGCCCGCGAGGAAGATGCGGATCACCTGCCAGGCGCCGAAGCGGAGTTCGGCGAGGGCGAGCAGGGAGACGAGCAGGGGGATGATGAGCAGGGCGCCGCTGTTGTCGCCGATGACGAAGGCACTGGAGAACAGGGTGCCGAAGTGGCCGCGCAGCAGGTTGTGCAGGTTGGTGCTGACGTGCAGGACGATCTTCGATTGGGTGGTGTCGTCGATGACGGACAGCCACGCCGTGACCGCGACGAGGGCCGCGGCGTACACATAGGTGACGGGCAGCAAGAAGCGCCGCCAGCGGGGGCGGTTGGTCGCGGTGGCACCGCTCGATGCTTCCGGCGCCGGTGCGGTCAGCACCACCATGGCATCCCCTTCCGAACTCCTGCCGGCGGTCGATCCGCCGGGCCTACCTTTCAATCATCCCGATCGGGTCTGCGCCCACGCTTCCCGTCGCTCGAGACTTCGCTGTGAAACGTGACACGCTGGTGTCGGAGTGAATGCCCCGCCGCGTCGGCGACAAACCTGGCGCACGGAAGTCGTTGCGGCACAGGGTGATCGGGTCCGGATATGCGAGAAGGGGCCCATTGCTGGGCCCCTTCTCGGGAATATTGTTCCGGCGGTGTCCTACTCTCCCACACCCTGTCGAGTGCAGTACCATCGGCGCTGGCAGGCTTAGCTTCCGGGTTCGGAATGGGACCGGGCGTTTCCCCACCGCTATAACCGCCGTAACACTATGGAACTCTCCGCGCTCCACGCTCCGAGTACAAGGGCTGAGACCAACCCCCGAACACCAGGGGGTACGAAACCCTGGACCTCGCAGCGGGTGCATGCGTGTGTTGTTCCAGAACCGCACAGTGGACGCGTAGCCTCTTCGTTGGTAAGCCCTCGGCCTATTAGTACCGGTCACCTCCACACGTTACCGTGCTTCCAGTTCCGGCCTATCAACCCAATCATCTCTTGGGG